>QHRX01000292.1 GCA_003221455.1 Candidatus Rokuibacteriota bacterium
GGCGTGCCTGGCCGTCGGCCAGTTCTGCTCGGCTCTGACCCACAACCAGATCGTCGCCGCGCTGCTCACGGTATCCGTGCTGCTGGGCTTCTGGTTCGTCCACGACCTTCAGAGCTTCCAGACGTCCTACGCGCTGCGCGGCCTCGTCCGCCATCTGTCGTTCTCCCTCCACTTCGGCGCATTCATCCAGGGTCTGGTGCGCTCTGAGGCGGTGATCTACTACCTCGTCGTCTGCGCGATCGCCCTGACCCTCAACGCCGGTTACCTCGAGTGGCGCCGCTGAGGTGGACCGCTCCTTCCGCGCCGGACTGATCCTGCTCGCGGGCGTCGCCCTCCTCGGGGCGGCGGGTGCGCTCCACGCCATCCTGCTGGAGACGGTCCTGTGGACGCTGGTGCTCGCCGGCGTGGGGACCCTCCTGGTCGCCGGGGGTGCCTGGGCGCTGCGCCGGGAGCTGGGCGGGGTGCTGGGGGGGCGCCGGGGCGAGATCGCGCTCTACACCCTGGGCGTGATCGGCGTGCTCATGGCCCTGGCCTACCTCTCGGTGCTCTTTCCGGTCCGGTTCGACCTGACGCGGGCCAAGCTCTACTCGCTGTCTCCGTCCACGGTGACCATGCTCAGGCGGCTCGACAAGCCGGTCCACATCGTCTTCTTCCACGATCCGATGATGCGGGAGACGGTCGAGCTCTACGAGCTCGTCGCCAGGCAGAGCCCGCGCATCACCGTCGAGTTCTACGATCCGATGCTGAACCCCGCCCAGGCCCGGCTCTTCGGCGTGCAGTTCGCCGGGACGGCGGTCCTGGAGAGCGAGGGGCGGAAGCTGCAGGTGAGCAGTGACAGCGAGACCGACATCGCCAACGGCATCCTGCGCGTCTCGCAGGGTGCCAAGCAGCTCGCCTGCTTCCTCGACGGCCATGGCGAGCCCGACCCGTTCAGCATGGAGTCCCACGATCACCTGGAGGGGGCGCCCGGGCACACCCACGGCCTGGGCGCCCAGTACGTGCTCCACGAGCGCCACGGGATGGCCAAGGCCCGCCATAGCCTCGAGGTCATGAACTACGACGTGGAGAAGGTCCTCCTGGTGCGGGGCGGCGACCTGCTCTCGCGCTGTTCGCTGCTCGTCGTGGCCGGGCCGAAGGCGGCGCTGCTCCCGCCGGAGGTGGCGGCGGTGCGCGCCTACCTCGCGGCGGGCGGGAACGCGTTCTTCATGCTCGACCCGTTCGTGCGCACCGGGCTCGAGCCCGTGGTCCGGGAGTACGGCGTGGTGCTCGACGATACGATCGTGATCGACGAGGCGAGCCACTTCTGGGCCGACGTCTCCTCGCCCGCCGTGACCAGCTATAACCACCATCTGGTCACCGTCGATCTGCCGCTGACCTTCTTCCCGGGCGTCCGCTCGCTCTCGCCGACGCCCGGTCGCGTGCCGGGGACGACGGTCGTCCCGATCCTCAACTCGTCGACGAACAGCTGGGCGCAGACCCGTCCCGATCGCGTCGAGTTCCGCAAGGGCCGCGACGTGCCCGGACCGAACACGCTGATGGTGATGGCCACCCGGCGCCCGGTCGCCCCCGGCGACGCCGCGGCGATTCGCTTCGGGCCGGGCGGCGCCCGCGCCGCGGTCCCCCCCGCCGTGCCGGTCCGCGTGACCGGCCGATCTCGGATCGCGGTCGTGGGTGACTCGGACTTCGCCACGAACTCCTTCTTCCACATCATGGGCAACGGGAGACTGTTCCTCAACACGGTCAACTACCTGGCCGCCGAGGAAAACCTGATCGGCATCGCGCCGCGCACCTACGACCTCCCCCGGGTCAACCTCACCAACCGCCAGATGAAGGGGACGTTCTTCCTCGCGGTGGTCCTCGTTCCGGCCCTGCTGGCCGTGGTGGGAACGGCGGTGTGGTGGAGACAGCGGTGAGCGCCGGCGGGCTCCGCCCCCGGCTCGTGACCGTCTGGCTCGCGTTGGCGGCGTTGGTCGGGGCGATCGTGGCGCTCGAGCACGCCGATCTCGTTCGTCCCCGACCGGGGGGGGACGGCAACGCCGATCCGCACCTGCTGCTGCCGGTGCCGGTGGACCGTCTGGGCGCGATCGAGGTGGCCCATGCGGGGAGGCTCCATCGCTTCGAGCGCGACCGGACGGGCGCCTGGTTCTATCACGGCGTCCACACGGGATCGGAGGGCGTCCACGCCCACACCCCCGATCCGGCGCTGGCGGCGCGCATCGA
>QHRX01000232.1 GCA_003221455.1 Candidatus Rokuibacteriota bacterium
TGCGGCGGCGCCCTCCGCGCGCACGGTATCCGGAAGGGCGACCGGGTCATCATCTATATGCCGATGGTGCCCGAGGCGGTGATCGCCATGCTCGCGTGCGCGAGGATCGGGGCGATCCACTCGGTCGTGTTCGGCGGCTTCGCCGCCAAGGAGCTGGCGACGCGCATCGACGACGCCAAGCCCAGGCTCATCCTCTCTGCCTCGTGCGGCATCGAGGCGGGTCAGGTCGTCCCGTACAAGCCGCTGCTCGACCGCGCGATCGAGCTCGCCCGACATAAAGTCGAGCGCTGCATTATCCTCCAGCGCTCGCAGGAGCGCGGGTCGATGGTGGCCGGTCGCGATCTCGACTGGGGCGAGGTCACGGCGGGGGCGCCGCCGGTCGAGTGCGTGCCCGTCGCGGCGACGGATCCGCTCTACATCCTCTATACGTCGGGAACCACCGGCGTGCCCAAAGGCGTCGTGCGCGACAACGGCGGCCACGCCGTCGCCCTCAAGTGGTCTATGGGCAATGTCTATGGCCTCGGCGCCGGCGAGGTGTTTTGGACCGCCTCGGACATCGGCTGGGTCGTCGGCCACTCGTACATCGTGTACGCGCCGCTCCTCAAGGGCTGCACGACCGTCCTCTACGAGGGCAAGCCCGTCGGGACGCCGGACCCCGGCGCCTTCTGGCGCGTCTGCGCCCAGCACGGTGTCAGCGCCCTCTTCACGGCCCCCACCGCGTTCCGCGCCATCAAGAAGGAGGATCCGGAGGGCAGCCACATCGCCAGACACGACCTCTCGCGGTTTCGCGCGCTCTTCCTCGCTGGCGAGCGCTGCGACCCCGCTACGCTCCACTGGGCCACGGAGCGGCTCGGCGTCCCGGTGATCGATCACTGGTGGCAGACGGAGACCGGCTGGCCCATGGCGGCCAACTGCGTCGGGCTCGGAATGCTCCCGGTGAAGCCGGGCTCGCCCACGAAGGCGGTCCCCGGCTACGACGTCCGCGTCCTCGGCGAAGAGGGGCACGAAATGCCCGCCGGTCAGATCGGCGCCGTCGTCGTCAGGCTCCCGTTGCCGCCGGGCAGCCTGCCGACGCTCTGGAACAACGACGCCGGGTACGAGACGTCCTACCTCAGCCGCTACCGGGGCTACTACCTTACCGCGGACGCGGGCTACAGGGACGAGGACGGGTACATCTACATCATGAGCCGGGTCGACGACATCATTAACGTCGCGGGCCACCGGCTCTCGACCGGTGCGATGGAGGAAGTGCTCGCGTCACACCCGGCCGTCGCCGAATGCGCGGTCGTCGGGGTCGCCGACGAGATCAAGGGCGAGGTGCCGCTGGGGTTCGTCGTCACCAAGGCGGGGGTCACGCGGAGCGAGCCGGAGATCGAGCGGGAGCTGGTGCGGCAGGTGCGCGAGACGATCGGCCCCGTCGCGTCCTTCAAGACCGTGCTCGTCGTCGCGCGCCTGCCGAAGACGCGCTCGGGCAAGATCCTGCGCGGGACGATGAAGAAGATTGCGGACGGCAACGACTATGGCGTGCCCGCGACGATCGACGACCCCGCGATCCTCGGGGAGATCGGCGAGGCCCTCGGGAAACGAGGATATCCGAAGAAGGGCTGAAGGGGGGCTCGTACTCGCCGCCTTGGCGTGGAGGACGCTCTTAGGACCACATCGCAGGGGCGCGCGGCCGGCCGTCGGGAGTTCCGGACCTACGCGGTGACGGGCCTGATCTCGAGGCGGCGACCGAGGAGATCGTAATGGGAAGCGCCGCTTGACCGGGGCAGGCGGCAAGGATAATTGGGGTGAGAATCGAGGGCGATGGGGTTCGCCTGAAACCGCCTCGAGTCGGTTCGTGAGGCTGATGACCCCTACCGGAGGTCGCCGGTAGGGGTCTTTTGTTGCCCGGCCGCCCAGGCCGGCGGCGGGGGACGCGCGACGGCCGAGGCCACGTCGGTGACGCGGGTCGTCGAGACCTGGCGGGGCTGGCCGGGGTCTTCGGCACCGACGTGCCCCGGCGCGCCCACCCGAAAGGGGAGCAGTGAATGGACCACCTCTGGATACCCACGGTGGCCGGACTCCTGGTGATGCTGGCCAGCCTGGCCTCGGTCGAGCTCGGGATCTCGGTCGCGCTGATCGAGATCAGCCTGGGGGTCGTCGCCGGCAATTTCCTGGGCCTCCAGAGCCCGCCCTGGATGGATTTCCTCGCCTCGTTCGGGAGTATCGTGCTGACCTTCCTGGCCGGCGCCGAGGTCGATCCGGAGGTCATGCGGGCGAAGCTCCGAGAGAGCCTCCTGATCGGCGGGCTGTCGTTCGCAGCGCCGTTTTTCGGGACCTGGCTCGTGTGTGGGTGGGGGCTCGGGTGGTCGCTCCCGGCCGCCCAGATCGCGGGGGTCGCCCTCTCCACGACGTCGCTGGCGGTTGTCTACGCGGTGCTGGTGGAGACGGGGCTCACCCACATGGCGATTGGCAAGCTCATCATGGCCGCCACTTTCGTCACCGACTTCGGGGTCGCCCTGACCCTGGCCGCACTCTTCGTCCGGCCGACCTGGTGGCTCCTGCCATTCCTGGGGGTGTCGGTGGTCGTCATCTGGGCTATGCGCGCGTTACAGCCGTGGTTCTTCGCGCGCTATGGCGACCGCGTCATCGAGCCTGAGATCAAGGGGGCCTTCGCGGCGCTCCTGGTGCTCATGTTTTTCGCCGAGCGCGCCCAAAGCCATGCGGTGCTGCCGGCCTTCGTGCTGGGCCTCGCCCTGGCCCGCGTTTTCCACGAGCATCCAGAGCTTCAGAGGCGCTTCCGCGTCGTCGCCTTCGCGTTCCTCACGCCCTTCTTCTTCCTGAAGGGCGGCCTGAACGTCTCGCTGGCGCTGGTGTGGGCAAATCTGGGATTGCTGGGACTCCTGTTCGCGGTCAAGCAGGCTACCAAGTTCGCGGGGTCTATCCGGCCGCCCGCCGCTCCGTCCCCGCCGACGCCATGTTCACCACCCTCCTGATGTCAACCGGGCTCACGTTCGGCACCATCTCGTCGCTGTACGGCCTGAATGCGGGGATCCTTGATCGGGCGCAGTTCTCGGTGCTGATCACCACAGTGGTGGCCAGCGCCGTGATCCCGACGATCATCGCTCAGCGTTGGTTCTCCCCGGCCGCCCTGCGGCCGAAGCCGGAGGGGGCGCGACGCATCCTGGCAATGACAGAGGAGGACGAGGAGATATAGCCAACGTCAGGCGTCAACCGGCTCGGGCTCGGCTTGTGGTCGGAAATCGAGCCGCTTTAGATCGACGCGCCTGCGTCGACCACCGCGGTTGAGCCCCGCGGGCGGAGCGCGCATGGGGCTCGAAGCGGTTGTCAGACCGCCGTCTGACCTGGCGGGACGCGGCCTCGGCGCCACATGAACACCCCAAGAGTGAACATCCAGACCAGCAGGAGCGAACCCGCCGACATATTGGTCGCCATCGCCAGCCCGGAAAACCCTCCCCGTGCCGTCAGGACGCCCGCAATCATTGTGGGCACGCCTCCCACGATGGCAAGCCCACCTAGCCATTTCGGATACGTGCGGTCAACGAGTAGCGCTACCCCATAAACGGTCACGGTGAGGCCCAGTAAGAGACTTAGCGCGCTGGCTAACCCGATCTCCACTTGGCGGACGGCGAAGGCGGCGTGAAAGGCAGGCTCCTTTTGCGCTGCCGACGCAGTGGCCCAGGCATCCACCATTGCCTTGAGGGCGATCCCGTCCACCGCCTGGAGCGCCGTGGTCACGGCCAGACTGGCGATCGCTCCGCCTGCCGCGATGCGTGCCCATTCCGTGCCGCTCCCCGACTCCAATTGTTGAGCCAGGCACAAGAGCGCTGCCACCAGCAGCGCGACCCCCGCGAGTTGCGTGAGGTGGGTAGCGATCCACAGACGGTCTGCGGCGTATTCGGTGAAGGCCGCGACGGCCTCGCTCGGATCGGCCCCCAGCGGATGCAGATATGTCCCGATGAAGAGCAATACGCTCCCGACGATTGCGCACGTCGCTCCGATTCTGCTTGCGCCGCGGCCCAACATCGTCTCGCCAGATTGCCCTTCACGGCGGTCAAGCGCCCGCGCTCGGCGGAGCGTGAAGCGCGCCCGCCGCGCCTCCGGGTCGACCGCCCGTTGCGACGGTCCGGAGACCTGGGCAACAGTGTAGTCCACGGAGCCTCGGTAGCGTGGGCGAGCGCAGCACGACGGACACCCGGGGGTGCGGTGGTGGGAGGTCTCTACTCGCCCCAGGTCGTGAGCCGGGTGGCCCGGGTACGACCGACCGTGACTCGGAGAAAGGATCCCGGCCGCGGTCTCCGGGACAGCGGCCGAGCGGACTGCGCTGCTACGTACGACGACGCAAACCGCTCTCCGGAGTTCGGGTCTTCATATTCGAGCGCCGTTCGGTATCGGGCCCGCACATTACGGCGCCGTCCGCGGCGCGCATCGACCTCTTTCACGCCGACGGCCACCAGACCGGACACGTCATTCTCGACCCGGGGGAGCGGACAGGTGGACTTCTATGACGAGGGTTCTCGGTGGACGGGGTATGCGCCGGCGACCTCGCCTCGGGCGAGGTCCAGCGATCCGACGCCGACGGGCGACGGCACGAGTCGACGACGCTGCCGATCCCGCCCGATGGCGGCAGGTGAGCGTCCCCGCGAATATTCCGGGCCGGCCGTCGTGGAGTCGCTTCGCGTCGGCCGCGGCGCCGGCGGAGCGCTGTGCGGTGGCGGCGCCGGTTGCCTCACGGAAGGCGCCGCGCGCACCCTGGGGACGTCACCAGTAGTGTGGCCGGCGAGGGTGACTCTCCCGGGACGCGGCGTGATAATCGGACCGAACCTACACGGGTGACGTCAGGCGCCCGTCGGGAGGGAGGGGCCAGTATGCGTCGTCGTCCGGTTGCCGCTGTCGGACTCCTGGTGCTCCTCGCCACGCCGGCCTGGGCCGGGGCACCCACGGATCAGCTCCGCCAGACCGTCGAAGACGTGCTGAGGATCCTGAACAACCCGGCCCTCAAGTCGCCGGCCAAGCGAGAGGAGCGCAGGGCTGAGCTCCGCCGCGTCGTCGAGCCCCGCTTCGACTTCGCCGAGACCGCTCGGCGGGCCCTTGGCCGCTACTGGAAGGACCGAACCGACGAGGAACGGCGGCAGTTCACGGATCTCTTCAAGGACCTTCTGGAGCAGACGTACACCTCCCGCATCGAGACCTACAAGGGTGAGCGGGTCGTCTTTGGGCGCGAATCGGTGGACGGCGACTACGCCACAGTCCGGACGAAGATCATCGCCGGCAGCGACACGGAGATTCCGGTCGACTACCGGATGCTCAGGCGCGGCGATCGCTGGCTCGTCTACGACGTCGTCATCGAGGACGTGAGCTTGGTCGACAACTACCGCAGCCAGTTCAAGGAGGTCATCGAGGCCTCGTCCTACCCGGCGCTGGTCAAGCGGATCAAGGCCAGGCTCGAGGAGTTAGAGGCTCTCGGCCGGGCGAAGGCCGGTTGAGCGGCCCGCCCGCAGGCCTGCGGGTTGCGTGCCTGTCCGACCCGGCGTTTTCCTGTCCATCCCTCGGGAGGGTGCGTCGCGCGACTTGCTACACTGAGTGCAGACTCGCGCGCCTTCCACGGTCCGGTGGTATGGGGAGGCGAACCGATCGTGAGCCACACGAGCCGGCCGCCCCGGCCGGCGAGGCTCGCGCTCCGGGGCGCGGCGGCTCACCGCCCTGGACGCGAGCCCCCCGTCGGGGTCCGGACGGGGCACGACAGGATGGACGCACGGGGGTGAGGCGCGGCAGGCCGGCCATCACGTCGCTCGAAGAGTACGCGCGGAAGCGACGCGTTGATCGGACGCCGGAACCGCCTCCCCGGCGCACGAGCTCGACGTCCGGCCGCCTCTTCGTCGTTCAGAAGCACCGCGCCCGCCAGCTTCACTACGACTTCCGACTCGAGGTCGGCGGCGTCTTGAAGTCCTGGTCCGTCCCGAAGGGGCCGGCGCTGGACCCGTCCGTCAAGAGGCTCGCGGTGGAGGTGGAGGACCACCCCATCGAGTACGCGAAGTTCGAAGGCGTCATCCCGGAGGGCGAGTACGGGGGCGGCACGGTGATGGTGTGGGATCTCGGCACGTACCGGCCGGTTGACGGAACCGACGTCGCGAGCGCCCTCCGCAAGGGCCAGCTCACCTTCACGCTGCACGGCCGGAAGCTCAAGGGCGGCTGGAGTCTCGTCCGTCTCCGCGGCCGCCACTGGCTGCTGATCAAGCGCCGCGACCGCTACGCCTCCACTCAGGACATCACCGTGGCGGCTCCGGCGTCCGTGCTGACCGGGCGCATGCTCGCTCAGATCGCGGCCGACGAGGGGGGTGACGTCGCCAAGGCGGCGTCTGGGGATCCGCCGGCGAGGGCGCCTCGGCGATGACTCGGCTGATTCGCCCGATGCTGGCGACGCTGACGCCGAAACCCTTCCACCGGCCGGGCTGGGTCTACGAGGAGAAGTACGACGGCGTCCGCGCCCTCGCCTACCGCCGCGGACGGCGGGTGCGCCTCTACTCACGCACCCTCAGGGACATCACGACGGAGTTTCCCGAGATCGCCCGTGCCCTGCAAGGCCTTCCGGACGGCGACCTCGTGCTCGACGGCGAGATCGTCGCCTTCGATCGCCACGGCGTCTCGCGCTTCCAGCTCCTCCAGCGTCGGGCGCTGGGCGAACGGGTCCATCCCGTCTTCGCGATCTTCGACTGCCTCGAGCGGGACGGCGTGACGCTGCTGCGGCGGCCCCTCGCCCAACGACGCCGTGCGCTCGAAACGATTGTGCTCCCGCGCCGCGGCGCCCAGATGCGCGCGCGCCGGCTGCCGCCCAACGGGCTTGCCGCCTACCGCATCGCGCAGAAGCGTGGCTGGGAGGGCATCATCGCCAAGGACGAGGCCTCCCCCTACGAGCCTGGCCGGCGCTCGCGGAGCTGGCTCAAGGTGAAGTGCCGGAAGGAGGCGGAATTCGTCATCGGCGGCTTCACGGCTCCCACCGGACAGCGCCAGTACTTCGGGGCACTGCTCGTCGGCCTGTTCGATGGCCCCGCTCTCCGGTTCGTCGGGAAGGTCGGGACGGGATTCTCCAGGAAGGCGCTGGCCGATCTCTCCGCCCGGATGCGAGCCCTTCGGACCGACGAGTCCCCCTTTCGTCCGGCGCCGCGAGAGGCGAATGTCACCTGGGTCCGCCCCGAACTCGTGGCGCAAATTGCCTTCGCCGAGTGGACGGCGGACGGTAAGCTTCGCCAGCCCGCGTTCCTCGGCCTTCGCCACGACAAGAAGCCCTCGGAGTGCACCTGGAGCGCGCGTGAGCCCTAGGCGCCCTCCCTCATCAATCGCAGCGCCGGGGGCGCCGGCACGCCTCCGGGTGGCGGGCGTGACCATCAGTCATCCGGGGAAGGTCTGGTGGCCGGACGAAGGGATCACCAAGCTCGATGTCGTCCGATTCTACGCCGACCTGGCGCCGCGCCTCCGGCCGTGGCTGATGGAGCGGCCGCTCGTCGCCGAGCGATGCCCGGACGGCCTGCGGGGCGAATGCTTCTTTCAGAAGAATTTCCCGAAGGGATTGCCGCCCGACGTGCCGACCACGGCGATCACCGCAGCCAGCACGGGGCGGACCGTGCATTATGTGGTCGGCGGCTCGACGAAGACGCTCCTCGCGCTGGTGAACCTCGGTTGCATCGCCATCCATGTGATGAACACCCGACGCCGGGCGCTGCAGCGGCCGGACTGGCTGGCCTTCGATCTCGACCCCGGCTCGGGGGCATTCGCCGACGCCGCGCGGGCCGGCCGCCTCTTACGCGAGATCCTCGACGACCTTCGGCTCCGTTCCTACCCGAAGACCTCCGGGGGCGCGGGCTCCACGTCCTGGTGCCCCTGCGTCCCGGCCCGACCCAGGACGAGGTGCGGGGCTTCGCGCAGAAGGTCGGCCGCGTGCTGGCGGAGCGCGCGCCCGGGCTCGTCACGACCGAGATGTCGCTGGCCAAGCGACGGGGACGCGTCTTTGCTGATGCGCTCCGTAACGCGGTTGGCCAGACGATTGTGACGCCCTACTCGGTGCGCCGTCGACCGAAGGCCCCGGTCTCTACGCCGCTGGCATGGGACGAGGTCGAGGCGACGCTCGATCCCGCACAATATAATCTGCGAACGCTCGATCGCCGGCTGGCGGGCGCCGATCCGTGGGCCGATTTCTGGGCGCGCCGGCAGCCCCTGCCCGAGGTGGCGTGAGCCGTCGAGAAGGGTTTCCGTTCGATCCCTCGCGACGACTCTGGGGTCTGGACTCCGCCGTCGTCAGACGGCGGCGGCCGATCGGCCGACGCCGGGGACACAGACGAGGCCGGGGGCCACGACCTCAACGTCGACGAACAGCGGGATGAAGGTCAGGGAGGACCGTCTGTATCTCAACGATCCCGGCCCCTAACGCGCCTCGGCGCCGGCCGGGCGCACGTCGGCGACGGAGGGCGTGAGCGCGTGCCGCAGGACCTCTTCCGCATCGTCGACGAAGATGAAGCGCAGCTGTCGGCGGAGTTCCTCCGGCACGTCCTCGAGGTCCCGCTCATTCCGGCTCGGCAGGATCACGGATCGGATACCAGCTCGGTGAGCCGCCAGGACCTTCTCCTTGATCCCGCCGACCGGGAGGACCTTGCCGCGGAGCGTGATCTCGCCCGTCATGGCTACTTCGCTCCGCACCGGCCGCCGGGTGGCGAGCGAGGCCAGCGCCGTCATGATGGTGACCCCGGCCGAGGGCCCATCCTTGGGGATGGCCCCGGCCGGCACGTGCACGTGGATGGTCTTGCCCTCGAAGAGCTTGGGATCGATGTCGAGCGCCTCGGCGTTGGACCAGACGTAGGAAACGGCGGCCTGAGCGCTCTCGCGCATAACGTCTCCGAGCATACCGGTGAGGACGAGCCGCTCGTCGGTGGTGGGCATCATGGTGACCTCCACGAACAGGACGTCCCCACCAGTCGGCGTCCAGGCCAGGCCGGTCGCGACACCCGGACGGGTGGTCCGCTCGGCCACCTCGTCGAGGAACCGTGGCCGGCCGAGGTACTCCGCCAGGCTGTCGGCGCTGATCCGGACCGGCTCGTGTTGGCCCTCGGCCAGCCGACGGGCCACCTTTCGGGCCACGGCCGCGATCTCGCGCTCGAGGCTCCGGACGCCAGCCTCGCGGGTGTACCCCCTCACGATTCGGCGGATGGCCTCGGGTTCGAAGGAGAGCTCGTCGGTGGCGAGGCCATGGGCGGCGAGCTGCTTCGGGATCAGATACTCTCGGGCGATCCCGATCTTCTCCTCATCGGTGTACCCGGACAGGACCAGGATCTCCATCCGGTCACGCAGGGGCCCGGGGATCGTGTCGAGGGTGTTGGCCGTCGCGATGAAGAGCACGTGCGACAGGTCGAAGGGCACCCCGAGATAGTTGTCTACGAAGGTGTGGTTCTGGGCTGGATCCAGCACCTCCAGTAAGGCGGAGGATGGATCACCCCGCCAGTCCGCTCCGATCTTGTCGATCTCGTCGAGCATGAAGACTGGATCACGCGTCTCGGCTCGCCGGAGGCCCTGAATGATGCGGCCGGGGAGCGCACCGATGTACGTCCGCCGGTGGCCCCGAATCTCGGCTTCGTCCCGCACCCCGCCGAGAGACATGCGCACGAATCGCCGGCCCAGCGCCCGGGCTATGCTCTGGCCGAGGCTGGTCTTGCCCACGCCCGGAGGCCCCACGAAGCAGAGGATCGGTTCCCGCGCTGGACTGTCGCCTGTCACACGGGGCGGCTCGGCCGGCACTGGCGCCACGCCTGGACCGGCTTGGCGCGCCCCGGCCCCGCGCTCCTGCCGGAGCTTCTTGACGGCGAGGTATTCGAGAATCCGGTCCTTGATCTTCTCCAGGTCAAAGTGGTCCTCGTCCAGCACCTGTCGGGCGCGCCGAATGTCGATGGTCCCGCCACCGAGCTTGCTCCAGGGCAGGCTCGCCATCCAATCCAGATACGTGAGGACCATGCCGTGCTCCGGCGAGGCCGGCGAGATGCCGGCGAGCCGGCTCAGCTCACGCTCCGCCTCACGCCGCGCCTCATCGGGCAGGCGGGCCTCCTCGATCCGGCGGCGGAGCTCGACCACTTGACTGTCGCTCCCGTCCTCCCCGAGCTCCTGCTGAATGGACCGGAGCTGCTCGCGCAAGTAGTACTCGCGCTGCTTCTTGGAGAGTCGCTCCTCGGTGTCGGTCGTGATCTTCCGGCCGAGCTCGCGGACGGCAAGCTCGCGCTGCAACAGGTCAAGCAGTCGGCGGAGCTTGGCGGTGACCGGGTCCAGCTCAAGGAGCTCCTGCCGCGCGGCCACCGCGAGGGGAACCACCGACGCGATGAAGTAGACCGCGTGGCGGGGGTCGGTGATGTTCTCCGCCGCAACCGCCAGCTCGTCGGGCAGTTCCGAAGACGCCTCCACGAGCCGGCGGAAGATATCCACGACCGCACGTCGCAGAGCGTCCACCTCCGTCGCCTCGACCGTCTGGTCCCGGGCCACCTCGACCCGCGCGACCAGATATGGCTCCCTCCCGAGCCAGTCCAGCAGCCGGACCCGCTCGATGCCCTGGACCATCAGGCGGACGCTGCCGTCGGGGCCCCGGGCGAGCTGATGGATCACTCCCACGGTTCCCACCCGGTGGAGGTCCTCCGGCGCGGCCGGCTCGGCCTTCGGATCGCGCTGCGTCACCAACGCCAGGAGCCGGTTGCCACGCATGGCGTCATCGACGAGTCGTACCGAGCGCGGCTGTCCGACGGCGAGCGGGACCGCCGTCAGCGGGAACACGACCGCGTCCCGGAGCGGCAGGACTGGAAGCGCGTCGGGAATCACAAAGTCCGCGGGACTACCGCCGGGCTGGACGGCCATCAGCCGGCCTCCGCACGCTTGGGCAGCGTGATGTGGAGCAGGCCGCGGTCGTACCGCGCCTCGACTCGCTCGGGGTCTACGGGAGCCGGCAGTGGCAGCTCCAGCTGGAAGGGGCCCTGGCGAATGCTGGCCGCGTGGTATACCGCCCCCGCCTGGCACGAGGGGAGCTGGCGGCGCCCTTCGACGACCACCATGTCCTCGAAGAGCTGCACCTCGAAGCCGTCGTCCTCGATGCCGGCGAGGTCCACGACGATCTCAACCGTGGTCGCCGTCTCGTATGTATCCGCATCGGGCCGCCAGCGGGGCTGCACGAGAAGACGCAGACGATCGCTCTGCCAGATGGCGCCGAACGGCCATGCATGGCCCGGGCGCACCACCATCGCGTAGCGGTAACTCAAGCTTCGGTATCGCAATGCCCGCGTTCCGTCCCGGCTGATTGTCTCACTGCCGCCGCCGGGGTCAATCGGGTGACCGGCGGCACGATCCGCTACCCCTCGTGCGCAAGCCTGCTGCTTTCGACGTGTGCGCCATCCCTTGTCAGTGACGAGCTCGGCCGCGCCGATGGGGCCGCACCCCTCCGGTACGAGCGCCGTGGACCCCCGGGTGGGGGCACCAGCGGGTCGACGTGCTCGACACATGTCGGCCTAAAACATGCCCCAA
>QHRX01000293.1 GCA_003221455.1 Candidatus Rokuibacteriota bacterium
TAGTGCTGCTGGCGCGGGTACTCCGCCGGGTAGTGGAGCGGCAGCAAGTCGTGGACCACCGTCATCTGCGGGATCCCCGGTGCGAGCAGACCCTCGGGAAAGAGGTTTAGCAGCAGCGCCGGCCTCGCCCCCCGCACCCGGAGCCGCAGCCCCGTCTGGACCCAGAGGAGCCGCGAGAGGTGCCCGCGCGTCCCACGCTCCGGCCTGACGGCGACGGGGATCGCGCGCACGATTGCGTGGCGCGCCCGGACCAAGTCCGGCCGCGAGGTGTAGACGATCAGATGCTCGCCGAGCGCGTCTAGGGCCTCGATGAGGTGAAGTGCGTAGAGCCCGAGCCCTGTCGGCCGCTCGCCGACGATCGCCGCATTGACCGCGATCGCCTCCGTGCCGGGCACGGCGCAAATTATACCGGGGGGATGCGGGGCTCGGGTCAGAATCGCCACGTGGCCCGGCTGGCGCGGGCGCGGCGGAGGAGGACCAGCGGCCAGAAGCGGTGGCCGGCCCCAGCAAACGCGAGCGGGATAAGCGCGAGACGGGCCAGGACATACCACCAGCGGCGGTCACGTAGCGGGACCGGCGCGAACACGAGGCGCACCGGTGCCTTCCGCAGGAGGCCACGGATCTGGAGGAGCTGGAGACGGTTGGACACACAGACCAGCGTTGTGATGCCGTCGTGCCGCGCCGCGGTGAGGACGTTGGCCGCTTCCTGCACTGTGTCGAGCGACTCGGCCGCGTCGCGCCGGTCCGCTGAGCAGAGCACGGCGACGGACGGGACGCCCTCGGCTAGGAGCCTCTGCCGGAGCATGCGCTCAACACTCTCGGGGTACTGAGCTGAGACCGAACCGAAGAGCCAGATCGGCAGACCGAGCACCCGCTGAAGCTCCGCCGCAGCCCGTACACGCTCATCCGCCTCCGCGTGATCCGGGTAGTGGCAGACGAGCCAGATGGCCGCGCCCGGACGGCCTCCGCGATCACCGAGGTCCCCCACGCTTACCGGCCCCGCGCAGTGCCGTGGTAGCGCTCGAGCAGCGCAGTCACGATGGGCTCGATGGGCTGGGGGAGATCGTCGATCGCGAACACCCCGGTCGCGTGACCCTCCCGGAGCACATGTTTGGCCCAGACCATCGTCAGATCCGCGGCGAAGACCCAGTGCGCGACGAGGGCATCCCAGAAGGGGACGTAGTACCGTACCCGCCAGAGCTCGCGCCACCCCGCGACGTCGAGGCTCAGCTCCTCCCGGATCTCTCGCCGGATCGCAGCCAGCGGGGTCTCTCCGCCGTCGATCGCACCGCCGAACAGGGCCCAGTATCCGGGAGACGCGATGGTCGGGACATTGTCGCGAAGCTGCAGCGCGTAGGCGTCCGAAACCGACAGGATGGCGAGGGCGATCGACGGCGGGTTTGCCCGCGCGGTCGCCCGGGGCTCGCCGCGAGACTCGCTCACGCGACGCGAAGCCGCACGATCAGTAGGCGTGCTTGCTGAAGAAGCCGCGCCAGATCGTCCGGACCAAGATCTTCAGGTCGAACCCAAGCGACCAGCGCTCGATGTAGTAGAGATCGTACTCGATGCGCTTCTCGAGCGACGTGTTCCCGCGCCAGCCGTTGATCTGCGCCCAGCCGGTCATGCCCGCCTTGACCTTGTGGCGCAGCATGTAGCCCGGAATCTTGCGTAGGAATTCGTCGACAAAGAACGGCCGCTCGGGCCGCGGCCCGACCAGGCTCATCTCACCTCGGAGCACGTTGACGAGCTGCGGCAACTCGTCGAGGCTCCACCGGCGCAAGAAGGCGCCCGTCGGCGTGCGGCGGTCGTCGGCCGGCTTCGTCCACACGGGTCCCGTGGCGGCCTCCGCATCAGGTCTCATCGTCCTAAACTTGAGCATTGGGAAGGGTCGGCCGTCGAGCCCCATCCGCTCCTGTCGGATCAAGATCGGGCCCGGCGAGGTCAGCCTGATCGCGATGGCGATTCCGAGCATCACCGGCGCCGTGAGCGCGACCGCCAGCGAGCTGAAGACGACGTCGAAGGCGCGCTTGAGCACGTTGCTCCAGCCGTGTAGCGGCGATTCCCGCAGATGAAGCAGCGGCACGCCCTCGAACTCCTCGATCCCGCCTCGGAGCGAGACGAGCCCGAACACGTCCGGCACGAAGTGGATCGTGACGGGATCGTCGCCGATCGCGCCGAGGACGTGTGAGAGCAGGCCGTACTCCTCGTGGGGCAGCGCGAGGAAGACGATGTCCACATGGTTGGCGTCGAGGACGGGCCGCAGGTCCTTGTACGCGCCGAGCCACGGGACCCGCTCGCCCTGCACCTCCGGGCGGTCGCTCACGAGGCCTCGCAGCTGGATGCCGACGTCCGGCCGGCGGCGGAGCATCCGCACGACTTCGGCGGCGGCCTCGCCGCTGCCCACGATGAGGCCGTGGCGCAGGATGTGGCCGCGGCGGCGCGCGAAGCGCAGGGCCTCACGGAAGACCGCGCGCGACAGGCTGACGGTGACGATCGAGAGCACCCAGAAATAGAGGATGACCAGACGGGAGTACTCGTAGCCCCGGAAGAAGAAGGTCATGATCGCGATCAGCACCAGGACGCCGACCGTCGAGGCCTTGGCGACATCGATCCACTCCGACAAGTACGAGCCGAGCCGACGCGGCCGGTAGAGACCAAAGGTACGGAACGCCACGGTCCACACGGCGAGGATCGGCAGGAGCTGGAGGGCGTAGCCCTCGAAGTCTGGAAGACCGAGCTGGACGCCGATAAGCACGAGGTCGCTCGCGAGGCTGAGTTGGGCGAGCAGGCGCGAAAAGGCCTTCAGCATACCAGCAGTAGCTTACCCGATTTTTCTCGTCGGCCTAAACTTCGGCGCGATCGAAGGCTCCGGCGGCTCCCGTACGCAGAACCAGCACGTCACGGAAGCCCAGCGGCGACATCGTCTCGAAGCCCACCAGGAGCGCCGCCACCGTGAGGGACGCTGCGGCGGCGACGCTCGCCTGCTTCACCGCGAGCAGCGCCCCGAACGCGAGCGCGCCGCCCGCGCCGAGGACCGCCCACTCCCTCACCGGGAGGAACCCCGTGATCAATCGCCGCAGCGCCAGCAGGCACCCGGCCAGGAGGGTGGCGTCGCCCGCGACCGCGGCCCAAGCCGAGCCGTACGCGCCGAGCCGCGGCGTGAGCGCGAGGTTGGCGGTGACGTTCACCGCCGCCGCGAACGCGAGTGCCACCGCGTAGGCTCGCTCGCGGCCCACCGCGATCAGCGCGAGGACCAGCACGGCATCGATGGTCGTGATCGCCAGGTCGCCGGCCAGCACGCGGAGCACCGGGCCCGCGGCAGCGTACGGAGCCCCGAAGAGAGCGACCGTCGCCTCATTTCCCCAGAGTACCCCGCCGACAAGGACGGCCGCGGCCAGGGTCCCGGCGAACCGGAGACCGATACGGAGCCGTCCCGGGAGCCGCTCGGGACTCTCGCGCCACGCCGCGATCAGCCGCGGGAAGAGCGTCATCGCAAATGTGCTCGGTAGGAGATTGAATCCTTCGACGAGCCGCCGCGCCACCGAGTAGACGGCGACCTCGGCCAACCCGGTTCTGGCTGACAGGATGAGCTGGGCGCTGCGCATCTGGACCTGGGCCAGACCGTCGGCCAGCATCAACGGTCCGAGAGCCCGCGCCAGCGCGCGCCGGTGGGCCCGCACGGAGATTGCGTGGAACCGGATCCGGACGCCGTGACGCCTCGCAACGAGGGCGACCGCCACGAGCGAGACGGCGACGTAGCTGACAGCGCCGGCGGCCGACACCCAGAGCACTCCCCGCCCGGTCAGCAGAACCGCCCCCACGAACAGCCCGAAGAGGACGCGTTGAGCGATGAGATGGAGGCTCTCCGTTCCGAACTCCTCGTGACCGCGGAAGATTGAGGCAGCGAAGGTGAGGGTGGCGAGACCCGCCGCCTGGACGCCGAGGACCGCTACGACCCGCCGGGCGGCCGGGCCAAGGCCAGCCGCCCAGGCCACTGCTAGGAGGCCCGCATAGCCAGCCGCCAGCAGGGCCGGCTTGACGGCGATCAGGGCCTCCAGGCTCCCCGCGCGGCTGCCCCGCGCCTCCCGCGTGGCGAGCACGCCGCTGCCGCCGTCCATGACCACCTGCCACAGCGCGACGTACGCGAGGCCGAAGCCGTAGAGCCCAAAGGCCTCGACCCCGAGCCCGCGCGCGATGGCGACCTGGATCGCCAGACCGAGCAGAGTCGACCCGAGGATCCCCGCTCCCGCTCGCAGCACGTTGCCGGCGAAGGCACTCATGGCGGGCTCGCCCCGGTCATTTCACGAGCTCCCGGAAGCACGCGTCCGCGGATCCTCGCAGACGTGCGAGGCAGTGGGCCGTACGCATGGCCATGGGGACGCCGGTCCGGGCGTCGAGATGAAGATCTGCGTCGCGGCGAGCGAGGGTC
>QHRX01000014.1 GCA_003221455.1 Candidatus Rokuibacteriota bacterium
TCGCGAAGACGAGGCGGGCCTCGCCGCGGTCCAGGATCGCCAGCAGCACGGCCGCCGGCACGAGCGGGCCCGCCGGGACTACCCGCCGACGGCGCCCGGCCAGCCGCTGCCGGGTGAGCCGGGCGAGCTCCTCGACGGTCACCGCCGTCGCCTCACCGCGCCTTGAACTCGGGCTTCCGCTTCTCAGCGAACGCCCTCGGCCCCTCCACCGCGTCCTCGGTGCCCCGGAGCGTGCCGGAGAGGAACGCCTCGAGCCGGAGCCCGTCGGGCAGCGGGAGCGAAAGCCCGCGGACGACCGCCTCCTTGGCCGCACGGACCGCCAGCGGCCCCCGCTCGCAGAGGGCCTCCGCCCACGCCCTCGCCGTCGTCATCAGCTCGGGCAGCGGCACCACCGTGTTGACGAGCCCGATCCGGTAGGCTTCGTCGGCCGTGATCTGCTGCCCGAGCAGGATCATCTCGAGGGCCTTGCCCAGCGGAACGATCCGCGGCAGCCGCTGCGTGCCGCCCGCCCCGGGCATGATCGCCCACCGGACCTCGGTGAGGCCGAACGTCGCGTTCGCGCTCGCGATCCGGAGGTCGCAGGCGAGCGCCTGCTCGAGCCCGCCGGCGAGGCAGTGGCCGTTGATGGCGGCGATCATCGGCTTCCAGATCTCGAGGCCCCGCGTGATGCCGGCCAGCCCGAGATCGTTGTGATGGCGGCCGCGCCCCCGCTGGGGCTCCGTCGCGAACACGGCGGGGATCAGCTTCTTCAGGTCGGCCCCGGCCGAGAACGCCCGGTCGCCGGCGCCGGTCAGGATTGCGACCCAGGCGGTGTCGTCGTCCCGGAAGCGCGTCCACGCGTCGATCAGCGCCTGGTGCGTCTCGGGGTCGATCGCGTTCATCGCCTCCGGGCGGTTGATGGTGATGGTGACGAGCCTATCCGTCTGTGCGTAGAGTACTGAGGGCATCGCCGTCTCCTCACGACATGAAGAAGCCGCCGTCCACGTTGAGCGCCTGCCCGGTGATCCCGCCGGACTCGCGCAGCGCGAGGAACGTCGCGGCGTGGGCAACCTCGTCGGGCTCGAGCATCCGCCGGAGCGGCACGCGCGGTCGCACCCAGCGGTCGAAGACCGCCTGCCCGGGGACGGGCCCCGCCTTCGTGCGCTGCATCGCCATTCCCATCCCGGCGCGGACCCACCCCGGGCACACCGCGTTGACGGTGATGCCGGGATAGCCCTGGGAACCCAGCTCGGCGGCGAGGGCCCGGGTGAGCCCGATCACGCCGTGCTTGGAGGCGGCGTACGCGGTCACGAAGCCCGAGCCGCCCGCCTTGCCAAGGACCGACGAGATCGTGATGATCCGCCCCGCACGCCGCTCCAGCATCGGGGGCAGACAGGCCCGGATCGCGCGATACGTGCCGCAGAGGTTCACGTCGATGACGCGCGTCCAGGCCGCCTCGTCCTGCTCGACGAGGAGGCCGCTCCCGTCGATCCCCGCGCACGTGACCAGCACGTCGAGCCGGCCGAGCTCGGCCACGGCGCGGCGTGAGACCTCAGCCATGTCGGCCGCGCGCGTGACGTCGCCGGGCTGCGCGACCGCTCGGACGCCCGCCCGGCGGGCCTCGGCGGCCACGCCTGCCGCCGACTCGGCCAGGTCGACGCAGACGAGGTCGGCGCCCTCGCGCGCGAACGCGAGGACGAGAGCGCGTCCGATGCCGCCCGCCGCTCCGGTGATGACGACGGTCGTCCCGCGAAGCCTCACCGCGACACCAGCGCCCCCCGTCGCTGACCCGGCGTCAGCGGCGCGCCGCGGCCGGCGCTCGGCCGGCGACGCGGGGCTCGCCCAGGGGACCCGCCGGCCGAACCCACCTCAAACGAAGCGGGCGCTCACGGATCCCAACCGGGTGAAGCGAGCGGAGACGACGTCGCCGGCCGTGGGTCGGAGCAGGGTCGAGATCGAGCCGGTCATCACGATGTCGTGGGCCCGGAGCCCGAGGCCGCGTCCCGCCAGGTGGTTGGCGATCCACGCGAGCGAGTTGAGCGGGTTGCCCAGGACCTCGGCCGCGGTGTTGGTCGCCGCCACCTGGCCGTTCTGCTCGTAGACGACGCCCTCGAGCGCCAAGTCGATCGCCGCCACCGGCGTCAGCGGCTGGCCGAGCACGATCGCGTTGGCGAAGACCCCGTCCGCCACCGCGTCCGCCGCGGTCGGTGTGCCGCCAAACCGGAAGTCGACCAGCTCGAGCGCGGGCAGGGCGCCCTCGACCGCGGTGAGCGCGGTGGCCGCCGAGACGCCCGGCCCTGCGAGCTCCCGTCTCATGACGAACGCAACCTCGACCTCGACGGCGAGCTGGGCGAAGCGTGCGACCGGGACCGCGTCGCCGGTCGCGAAGACGCCCGACGCCAGCAGGAAACCGCAGACCGGATGGTCGACCCCGAACGTGCGCTGCGGTCCCTTGCTGGTGAAGCCCGCCTTCCAGCCGACGAGGCGCTCCCCCCGGTTGACGAGCGCGTCTCGCAGCTCGTCCTGGATGCGGTAGGCGTCCGCGAGCAAGAGCGGCCTCGACTGGGACGGCGGCGCGACCGCGCGATGGGTCGCGCGGGTCTCGAGCAGGAGGTCGATCATACGAGACTCCGGAGCCGCTGGACGATGGCGTCCATGACCTCGCCGGCCCGGGCCGGGATCAGAAGGTCCGCCTGCCCGTCGTACGGCGTCGGTGAGAGGTTGACGATGACCAGCGTCGCGCCCGCGTGCTTGGCGTGCGCCGGCATATAGGCGGCGGGATAGACCACGAGCGACGAGCCGACGACGACGAAGACGTCCGAGGCGCGGGCGCGCCGCTCTGCCTCCTGGGTGGCGGGGGCCGGCATCGGCTCGCCGAACAGGATCGTGTGGGGCTTCACGACGCCCCCGCAGGCCGGGCAGCGCGGGATCTCGACGCCGCTGTCGAGCCACCCCTGCACCTCGTCCCGTGAGTACGGCTGCCCGCAGTCGAGGCAGCGCGCGCGGGTGGCGTTGCCGTGGAGCTCGATGACCTTGGCCTCGGGCAGCCCCGCCCGCTGGTGGAGATTGTCGACGTTCTGCGTGATGCAGCAGTCGAGCCGATCCAGGCGGTGGAGCTCGGCGATTGCCAGGTGCGCCGCGTTCGGTTCGGCCTTGCGCATGAGCGGATAGGACTGGCGTCCGACCTCCCAGTACTTTCGCCGCCCCGCCTCGGTCCCGACGAAGTGCTGGTAGGTCAGCTCCCGCGGATCGAAGCGGTCCCACACCCCGCCCGGGCTCCGGAAGTCCGGAATCCCTGACTCCGTGCTCACGCCCGCGCCCGTAAAGAGGACGGGCCGCCGCGCCGCGGCCAGGAGCCGGGCGGCCCGATCAATCGGGTCCGTCACCGCTTGCGTCCCGCCGGCTTTCTCTTCTTACGGCCGGCGCTCGCCCGGGGCTTTGGCGCGGACCGGGCCGCGCCCTTGGCCGACGGGCCGGCGGGCCGGACGAACTGCTCGTTCCGTCTGCCTACGCCCCCCAGAACCCGCGTGCCGGCCCTCGCCATGGCGATCCAGGCGTCGAGCTCGCGGGCGAGCTCGGGATAACAGTTGTCGCGGTAGGTCTCGAGCGCCCGGAGCGCGGCGGGATCCTTCCACGGTTTCAGGACGAAGACCCCTTCGACATCGGTCAGGTCGAAGGGCGCCTCGGTCGCCATCGCCATCACGATGTACCGTCTCGTCAGCTCGGCCATGGTCCCTCGCCTCCTTGGGAGCGGCGGAGCCCAAGGCGGCATTCGCCCCGGCCCGCGTCGGCGCGGCGAACCGCCGCGGCAGCCGCTCTGAGAGCCTCTACCGTTCTCTGAGCTTTGTCAAACAGGGGCGGCGGGCGGGGCCCGCTGAAAGACGGTCCACCGGGCTCCGTTCCGTATCTGCCAGCCAACGCCGGCGCCATCCGGGACGGCTCGGCGATCTACCGCACCTGAGGGCGGCCGCGGCCACGGTCTCGGTCCACGCGGGAGATCTCGGCGGAGTCGACCCGTGGCGGCGGGGAGGAGTCTCGACCGCACGACGCGGACTCCCTGGACGCCGACGGCGTGCTCGAAGACGGCCACCGGCAGACAGGCCAAGACGCCGGGCGGGCCTCTCGACGATTGCAGCGACTCCCCCGCGCTCCGAGGAGTCGACTCTCTCTGGTCTCCTCGCGTGGTGCGACCTCGCCATCCGGGCCTGCTCGCCGCGACGGGCGGCGTCCAACGTCTGGGCGTCCCGCCTGAAGCGGGCTGGGCGATTCGGCAGTTTGGCGGACGAGTCAAATCGAGATGGGGCGGGCCCGGCCGCGGCGACCGACCGTTAGGGGTCGTGCGGGAGGCTGCGGTTCAGCGCACGCTCCCGAGTTGGGTCGTCCAATCCCCGAGGATCGCGACGAGCGCCCCTTGCGACTGCCGTCGGCGGGCAATCCGGAGTCATGACCGCGGCACCACCGCGCGTGACCTTCGCTCTGTGGCGTGTCACCCCACGAAGAGCCGTCGACCGGCTGGGCATCGGGGGGTGACGAGCGCCACAGAGCTCGTGTCTGGGGGCGCGCCGGGCACCGGCGCCGGCCGTGACGGAGGCGGCGGCGCATGCTGCCCCGAGTGCGTCCGGAAGTCGGCGGCAACCTTCGTCGGGGAGGCTGATTCCCCGTTCACCATGTGCATGTCCCTGCCGCACACTCGGCAACGGGGAGGCCACCGCAGCGTACCGGTCACCCAGTACCCGCAGCAGGAGTACGTCACGCGCGTTCCCGCGTCCGCGCCGCGCCGAGGACCATCGTCGAGAGGTCCGCTGGGGAAGGCTCGTGGGTCCCACAAACGCGACCATCGAATGCCCTCACGGCGCTTCCCTCCCCAGCGACGAATCCGCACCCAGAGTCTCGACGGGGAGCGGCCGGCACCCAATCGGGCGTATCTCCGATTCGGAGGGGGGAAATCCCCTCGAGTGGTGCTCGGGGATTCCCGGACGTCAGGGGTGGGGCGGAACGCGCGGCGGGGGTCGTGTCCCGCCGTTCAGCGCGGAGCGAAAGAAGTCTTGAACCGGGTTGACTCGGCTGGGACACTGAGGGCCATGCGATCGGTCGTCGCCGCGCTCGCCGCCCTCCTGCTCTTGGCGCTGGTCGTTCCGTGGATCGCCCCGGCCGCCGGCGGCAAGGTCACCGTCACCCATGGTCTGTCCATGTACGGCGACCTCAAGTACGGGCCGGGCTTCACGCACTTCGAGTACACCGCCCCCGCCCCCCCCAAGGGCGGCGCCGTCAAGCTCGCGGCCCTCGGGACCTTCGACAACCTGAACCCCTTCATCCTGAAGGGTGTCGCCGCCGCCGGCATCGGCGAACTCTTCGACACGCTGATGGTCCAGTCTGCCGACGAGCCGTTTTCCGAGTACGGGCTGCTCGCGGAGGCCGTCGAGGTCCCCGAGGACCGGTCGTGGGCGGCGTACACGCTTCGCCCCGGGGCGCGCTTCCACGACGGGAGCCTCCTCAGTCCGGAGGACGTCATCTGGACGTTCGAGACGCTCAAGACCAAGGGACATCCCTTCTTCCGCTCGTACTACGCGAAGGTCGCCAGGGCCGAGAAGGTCGGGCCGCGGACGGTCAAGTTCACCTTCAGTCCCGGCGACAATCGCGAGCTCCCGCTCATCGTCGGCCAGATGAGCGTTCTGTCTCGGGCCTACTGGACCACGCACGATTTCGGGAAGACCACGCTCGAGCCTCCCCTGGGCAGCGGCCCGTACACGGTGGCCGCGGTCGAGCCGGGGCGATCGATCACCTATCGGCGGGTCAAGGACTACTGGGGCGCGCGGCTGCCCGTCAACGCCGGCCGGAACAACTTCGAGACCATCCGGTTCGACTACTACCGCGACGGCACCGTCGCCCTCGAGGCCTTCAAGGCCCGCGCCTACGACTTCCGCCAGGAGAACGTCGCCAAGAACTGGGCCACCGCCTACGACGTCCCCGCCGTGCGGGACGGCCTGATCAAGAAGGAGCTGATCCCCAACGAGGTTCCCACCGGCATGCAAGGGTTCGTCTACAATACCCGGCGGCCGGTCTTTGCCGACCGCCGCGTGCGCGAGGCGCTCGGGTACGCGTTCGACTTCGAGTGGACCAACAAGAACCTCTTCTACGGCGCCTACACGCGGACGAAGAGCTACTTCTCCAACTCGGACCTCGCCTCGCGGGACCTGCCCTCCCGCGAGGAGCTCCGGATCCTCGAGCCGTTCCGGGGCAAGGTCCCCGACGAGGTGTTCACCAAGGCCCACGAGCCGCCGACGACCGACGGCTCCGGCGAGGTCCGGCAGAATCTGCGGATCGCCTTCGGCCTTCTCGAGCAGGCGGGCTGGGTCGTCCGCGGCGGCAAGCTCGTCGACGCGCGCACCGGGGAGCCGATGACCTTCGAGATCCTGCTCGATCAACCGGACTTCGAGCGCATCACCCTGCCCTTCGTCAAGAACCTCGAGCGGCTCGGCGTCACCGCGCACCTTCGCACGGTTGACACCGCACAGTACCAGCACCGGCTCGAGGACTTCGACTTCGACATGACGGTCAAGGTCTGGGCCGAGTCTCTCTCCCCCGGCAACGAGCAGCGCGACGACTGGACCTCCGAGGCGGCCCGCACCCCGGGGAGCCAGAACCTCGCCGGGATCCGCGACCCGGTGGTCGACAGGCTCGTCGACCTCGTCGTCGCGGCCCCCGACCGCTCGAGCCTCGTCGCGCGCAGCCGGGCGCTCGATCGAGTCTTGCTGTGGGGCTTCTACGTCATCCCCCATTGGCACATCCAGGCCTTCCGCGTGGCCTATTGGGACAAGTTCGGGCGGCCGCGGATCGCGCCGAAGTACACGCTCGGCTTCCCCGACACGTGGTGGGTCGACCCGACGAGGGAAGCTGCGCTGCTCCGTGGGCGGGGGGACGCGCCGAGGTAAGCCGGCCGCGCCCGTCCCCAGCCCGCATGCTCGCCTACGTCGCACGTCGTCTCCTCTTTATGATCCCGACCCTGTTCGGGATCATGGTCATCAACTTCGCGATCATCCAGGCGGCGCCGGGCGGGCCCGTCGAGCAGATGATCGCCCGGATCAAGGGCACGGCGGTGGAGGCGACGGCGCGGTTCGGCGGGTCGGCCGGTGGCGAGACGGGCGGGCTCCGCCCGTTCCAGGGGGGCCAGGGCACCGACGTCCTGAGTAAGTACCGCGGCGCGCGCGGGCTCGACCCCGAGCTGATCCGCCAGCTCGAGAAGCTCTACGGCTTCGACAAGCCGCCGGCCGCGCGCTTCGTCCTGATGATGAAGCGCTACCTCGTCTTCGACTTCGGTCAGAGCTTCTTCCAGGACCGCCCCGTCATCGACCTCATCGCGTCCAAGCTCCCCGTGTCGATCTCCCTCGGGCTGTGGACGACGCTCCTCGTGTACCTGATCTCGATCCCGCTCGGGATCGCCAAGGCCGTACGCGACGGCTCTGCCTTCGATATCTGGACGAGCGCGATCGTCGTCGTCGGGTACGCGATCCCGAGCTTCATGTTCGCGATCCTGCTCGTGGTGCTGTTCGCCGGGGGCAGCTTCGTGCAGTGGTTCCCCCTGCGCGGGCTCGTCTCCGATACCTGGCCGCAGATGGGCTGGCTGGCGCGGATCGGCGATTACTTCTGGCACATCACGCTCCCGGTGACCGCACAGGTCGTGAGCGGCTTCGCCGGGCTCACCATGCTGACCAAGAACTCCTTCCTCGAAGAGATCAACAAGCAGTACGTCGTCACCGCCCGGGCCAAGGGCCTGACCGGCCGCCGCGTGCTCTACGGGCACGTCTTCCGCAACGCGATGCTGATCGTGATCGCCGGGTTCCCCGCCGCCTTCGTCGGGATCCTGTTCACCGGCGAGCTCCTCATCGAGGTCATCTTCTCCCTCGACGGCCTCGGGCTGCTCGGCTTCAACGCCGCGATCAACCGCGACTACCCGATCATGTTCGCGACCTTCTACATCTACACGCTGATCGGGCTCCTCCTGAACCTGATCACCGACCTCACCTACGTCGCCGTCGACCCGCGCATCGACTTCGCCAGCCGCGAGCCATGACGGCGAGCCCCCTCACGCGGCGGCGTCTCCGGAACTTCCGGGCCAACCGGCGAGGCTATTGGTCGCTCTGGATCTTCCTGATCCTGTTTGTCCTGAGCCTTGGCGCCGAGGTGATCGCCAACGACCGCCCGCTGCTCGTGCGTTACGACGGCCGCTTCTACGTCCCCGTCCTGACGGCCTACCCAGAGACCGCCTTCGGCGGCGTCTTCCCGACCGAGGCGGACTACCGCGACCCGTACGTCATCCAACGGATCCGCGCCCACGGCTGGGCGCTCTGGCCGCCGATCCCCTACCACTACGACACGATCAACTACAATCTGCCGGTCCCGGCGCCGGCCCCGCCCTCGCGGGCGAACTGGCTCGGGACGGACGACCAGGGGCGCGACCTCCTCGCCCGCCTGATCTACGGGTTCCGGATCTCGGTGCTCTTCGGGCTCACGCTGACCCTGCTGAGCTCGATCGTCGGCGTCGCCGCCGGCGCCGTCCAGGGCTACTTCGGCGGCTGGATCGACCTCCTCTTCCAGCGCGTCATCGAGATCTGGTCGGGCCTGCCCGTGCTCTACCTGCTCATCATCCTGTCGAGCGTCGTCGAGCCGAACTTCTGGTGGCTCCTGGGGTTGATGCTCCTGTTCAGCTGGATGTCGCTCGTCTCGGTGGTCCGCGCCGAGTTCCTGCGCGCGCGCAACTTCGACTACGTGCGGGCGGCCCGCGCCCTTGGCGTCGCCAACGTCGAGATCATGTGGCGCCACGTGCTGCCGAACGCCATGGTGGCGACGCTGACCTTCCTGCCCTTCATCCTCAACGGCTCGATTACGACGCTCACCTCCCTCGACCTCCTCGGGTTCGGCCTGCCGCCCGGCTCGCCGTCGCTCGGCGAGATCCTCGCCGAGGGCAAGGCCAACCTCCAGGCGCCGTGGCTCGGGATCACCGGCTTCCTCGTGCTGGCCGTCACCCTGACCCTCCTGATCTTCGTCGGGGAGGCCGTCCGCGACGCCTTCGATCCGCGAAAGACCGCATGACCCGCCGGGGCCCGGCGTGAGCCCGCGGCTCCTCGAGATCCGCGACCTGGCCGTCTCCTTCGACACCCCCACCGGCGAAGTCCGGGCGGTGCGCGGAGTCGCGCTCGACATCGACGCCGGCGAGACCGTGGCGCTCGTCGGCGAGAGCGGCTCCGGCAAGTCGGTCACCGCGCTGTCGATCTTGCAGCTCCTCCCCTACCCGCCCGCCCGGCACCCCGGCGGGAGCATCCGCTTCCGCGGACAGGAGCTCCTGGGCGCGGCCGAGCCGGTGCTGCGCCGGGTGCGCGGCGACCGAATCGCGATGGTCTTCCAGGAGCCCATGACCTCCCTGAACCCCCTGCACACCATCGAGAAGCAGGTCAACGAGGTGCTCCTCGTGCACAAGGAGCTCGACCGAGCGACGGCCCACGCCCGTACGCTCGAGCTGCTGCGCCTCTGCGGGCTCGCCGACGCCGAACGGCGGCTCAACGCCTATCCCCACCAGCTCTCCGGGGGCGAGCGGCAGCGCGTGATGATCGCGATGGCGCTCGCGAACGACCCGGACCTGCTGATCGCCGACGAGCCGACGACGGCGCTCGACGTCACCATCCAGGCGCAGATCCTGCGGCTCCTCCGGGACCTGCAGGCCCGGTTCGGGATGGCGCTCTTGCTCATCACGCACGACCTCACGATCGTGCGGAAGGACGCCCGCCGCGTGTACGTGATGACCGAGGGCGAGATCGTGGAGGCGCGCGGGACGGCCGAACTCTTCGAGCGTCCGCGCCATCCGTACACGCGGCGGCTCCTCGAGGCCCAGCCGAAGGGGGGCCCGCCCCCCCCGGGCGGCGACGAGGCACCCGTGATCCTGGCCGCGCAGGAGGTACGGGTGTGGTTTCCGGTCAGGGCGGGTCTCCTGCGCCGCACCGTCGATCACATCAAGGCCGTTGACGGCATCAGCCTGGCCGTACGGGAGGGGCACACGCTCGGCGTCGTCGGCGAGAGCGGCTCCGGAAAGACGACTCTCGGCCTCGCCCTCCTCCGGCTCCTCCGGAGCCGGGGCCGGATCCAGTTCCGCGGCCGCGAGATCCAGGGGCTTCCCTCGAGGGTCTTGCGGCCGCTCCGGCGGGAGATGCAGATCGTCTTCCAAGACCCATTCGGCTCGCTCTCACCGCGCCTGTCGGTCGGGCAGATCGTGGGGGAGGGGCTGCGCGTCCATCGGCTCGGCGCGCCCACCGAACAGCGCGCATTGATCGAGCGGGCCCTCCGGGAGGTCGGGCTCGACCCCGAGACCCGCGACCGCTATCCGCACGAGTTCTCGGGCGGCCAGCGGCAGCGGATCGCGATCGCTCGGGCCCTCGTGCTCGAGCCGCGCCTCCTCGTCCTCGACGAGCCGACCTCCGCCCTCGACGTTTCGGTGCAGGCACAGCTCGTCGACCTGCTGCGCGAGCTCCAGGCGCGCCATCGGCTGGCCTATGTGTTCATCAGCCACGACCTCCGCGTGGTCCGAGCGCTCAGCGACGAGATCCTCGTCATGCGGGCCGGCCGCGTCGTCGAGCACGGGCCAAGTGAGAGGGTCTTCGCGCAGCCCGCCCATCCGTACACGAAGGCCCTCCTGGCGGCGGCCTTCGACCTCGAGACGGTCGAGCCGGCCGGCGACGGAGAGGTCAGTTCCCGGTGACCGTGTAGCCCCTCCCCTGCATGCAGAGATCGTAGCCGTGGCGGTCCACCCCCTCGAACGGGTAGCTGACGAGCCGGCCGTCGGCGAAGACGAACGGCCGCGAGACACGGGGCACCGTCGTGCTGCGCCGGCACTCTTCCGCGTCGCGTGCGCGCTCGGCCTCGGTGACGCCGGGCCGGTCGTACGCCCACTGGCGCGCGCAGCCGCCGAGGAGTGCGAGGCCGGCGATGGCGGCGAGGAGGCGCGTCATGACGCCTGAGCTCGACCGGCGGCGCTCAGCCCCGCTCGAGCCCCTTCATCATGAGGGCGGTCTCGAGGCTCCGCTGGAGGTAGGCCAGATCGATTGGTTTGGCCACGTAGTCGAAGGCGCCGTAGGCGAGGGCGCGGCTCGCGAGGTCGTCGCTCGAGGTCCCGCTCACCATGATGACTTTGACGTCGGGAGCGACCGCCCGGATCGCGGCGAGCGCGTCGACCCCGCCGAGCCCGGGCATTTGGATGTCGAGGAGCACCACGTCCGGCGGCTCCGCGGTCACGGCGGCGATCGCGGCGGCGGCATCGTGCGCCGGGCGCACGTCGTAGCCCTTCTCGGCGAGGAACTCCTGCAGGATCTCCCGAACCTCGCGTTCGTCGTCGACCACGAGGACGCGGCCCGCCCCCCGCCGCGGCGGCGGGAGCCGGCCGCGCAGGGCGGCCGCGATCTCGGCGAACGCGGCGGGCTTGGTCAGGCAGGCGCTCGCCCCCGCGAGGGACGCCTGCCGCAGCAGATCGGCGTCGGCGACGCCGCTGACGACGACCACCGTGATACGGGGATCGAAGGCATGGATGTGCCGGAGGGCCTGGACGCCCCCGAGACGCGGCATCATGATGTCGAGCACGACGCCGTGCGGCCGGAGCCGCTTGACCTGGAGCAGCGCCTCGAGGCCGTTGCTCGCCTCCACGACCTCGAAGCCCTGCATGTTGAGGAACTCCGCGACGGCGGCGCGCATGTCCGGGTCGTCGTCGACGACTAAGACCTTCCTGGCTGCCGGTCGCTCCGCCACCGAGCCTCCTCCACGCTCCCTGGCCACGCGCGACGGCGGGCGAGAGGCCGCGGGACGCGCAACGCGGCCCCGCGATCGCTTGTCCATTGTAGCCCCGGCGCACTCCACGAGATCGATCATGTTCGGCCGTCGGTGCCTGGCAGCGGGCTCGCCCCCCGCCACGCCTGGAAGGCGAGGCCCTGCAGGACCGACAGCGCGAGGACGACCACGTCGTCGACGAGGTAGAGCGAGACGAAGCGCGGCCCCACCGACCGCGCGGTCAGGATCAAGAAGCCGGCCACGAGCAGGTTGGCGGCGAGAAAGATGACGATGACGCCGAGGCTCTCGAGCAGCCGGCCGGCGGCGGCGCCGAGCGCCCGCGTGTCGAGCCCGAGCCGCCGCGCGCCGACCGCCCACGCGCCCGCAGAGGTCAGGCCGATCAGCACCAACAGGAAGCCTTCTCGCATGTGTCCTCCGTTTCCGTGGCCGATGGCGTGAGGCCGGGGGCCGGCTCAGAGGTATCCCGCCGCCCGGTAGTACAGGCGCGCGACCACTTCCTGGCAGATGTCGCGGATCAGCTCGAGCCGCGCCCGCGGCGACGTGTCCCCATGGGCGGAGCCGCCCGCCACCACCGGCAGCGGCTCGAAGCCGGCACGCTCGAAGACCCGCCGGGCCCGGATCATGTGCTGCTCGCCGGTCACCAGGAGGATCCGTCGCGCGCCGGTGCCGCCCAGCAGCTCCCGGAGCAGGACCGCCTCGTCCCGCGTCGTGTGCGATCCCGGCGCTCGCAGCACGGCGGCGGCCGGCACCCCGAGCCGCTGCGCCATTTCGGCGCGGCCCTCGATCTCCGCGGCCGAGCCCGAGAAGACCAGCACCGGGGCCAGGCCCGCCCGATAGAGGAGAATCCCCCGGAGGGCTCGCCGGAGCGAGAGGGCGTCGGGCAGGCCGTCGTCCAACGTGCCGCCGCCCGCGCCCAGCACCACGATTGCCGCCGCGGGAGCGATCACCGACGGGACCGCGATCCAGGCGTCGAGGAAGTTCACGGCCGGCGTGAAGGCCGATACCATCAAGAGGACCAGGGCGGCGGCCCCGAGCAGGCGGCACGAGCGGAGGGGCGAAGCCGTCGCGGGAATCATTCGCGCGGGAGAGAGCCGCGACGAGAGTGAGGGGAGGATGCCGAACACCCGGCACCGGGCAGGCCTGACGACGCGGCTCGCCCCGCGGCTCCCGCGCCGCCTCGCCTGGTTGATGGCGCCGGGGGTCGTCGTCTTCGTGGCCTACACAAACCGCCAGGCCCTCGCGACGGCCGTCCAGCTCATGGGGCGGGCCGCCTTCTGGTGGCTGATCCCAGCGGCGCTCGCCATCGCCGGGGTGTACCTCTGTCGGGCCGCCGTGTACGGCATCCCCCTCACTGTGCTCGGCTACTCCTTCACGCGCTCGTTCCTGTGGGCCACCGCGCTGGTCGCCACCTCGATTCACCAGCTGATCCCCAGCGGCGGCGTCAGCGGCTACGCCTTTCTCACCTTCGCCCTGAACCAGCGCGGGGTGCCTGGCGGCAAGGCGTCGCTGATCGCACTGATCGACACGCTGAGCAATGCCGCCGCCGTCGCCACGCTGCTGCTCGGCAGCCTCGTCTATCTTGCCATCGTCGGGGTGCTCGACGCCGGGCGGCTCTCCCTCGCGCTCGTGCCGGGCGCGGCCCTGGTCGGGCTGGCCGCGTGGCTCTACGTCCTGCAGCGGGACCGCCGCCGCCTGAGCGCGGTCGTCCTCGGCGCCGCCAGCCGGCTCGCCAACTCCCTGGGTCGCCGATGGTCGGAGGAGCCTATCCGGGGCTTCCTCGACGAGTACTACGCGGGGAAGGATATCATCCGGCGCACACCGGGAGCCTTTTGCCGGATGCTCGGGCTCCAGTACCTAGCCGTGGGCTGCGACGCCGCCGCGCTCTACATGGCGTTCCTCGCGCTCGGGCAGTCGCCTCAGGCCTGGGTCGTCCTGCTGGGCTTCGTGGTCTCGACGGCGACGCTCGCCGTCGTGGCCGTCCCCGGCGGCGGCGGGAGCTTCGAGCTGGCGATGAGCGTCTTCTTCTCCCGGCACGGCATCGATCCGGCGGCGGCGATCGCGGCGGCCATCCTCTACCGGGTCGTCGCCTTCTGGATCCCGGCCCTGGTCAGCCTGGTCGTCCTGGCGCGGCTCCGTCACCGGAAGCGAGCCGTCTGGCCGTCCCCGCGCCGCCCGAAGGCGGGTGCCCGGTGACGACGCCTACAGCAGGCGCTCGGCCCGCTCGCGGACGGCCTTGAGGGTCTCGACGAGGCCGTCACGCTCGGCACGCCGCGTGAGGAAGGCCGGCAGCACCGTGCGCGCCGCCATTCCGTACGTCACCAGGACGCCGGTCGGGCGCAAATCGATCTGCCAGTATCCCCAGCCGTCGCGGAAGAGGTCGTTCGGCCACTCCTGCGCCAGCCGCCACACGATCCGCCGGCGCCCCTCGTCGAGGTAGTTCTCCACGTGGAACCCGAACGAGAAGGGGCCGAGCCCGATGACGTAGCGGACGAGCGCGTGCTCGGAGTCGGACTTGAGAACCTGGGCCCGCACGACCCTCGGGTACATGCCAGGGTGATGGGCATAGTTCACGAGCACCTGCCAGACGGCTTCGGGGGACGCATGGACCAGGCTCAGCCCCGTCCCGCCCTGGCTCCCGCTCACCACCATGCCGCCGGGCGGGAGTTCGTCAACGACGACGACCTCCCCGCCTTCGAGCCGGCGCTCCTGATCCCGAGAGAGTTCGAGGCCCTTGGCGGCGGTGAGGGGCACTGCGACAATGAGGAGGGCGGAAAGCACCAGGGGAACACTTCTCATGAGCACCTCGTGGCTTGAAACAGGCGATCCAAGACCTGGGTACCAGCGTGCGGTGACTCCCTTACAGGATCGCACGGATCGACAGCCGTTCGCGAAAAAAAATCTTCGCACCACCGTCGGCGCCCTCGCGGTCGTCGCGGCCGTCGGCGGGAGCCTGCCGCCCTGGCCGCCCTTCCTTCCCGCGCGCGATACGTTTCCACCCGATCTGGCGGTGAGCGTCGAGCGGGTCTGGACCGACCCGACGCTCAGCCGGACGGTGCGCGGGCGGTCCGCGTCCGTCCCCTTCGACACCTATCTCGCATTCGTGGACGCGCCCGACGTCACCACCGCGGCGGCCCGCTTCCTCAAGCTGGCGCGCTACCGGGTCACGGCCCTCGCCGCCGACTGGTACGAGGCCGACGACAACGACGGCTCACGCGGCATCTACCGGATCCTCCTGCGCGAGCCCCACCGGCGCGTGGTGCTGTCGTGGGGAGAGCACCGGGGCCGGATCCTGGGCGCGATCGGCGGAAGCGCCCTAACCGTGATCGACCTGCGCGAGCGCGACGGGGTCGTCGATCAGGAACTCGCCGCCTACGTCCGGATCGACAACGCCTTCGCCGCCGCCCTCGCCCGGCTCCTGCTCCCGATCTTCGGCCACCTCGCCGACCGCAAGCTGAGCGAGGGGTTCGCCGTCACCGCCGAGGTCGCGGAATGGGCCCTGGCGCACCCGGGCGACTTCTGCGCGTGGCTCAGGCGGGAGCCGCTCCCGTCCGAGCGTCGTGAGCCGCTCCTCCAGGCCCTGCCCGCCTGCCGCGCGGAGGACCAGCTCAGCCCGCCCGATTCATAGAATTCTCCCGGCGCGGAACCCCTCGCCCTTCGGGGCGGGGAGGAGCGCCGATCTCCAGGGTAGAATGTCCCCGGTTGGAGCTGAGCACGCGCTCCGCGAGCACGGCAGGCGATAACCAAGCCCGCCGCGCTCTACGGCCGTCGAAACGACGGTGGTGCTGGACGGGGAGGCTACCGCGCAGCATGGCGGGCCGATGAACCGTCAACCTGGAACCGCAAGGCCAGGCTCTCGGGCTCACAGCACGGGCTCCTTTCTCTGAAAGCCCCGGACTTTAGTCCGGGCGATGTTTACGACCGGATAGCGCCGGCCGCGCCAGGAGACGACCCGCCGGCGGCCGAAGCAGGCGACCGACTCGAGGCCCATGCCGACGAGGAAGGCAATCGCCAGCGGATGCAGGAGCGTGAGCCAGGCGGGATAGCCCGCGCGCCGGTCGGCGAGCGCGCGGGGCACGAGGCCCAGTCCCACCTCGAGGAGCGGTAGCCACGTCCAGGCCACCGTCGCCGCCCGATCGGACAGGGCGGCCACCACCAGCAGCAGGAGCGGGCCCAGGTAGAGCGCCGTCAGCCCAAGCATCGCGAGCGCCAGGAGCCAGCTCGAGCCGAAGAAGATGGGCACCAGGTTGCGGACGCTGGCCCGCCAGCAGTCGCGCACCCTCGCGTACGGCTCGCAGCCGAGCACCCGCGCGCCGTCCAGGAAGCCCAGTCGGTAACCGAGGCCGGCGAGTCGTCGGCCGAGGGCGACGTCCTCCGCCAACTCCTCTCGGACCGCGGCGAAGCCGCCCGACTTGTCATACGCGTCGGCGCGGATCGCGAGGAACTGGCCGTTGACCGCCGCCCACACCCGCCGGCCGTGGCCGGCCGGGAGCCACGCCGGGACGAACGCGAGCGCGGCCCAGTTCTGGAGCGCGACGAGCGCCCGGACAGCCACGCTCGGACTCCAGTGGGCGGGGACGGCGGAGACGAGGTCGGCCCCCAGCGTGTGGAAGGCCCCCGCCGTCCGGGCGAGAGCCAGCGAGGACGGAGTCACGTCGGCATCGGCGAAGACGAGGATCTCCCCGCGGGCGTGGGCGCGAAGGCGGTGGCAGGCGAAGGGCTTGCCCCGCCACCCCTCGGGAAGCGGTCCGCCCCTGATCACGCGGACCCGGCCCCGGCCGGCCGCGGCAGCCTCAGCGTGCGCCGCCGTGTCGTCGGACGAGTCATCGTCGTAGACGACGACCTCGTAATCTGGGTACTCTTGAGCCGCCCAGTGCTCGACGCACCGGCCGATCCGCCCCGCCTCGTTGCGGGCGGGGATCAAGACGCTCAGGCGGGGTGGCGAGGGCGTCGCCGCCATCCGGTCGAGCCGCTGACCCAGCAGGTGATTCAGGCATGCGTGAACCGCCAGGCCCGTCAGCGTGGCGCCGGCCACCAAGTGGAAGACGGCGAGGCCGCTCATCGCCTGCATTCCCCTTTCCTCATCCGGCCGTCCCATGAGCGCGCGGGCGTCCCGGTCTGTCTGGTATCGCGCGGCGATCCCCGCCTACGACTGGATCTATCGGGTGGCCCATCGGCTCAACGCGCCGGTGTCCGAGGTGGGGCCGGTACTCCGCGTGGAGATCCGGAGAAGCCGCTGGTCGCTCCGGCTGTCCGACGGCACCGCGATCCGGCGCGGCGATCCGGTCGGCTTCCTCCATCTCAATAACGACCGCGTGGTCGCCCTGCACTCCGACGGGCTCTCGCCGATCTCGATCGGGCTCGAGTTCCGTCGGCGGCTCATCGCCTCGCTGCGGGCGCTGGCGGCGCTCGCCGACGCCGACGGCCGCCTGGCCCATCTCTCCGCGTTCGCCGCGACGACGATCTTCCACGCGGGCCTCGGCCGGCTCGGCTTCGAGACCGAGGCCGGCGGGCTCAGGTGGCCGAAGGTCGTGGCCGCGTACCAGCGCGCCTTGATGGCCTCTCTGCACAGGGACGTCCCGACCGGGCTGCACGGATCGACGTACCACCACGCGGAGCGCGTCTGGATCTCCCGGCCGAAGCTCATCGAGCGGTACGGCGCCGCCCGTCGCCTCAGGCACTGACCGTCGCTCCGCGACCCGCGTCGCGCACCGGCTACGCCAGCCGCCCCGACGCGAAGCCCCGCCGGAGGGTGTTCTCGGACACGACTCGTCCTTCGACGAACTGCAGGAGATAGTCGGGACCCCCGGCCTGGTGCCCGACGCCCGACATCTGACGGCCGCCGAAGGGCTGGCGGCCCACCCGGGCCCCCGTGATGGCTCGGTTGATGTAGAGGTTCCCCACCCGGAAGCGCTCGCGGGCGGCCGCCAGATGCGCCGCGCTCCGGGAGTAGACCCCGCCGGTGAGCGCGTACTCGCTGTCGAGAGCGAGCTCGAGCGCGGCGTCGAAGTGGGGCGCCGGCAGCATCGCGAGGACGGGTCCGAAGATCTCTTCCCGGGCGATGGGGCTCGCCGGCGGCACGTCGGCGAAGATGGCTGGTCCGACGTAGTAGCCGTCGAGCGCGGCCAGCTCGGGCGGCACGTCCCGGATGAGGGCCGGACGGGCCAGTCGCTTGCCGAGTTCGATCGCGCCCCGAACCCGCTCGACCGCCGCGGGCTCGATGAGGGGTCCGACGATCGTTGCCGGCTGGTCGGCGGGCCCGAGCGGCACCGTCCGCACCGCCTCGACCAGGCGGTCGATCAGACGCTCGTAGACCCGCCCAACCGCGATGACCCGCGCACACGCCGAGCACTTCTGCCCGGCGTAACCGAAGGCCGACAGGACGAGCCCCTCCACGGTCTCGTCGAGGTCGGCGTCCTCGTCGACGATCACCGCGTTCTTCCCCCCCATCTCGGCGATCACCCGCTTGAGGTGCCGCGAGCCCGGGGCCCACCGCGCCGCCGTCGCGTAGATCTGGGTCCCCACCTCGCGCGAGCCGGTGAACGCGACCAGCCGGACGTCTGGGTGCTCCACGAGCCGCGCGCCCGCGACCTCGCCGGGTCCCGGCACGAAGTTCACCACGCCCGCGGGCACGCCCGCCTCCCGGAGGATGGCGGTGAACTGAGCGGCAATCACCGGCGTTTGCTCCGCCGGCTTCAGCACGACCGTGTTCCCGGTGGCCAGGGCGGCGCTCGTCATTCCGGCCAGGATCGCCAGCGGGAAGTTCCAGGGCGCGATCACCCCGACGACCCCGAGCGGTTCCCGGATCAGGTCGTTGACCTCGCCGCGGAGGTTCCCGAGGCGTTCGCCCGCGAGCAGCCCCCCGGCCCCCTGGCGGTAGTACTCGATGACGTCGATCGCCTCCGCGACGTCGGCGTCGGCCTCCCGCCAGGGTTTGCCCGCCTCGTGCACGATCCAGGCGGCGAGCTCCTCCCGCCGCCCGCGCAGCCGCGCCGCGGCCTCGCCCAGGATCCGCCCTCGCTCGGCGGCGCCGCGGTCGCGCCACCCGGGAAACGCACGCGCGGCGGCCGCCACCGCCCGGTCGACGTCCGCGGCTCCCGCCGATGCCGCTCGTCCCACGAGCTCCGCGGGTCGCGACGGGTTACGCGAGAGCAGTTCCCCGGAGGTCTCCACGGTCGCGTCGCCGATCAGCAGCGGGTAGTACTGGCCGAACCGCGCGCGGACCGCCGCGAGCGCCGCCGCGAAGCGGGCCCGCCGGTCGGCGAGGGCAAAGTCGGTGGGGGGCTCGTTCGCGAACGCCGGCACCGGCCCCTCACCGCCCCCGGCCGTGGCCGCCACGGATCGCGCCGGATCGGCGAGGAGCACCGCGGGATTGTCGTGCGCCGCCCGGCTCTGGCGGAGAAAGGACTCGTTGGAGGAATTCTCGAGGAGTCGGCGCACGAGGTATCCCATCCCCGGGATCAGCTCCCCGAACGGCATGTAGACGCGAACCCGCTCCTCGCGCTCCGCGAGCGCACGCGCGAGCGGCGCCGCCATGCCGTAGAGCACCTGGAACTCGAGGCGGTCAGGGGCGAGGCCGAGCGCCTCCCGCGTGGCAATCGCGTGGGCGATCGAGCGGACGTTGTGGCTGCCGAGCGCGAGGTCGATCACGTCGGCGTGCTCCAGGTACAGGCGGGTGAGCCGCTCAAAGCTCGCGTCGGTCTCACGCTTGGTCTCCCACACGGGGACCGGCCAGCCCACGAGTCGGGCGTGGGCGGTCTCGTAGTCCCAATAGGCGCCCTTCACGAGCCGGATCGTCACCGGCGTCCCGCGTCGGCGTGCCCAGTCGCAGAGCCGGCGGGCGTCAGCCTCGGCGTCCTTGAGGTACGCCTGCTGGACCACGCCGAGGTCGCGGCTCGCCCGGAACAGGTCCTCGTCCGCGAGCTCCGTGAAGATCCGGAGCGCCAGATCCTTCAGCCGGCGCTCCTCCATGTCGACCTGGATGTGGGCGCCGTGGGCGCGCGCCGCCTCCCAGATCGGCCGGAGGCGTGCCTTGACGGCGCGGGCCGAGCCGTCCGGGTCGATCGGATCGAGGTAGGGGTCGAGCGCGCTGAGCTTGACGGAGACGTTGATCCGGGGCAGCGCCCGCCCCGCAGCCTGATCCAGGCGCGAATGGCCGGGCCAGCCGCGCGCCACCGCGCCCAGCCGCTCCACCAGCATGAGGTAGCGCCGTTGGTAGGCCTGCGCCTCCTCAACGCTCACGCAGGCCTCACCCAGGAGGTCGAGCGTGAAGGCGTGGCCCGCGCGGCGTGCGGCGCGCGCCGCCCGGATGGCCTCGTCGGCGGTCTCGCCCGCGATGAACCGGCGCGCGAGCCGGCGAACGCTCCGCCGGAGCGCGGCGGCAACGAGCGCCTCGCCGAGCCGGCCGGCGCGGCGGAGGCCCAGCGCCACCCTGACGAGGCCGGCGAAGGGCACGGCCTGCCCACCGAAGTACTCGCGCAGGTGCTCCACGACCTCGTGGTCCTCGGCCAGGACCGGGAGGACGTCGATGAACCGGAAGAGCCGGAGCTTGGCCGCCTCGTCCTGCAGGAGCCACTCGAGGAACACGGCCGTCGGGTCCCGCTGGGCCGCTACGCGGCCCAGCAGTTCCCCGCCGATAGCACGGAGCCGACCCTCGTCGGCGACGCTCGCGCGACGCATTCCTCCTCTGCCCCTCAGGGTCGAGTATGCGACCGCTCCCGCCGGTCGGCCACGAAAATCCGGCGCGGCCGGCTACATCAGGTCCCGCAGGGGCGCGGCCAGCAGCTCGAGGAGCCGGCTCCCGAGCCCGCGCGCGCGCCATCGCGCGTACTCGACCGGCTCCGAGTACCGGAGGTCGTCGGCGAAGACGCGGTCGAGCCGCTCCGCGAAGTCCGCGTCGTACACGACCAGGTTGAGCTCGGCGTTGATCGCGAAGGAACGGTTGTCCAGGTTGGCACTGCCGACCGTGGCCCAGACGCCGTCGACGGTGAGCGTCTTCGCGTGCAGGAGCGCCGGGCGGTACTCGTGGATCTCCACCCCCGCCTGGAGGAGCCGGCCGAAGCCCGCGCGGCTCAGCCGACGGACAATGTTGTAGTCGATGGGGCCCGGTGTCAGCACGACCACCCGCACGCCGCGCCGCACCGCCCGGATCAGCGCGTCCGTGAGCGCCGGATTCGGGAGGAAGTAGGGGGTGGTGACGTGGATCGACCGGCGCGCCGCCTCGATCGCGAGCAGGAACATCTCGTACGTCTCATATCGCCCCGCGAGCGGCGAGCTCGCGATCACCTGCGCGGCCACCGGCCCACGCGGCGGTGCGGCCGGAGGATAGTAGGCGGCGCCCACGAGGATCTCGCCCGCGGCGTCGCGCCAGTTCTCGGCGAACGCGTGCTGCAGCTCGGCCACCACCGGCCCTTCGACGCGGACGTCGGTATCCCGCCAGTGGTCTCCCCGCCGCCCGTCGCCCGTCCACTTCCGGCCGACACCGGCGCCGCCCGTGAAGCCGATCCGGCCGTCGATCACCAGGATCCGCCGGTGATTGCGATGGTCGATGGTGCCGGGCCGATCGAGCGGGTGGAAGATCACGACCCAGCAGCCCGCGCGCCGCAGGTCCGCGATGAATTCTGACGGAATCTGGAGGCTCCCGAAACCGTCGAGCAGCACGTCGACGCCGACGCCGGCGCGGCAGCGCTCGGCGAGAGCCTGGACCAACTCGTTGGCGACGGGCCCTTGGCCGTACGCGTACTGGGCGAACGTGATCGTGTGGCGGGCCGACCGAACCGCCTCGAGCATGGCCGGGAAGATCTGCTCGCCGTTGAGCAGAAGGTCCACCCGGTTTCCAGCGACGACCGACGACGACGTGTACGCTTCGAGCTCGGCTCCGAGCGAGGCCGGCGTGGGCAGGGCCGAGGGCAGCACCACCCGTGGAGGCAGATGGGCGCATGCCGCCGCGAAGATCGCGAGCGCGGCCGCGAGCGGCGCCTGGCCCGCGAATCCTGGGCGCGGCCCTCTCACGGGCTCGACCTCCCGGCTCCCTCTCGGGACCGGCGGCTCAGCCGGGGCGGCTCTCCCCGAGCACCCGATCTCCGCATACGGGAGTTCCCGGGTGCGCTATCCGGTCTTCTCCCGATTACCTCGTTTCCGCTCGTGCCGTGCAATGACGGTGGGAGTCTGTAATGCCGGCCGGCGTGGGGATTCGGGGCTTCGGCAATGGCGGTCAGCACCGTTGTGGCCCGGGTCAGCGGCCTGCCGAGTTCAATCAGCCGCCACGCGGTCGGCCCGAGGGCTTTGCCGGCGAGGGATTCACCCCCACCGGAGCTTCTCGATCTCGGCACGCTGTCGAGGCGGGAGGTGAAACGGCGTTGAAGACCGACGGGAGGAGCCGCAATGCACGCCTCGCCACCAATAGTCGGCGTCGAATCAGAGCGCGGCTCCGGGCGGTCGGCGTCGCCGCGATCGGCACCCTCACCTGCGTCCTGCTCAGCGCGCAGGCTCTACGGGCCCAGGTCGCGATCTTAACCTACCACAATGACAACGCCCGAACGGGGCAGAATCTCAATGAGACCGTGCTGACCCCGGCCACCGTCACCGCCGCCACGTTCGGTCGACTGTTCTCAGCCCCCGTCGACGGCTCCGTCTACGCGCAGCCGCTGTACGTCCCGAACGTCGACATTCCGGGTCGGGCGCTTCATAACGTGGTATTCGTCGCGACCGAGCACGATAGCGTGTACGCCTTCGACGCCGACGACAGCAGTGCCGACCTGCTCTGGCAGGTCAGCTTCATTGACCCGGCGAATGGCGTCACCACGGTCCCGTCCGAGGACGTCCAGAGCGAGGACATTGCGCCAGAAATCGGCATCACCGGGACGCCCGTCATCGACGTCGTCACCGGGACGCTGTATGTCGTGGCGAAGACCAAAGAGGTGTCGGCCGGCCGCCCTCACTACGTCCAGCGGCTTCACGCCCTCGACATCGGGACGGGGGCCGAGAGGATGGGCGGACCCATCGTGATCGGTGACACCGTCGTCGACGGGAATGACCCCTCCGTCAGCGGCCCCTCCGTCGTCGGGATAGGCGACGGGAGCGGGGGCGCCGAGGTCGTCTTCAACGCGCTGCGGGAGCTGAATCGGCCCGGCCTCCTCCTGGTGGACGGTGTCGTCTATGTCGCGTGGGCTTCGCATGGCGACAACCGCCCCTATCACGGCTGGCTCATCGGCTATGACGCTGAGACCTTGGCGCAGGTCGCCGTGTTCAACACCACGCCGAACGGCACTTCGGGTGGAGTCTGGATGAGCGGCGCAGGCCTCGCGGCGGACAGCCTCGGGGCCATCTACCTGTCGACGGGCAACGGGACCTTTGACGTCGCCGGTACCCACGCCCCGGCCTACGGCGACAGCGTGCTGAAGCTGGTGGAAGACGCCGTGCTGGGGCACTTGACCGGACGCGGCGTGAGTGTGCTCGACTTTTTTACTCCATGGAACCAAGACGCCCTGGCCGCGGTCGATCAGGACCTCGGATCGGGTGGAGTGCTCCTGCTGCCAGACCAGTCAGGGGCGCGCCCCCATCTCATGGTGACCGCCGGGAAGGAAGGGAAGATCTACCTGCTTGATCGCGATGACCTGGGCGCATACCAGCGGTGCGGACCGAGCTGTGACGATGTTGCGCAAGTGACGGCAGCGGGAACCATCGCCGGGGGCTCCTTCGGTGCGCCCGGCTATTTCAACTCTCTCGTGTACTACCAGGGCCCCGGGGACGTCCTCAAGGCGTTCCAGCTGTCGAACGGGCTCCTGTCCGTCTCTCCGGCCTCGCAGTCGACCACGCCGTTCGGTTTCCCCGGCTCGACCCCGAGCATCTCGGCGAACGGATCCAGCAACGCGATCGTCTGGACGTTGCAGGTGGATGCGTACGCCAGCGGTGGCCCGGCGATTCTGCACGCCTATGACGCGCTGGATCTCTCACGCGAGCTCTACGCCAGTAATCAGACGCCGGCGGATCAACTGGGTGGTGCCGTGAAATTTACCGTGCCGACCGTCGCGAACGGCAGGGTGTACGTCGGCACGCAGAGCAGTCTCGCCGTGTTCGGGCCCCTGCCCAGGCCGGTCCAGACAACGGCGAAGGCAAGCGCCCAAGGCGCGCCGCTCTAACCGAAGGCGCAACCCCGCGGCGCGAGGGGCATCCGCTCGGAGGGCCACGCCGCCGGAGGGGACGCCCGGGTCGCCACGACATCCTGGCCGACCCCTCAGGCAGCGCTCAGAATAATGTGTAGATGAACGGCGCGATGGCGCTCGACTGCGCGAAGATAATGACGACGCCGACAAGGAGGAGCGCGAGGAGCATCGGCGTGAGCCACCACCACTTGTGCTGCCAGAAGAACTGAACCAGCTCACCCATAATCCCGACCCGACTGACGAGTCCCTCGATGATCCGCATGGGCTCCCGCTCCTCCGGACTACGAGCTCGTGGGCTTGTCGATCAGGCAATCGCCGAGCACGAGGGCGTCCATCCCGCTCTCGCTGAAGGTGCGGAAGGCCTCGGCCGGCGTGTTGACAATGGGCTCGCCCCTCAGATTGAACGACGTGTTGAGCACGACCGGCACCCCGGTCGCTTCGCCGAATGCCTCTATCAGCCGATAGTATCGCGGATTGACGTCCCTCCGGACGGTCTGGACGCGACCCGTCCCATCGACGTGGGTCACCGCCGGGATCACCGCGCGCTTGTCCTCTTTCACGTTCACCACGTAGAGCATGAACCGGGCGGGATAGTGCTTGGCCGCGTCGGGCAGGTCGAAGTACTCCGCCGTCCGCTCGACGAGGACGGAGGGCGCGAACGGGCGGAAGGGCTCCCGGAACTTGATCTTCAGGTTGACAAGGTGCTTCATGTCGGCCCGCCGCGGGTCGGCGAGGATGCTGCGCTGGCCGAGGGCGCGCGGGCCCCACTCGAACCGTCCCTGGCACCAGCCCACCACCTTGCCTCGCTCGAGGCGGTCGACCACACGCTCGACGAGCTTGGCCTCGTCGTCGACGTGTTCATGAGAGATCGTATTGCGCTCGAGGAACCGCTGGACGGCGACCGGGCTGTGCTCCTCGCCCCAGGCCGCGTGCTCCATGACGAAGGCCCGCGGCTTGCCGAGGACGGCGTGATAGCCGTAGAGAGCGGCGCCAACGGCGCCGCCGCCGTCGCCCGCGGCCGGCTGGATGTAGAGCTCCTCGAAGGGCGTCTCCCTCAGGATCCGTCCGTTGGCCACGCTGTTGAGCGCGACGCCGCCAGCCAGACAGAGCCGGCGGAGCCCCGTCTCCCGGTGGACCGCACGCGCCATCGTGAGGACGACCTCCTCCGTGACCGCCTGGATACTGGCGGCGATGTCGGCGTAGTGCTCGTTCTGCCGCGCCAGCTCGTCGTAGTTCGTGGGACGCTCGCCGAAGTAGGACGGGTACCCACTCGAGGGTGTAAAGAAGTTCGTCCGCGGGTCACGCGGGGGGCCGAAGAGCGCCTCGAACTTGCGGCTGAAGGTCTGATGGGTCGAGTGGTGGAAGGCGAAGTAGTCCATGTCGAGCTCAAAGCTGCCGTCCGGCTGGACGCGGATGAGCTTCCACACCTTGTCGACGTAGCGGGGTGAGCCGAAGGGGGCCATCCCCATCACCTTGTACTCGCCCTCATTGACCTCGAAACCGAGGAAGGCGGTGAAGGCGCTGTAGAGGAGCCCGAGCGAGTGGGGGAAGCGAATCTCCTTGAGCAGCTGGATCTCACTGCCCCGGCCAACGCCCAGGCTCGCCGTCGTCCACTCCCCAACGCCGTCAACGGTGAGCACGGCCGCCTCGTCGAATGGCGAACAGTAGAAGGCACTGGAGGCGTGCGAGAGGTGGTGCTCGCTGAAGAGGATCTTCGACGGCTTCACGCCGAGTCGCTTCTGGATCAGCCCTTTGATCCAGAGCTTATCGGTGAGCCAGGCGATCATGGCCTCGCGGAAGACCTGATGGGAGCGGGGGAAGAGCTGGAGGCTCGAGACCAGCAGGCGCTCGAACTTCACGAATGGCTTTTCGAAGAAGACCACGTAGTCGAGGTCGGCTCCGCGCGTCTGGCCCATCCGCAGGCAGAAGTCGATCGCATGTTGCGGGAACTCATAATCGTGCTTCTTGCGCGTGAACCGCTCCTCCTCGGCTGCCGCGACCAACCGGCCGTCGCGGAGGAGTGCCGCCGCCGCGTCGTGGAAGTAGCACGAGATACCGAGAACGTCCACTAGAACTGCCGGAGGGCCCGCTCGAGCGGAGTCCCAGGCGCCGGAACGCGCGGCCGCCAGCCCCGGCCATCGAGCCGCAGCGCGAGCGGGTCGGCGAACCAGCGGATCCCGAGCGCGAACGGCGCGACGATGGTGAAGAAGAAAAGAGTCAGGAAGACCCGAGACTGGATGTCGCCGATCTTCCTCCCGATGCGCTTCCAGGCGCGCCAGCAACGGCGGAGCGGCTCCACCGCGCTCATGGCAGGCGACCTCGTGGAGAGCATCTCGACCTCACCGTCGGCCCTTCTGACACCCTCGGGCACGGCAGGCCCGCAACCGGCGTCGCCTCAATGCAGGGGTGAAAGGTATGGCGCATGGGCAGCCTTCAGGGCAAGCCCGCCAGCGTCGAGTCGGCCGGCCTCGACGTGGCGTTGAACGGAGGCCTCGAGAGCAGGTAGCGCGAAAGAGCGCTGGCGACCAAGCGGGCGCCGTTCTCGGTGAAATGAGCGTCGTCATAATAGACGGACGGCTCCTTCGGCAAGACGGCGGCCAGGTCGTAGCATTCGAGGTGGTGCTCTCTGCAGAGGTCGAGCATCACCTGATTGTACGAATCCATTCCGCGCTTCAATTCAGACGCGGATACATATCCCTTCGGCTGAGTCTTTGGGCCCACCCAGCCAAACAGGAGGAGCTTTTCCACCTCGGGCTGGAGACCCGAGCGCCAGATCGTCGGTTGAGTCACGAACACGCACCGACGTCCAAGGCGTCTGCACTCCGCGCCGAGAGTGTGTAGCCGCTGGCGATACTCCTCGCGCTCACGCGTTAAATCCGGCATTGGCAAGACGGGGCCAGCGGTTCGGCGCCGACGAAGCTCGCTCTCATCCCACGATTCTTGCTGTTGTTCGGAACCGGCGCGCTCGAGCACGTCGTCCGTCACTCTGCGGCCGAAACGGTAGAGGCGAAGATGCCGGTACAACGGAAATGGGAACGTCGCCCCGGCGAGCAAGTACTGCCAATATTGATCAGCGACGTCCTGCATGCGCGCCTGACTCGAGGCGCCCTCGAAGACCAGCGCGGCCTGGAAATCGTTGAGCCCGCACAGAAAGAGAATCAGGTCCGCCTGGCGGAGGACCGGCAGCTCGCGGAGCATCGTGAGATGGTGGACGGCGTTATGACCGTTGACCCCCGCGTTTCCAACCCACACCGGCATCCTCTGTTGCCGCGCGTTCATCTCCCGCATCAGCTGTTCAGGCCAGGTCTTGGGACCATCCAGCATCAGGCTGAGCGTCGTGCTTCCCCCGACAGCCACGATCTTGTAGGTGGGACCTGCTCGCTGGAGCTCCGGTCCGCGCAAGCCAAGCTGGTTCACACGAAAATGCGTGACGCCGGACACACCCGGGAATACCTTCGCGTCAGGCTGGAATACGACGTGCATGCCCGGACGCCACACTGCGGGAGGCAGGTCGCGGTAAGCGACCCACAGCGCGAGCTCGAGAACCGTCAGGGAGACGAAGACCGCATACAGGCTGAGCAGAGGGCCCCTGACACGATGAAGAAACCGCGCTCGATCCCGGACGGCGAGGAGGACGCCGACCGCCAGGAGGATCCAGACCGCGGCGAGAGCCGCAAGCAGGAGATCCGCTTTCCCGGCCAGCCGCAGGTGCCAGGCGTGGAGGACGTCAATCAGCAGAAGCGACGGCACGAGAAGATGGAAGAGGTAGGCGAACTGAAGGTGCCCCCGCTCAACGCCGTCCCGGAGCGTCGCGGCCAGCCCGGCGGGATCCGAACCCTCCCCCCCCCACACGATCTCGTGGGAGTAGGCGGGCGTCACGGTGGCCGTGGACGCTCGTGAAGGGGGCGTGAACTCGTCGGAATCACTCATTGGACATCTCCCGTCCCGCCCTCGTGAATCACAGGGTCTGCTGGGTCACCTGAGGGAGTTGACCCGAGAGGACGTTAGCAATCACCCCGGGTCAGCCGAATCGGTGATTTACCTGATTCCACGCGGGGAAGATTCCTGAGGGAAGTCGAGAGACGGCATGCGCCGTCGCCATTCATTCCAGCTGAGACGCCTGCGCCGGCACACTGCAGGTCGCGACCCCGAGGCCCCACAGGCGGCCGTCCACCGCCATCGTCTGACCCGTGCGGGGCGCACCTGGGGGGAGCCGGCGCCGAGGGGAGCAGGACGGGGGGCAGATCGGCGCGTGCCGGGCGAAGGGCACGAGCGCCGTCGCGCCAATGCGCCCTGGCGCGCCACTCCCGGCACGGTCGGGCTCACGGGCTCGACCTCCCGGCTCCCTTCGGGACCGGCGGGCGCCTCCGCGGCTCAGCTGGGGCGGGTCGGATCTGGTAGGACGCTCACGAGCATCTTCCCGAAGTTCCGGCCTTCCAGGACGCCGATCAGAGCGGCCGGCGCCGCTTCGAGCCCGTCAACCACGTCCTCCCGGTACTTGAGCCTGCCCTCGCGGAGCCAGCGGGTGCAGTCACCGAGGAAGGCCGCGAGTCGATCGCCGTGATCCGACACAATGAAGCCCTTGATGAGAGCACGGCTGACGAGGACCGGCAGCAAGTTGGGTCCGGAAGGCAGCTCGATCGCGTTATATTGAGCGATCAGGCCACAGAGCGGGATGCGGGCGTTCCGGTTGATCAGCGTCAGCACCGCCGCCAGCGCCGCCCCGCCCACATTGTCGAAGTAGATGTCGACCCCGCCCGGGCACGCTGCCTGCAGCGCCGGGAGCAGTTCCTGGGCCCGGTAGTCGACACAGTGGTCGAAGCCGAGCTCCGAGACCGCGTAGTCGCACTTCGCCTTGGAGCCGGCGATGCCCACCACGTGACAACCCTTGATCCGCGCGATCTGCCCGACCACGGAGCCGACGGCACCCGCCGCCGCCGACACGAGGACGGTCTCGCCGGGAGCGGGCTGGCCGATGTCCAGGAGGCCGACGTATGCTGTCATCCCCGGCATGCCGAGCACCCCGAGCGCGGTCGAGATCGGCGCCTGCACCGGGTCGAGCTTTCGCACTCCCGCCCCCGTCGAGACGGCATAGGCCTGCCAGCCGTCGTAGCCGACGACGAAGTCGCCGCTCGCGAACCCCGGGTGCCTGGACTCCACGACCTGGCTCACGGTGCCGCCAACCATCACCTGGCCGAGCTCGACCGACCTGGCGTAGGACCTCCCCTCGTTCATGCGGCCGCGCATGTACGGGTCGATCGAGAGGTAGAGCGTGCGACAGAGGATCTCACCCGGATGCGGCGACGGGATTGGCGATTCCGAAACCTCGAAGTCGTCGGGCCGGGGCGTGCCGACGGGGCGGCGCCGGAGCAGCACTCGGCGATTCATCGCAGAAGGCATCGTGTGGGTCTGCCCCTTCGGGCCTCGGGGCACGGCGATGCTACCAGCAAGCATGGGCAGCGTCCAGTTCGGCCGGATCGCAGACCGTTATTGGGGGACTGTTTCAGAAAAGCGACAAAGTCCGTCGGAACTCGCGCTGATCCGGATATGCGACCAGATCTGAAGCCCCAGCCGCCCCCGCGGACACACCTGCATGAGTTGCCGTCCGGCTACCAGCAACTCCATCCGCCGTTCCGTCGCGAGGGCTCGAATCAACCGCCGGCGTGCCATCGGGAAACCGCGTGGCTCGCTCGTTGACGCCGCGAACCTCCGTCGGTGGCGAACGCCGCGGCGCCCGGCGGGCCTGGTCAGGGCTGGGAGAGGACGGCGACGGCCGAGACCGCACCGGGTCCGCCGAGATTGTGCGCGAGCCCCATCCGCGCGTTCGGGACCTGCATCCGTCCGGCGCGTCCGAGGAGCTGGTCGTGGATGTTGGCAATCATGCGGACACCCGACGAGCCGATCGGGTGGCCGCACGACTTCAGACCGCCCGAGGTGTTGACCGGCAGGTCGCCGCCGAGTCGCGTCACGCCTCCGGTCGCGTACTTCCAGCCCTCGCCGGGGGCGGCGAACCCGAGGTCTTCGTAGTTCACGATCTCCGTGATCGTGAAGCAGTCGTGGCACTCGACCACGTCGATCTCCTTCCGCGGATCGCTCACCCCTGCCATCCGGTAGGCCGCTCGCGCCGCTTCCTGCGTGGAGCGGAACGAGGTGAAGTTCCAGGACGGGTCGAACTGGGTGTTCCAGTAGCCCGCCGTCACCGCGTAGGCGATGCCCCGGATCACGGTATAGCGGTCGGTGAAGCCCGGCGCGAGGTCGGCCCGCGTGAGGATGACCGCCGCCGCGCCATCGGTGGTCGGGCAGCAGTCGAAGAGACCAAGGGGGTCGGCCACCTTCGGCGCCCGGGCGTGCATCTCCGGCGTGATCTCCTTCTGGAAGTGCGCCTTCGGATTGAGCGACCCGTGGTAGTGGTTCTTCACCGCCACCGCGCCGAGGGCCTCCTCGCTCGCCCCGTACTCTTTGAAGTAGCGGGTCGCCAGCAGCGCGAACATGCTCGGCGCGGTCCGGCCTTTGGCGAGCACGGGGTGACCGCGGTTCACCGCCTGGGCGACGAGGCTCCCACGCGAGGGCACCTCGCGCATCTTTTCGGCCCCCACGGCGAGGACGAGGTCGTACTCGCCCGAGGCGACGGCGAAGGCCGCGTTGCGCACCGCCTCGATCCCGGTCGCGCAGTAGGCGGCCACGCGCGTCACGGGGATCGGGAACAGGTTGAGCGGGTCGGCGACGAAGGTGCCGGAGTTACCCTCAAATCCGTAGAGCATGGGCTCATAGCAGCCGAGCCAGGCGGCCTGGAGCCGGGTGCGCTCGACCGCGGCGTCGGCGAGCGCCTGCGTCACCGCCTCGTAGATCATGTCGGTGAGGCTCTGGTGGAAGTTCTCGCCGAACTTGATGACGCCGGTCCCGATGATCGCGACCTTCCCGCCGAGCCCCATCGCCGCCTCCTTGGCTCCACCTAGCCTACCCGAACCCGGAGCAACCTCCAACCCCGCCCGCCGGGCCGGGCACCAGCGCCCGGATTCGCGCGAGCACGCCCAGGAAGACGGCCGTCGCCACCCCGAGGAGCAGCAGGTTTGCCCAGAAGCCGATCACCCCGCCGAGCAGCCCAGCCAGGACGATCGAGACGGTGTTGTTCACGACGTGGCAGGCCACCGCCGCCACCGTGCTCCCGCTCCGCTCGGCGACCCAGCCGAGGTAGAGGCCGAGGAAGAAGGCCAGCGTCGAGTGGACGCGGTCGAGGTGCAAGACGCCGAAGCAGAGCGCCGCGGCGAGGACCGCCCGGGCCGGAGGCCAGCGCTCGCGCAGCCGCGTCTGCATGAAGCCGCGGAAGAACACCTCCTCGCAGAAACCGGCGAGGACACCGATCCCGCCGACGGCGAGCCCGAGCATGGCAGGGGAAGCGCCGGCGAGCGCCCGGCGGATCGTCTCGAGCGCGCTGCCCGATTCGAGCCCGAGGACGAGGGCCAGCGAGTCGAGCGCCTGGCCGAGCGCGAGCACGCCGAGCGCCATCACCGGCACTGCCCGGCCGTGGGCGGGGCCGCCCGCCAGGCGAAGGCGGCGTCCGCGAGGCGGTCGCGTCGCGATGAGGGCGACGGCCAGCAGCGTCACCGACGAGGCGAAGCCGCCCGCGAGGAGCGCCGCGAGCGAGCCCAGGACGCGCTCGGGCTCCTCCCCTGGCGACAGCGAGACGAGGGCGACCTCGGCGAGCAGCGAGGTGCCGAGCGTGCCCGCGAAGGCGACCGCGTAGCCGACGAAGGCGACCGCCACCGGACTCATCGGGCCGCCCGGAACCCGCGCGTCAGCGCCCGCGCCTCGGCGAGGCGGTGGAGCATCATGACCGACGCCACGGCCAGGAGCCCGCTCACGCCGAGGCTCGCAAAGGCCCAACCCCACGCGCGGGGACCCGCATCCACGCCGCCGCGCCGGTCGATGATCGCACCGAAGACGAGGGGCGCGATCGCGCCCGCGCCGTAGCCGACGAAGGAACGGAGGCCGAGGGCGGCGCCGCGGTAGGCCGGCTCCACGACCTCGGTGATCGCGGCGGAGTAGAGGGGCGAGTCGCCGAGCGCGGCGAAGGCGTAGAGGAGCCCGAGCCCCATCACGACCCCGATCGGGGCGCCGACGAGCCAGCCGAACGCGAACGAGCAGGCCGCGCTCAGCCCCGCCATCGAGAACATGACCGGCGTCCGGCCCCAACGGTCGGAGAGCGTGCCCGCGACGAGGGACGCCACCATCCCGGTCACGTGGAAGGACGCGGCGAGATACGCGCCGAGGCCCGCCGCGCGCCTGAGCGGCGAACCGACGGCCATAAAGCACGCGGCCAGGAACGCGGGGGTCCAGACCCACATCCCGAGCAGCTCGTACGCGTGGAAGGTGTAGCTGGCGATCGTCAGCACGGCGGGGCGGTTGCCCAGCACCGCGCGGAGGGCTCCTCGCTCTGCGTCGCGCGGGGTGACGCGGTTCGGCGTGTGCCGGAGGGCCGCGCTGGCCGCCACCGCGCCGACCGTCGGTCCGAGGGCGATCGCCGCGAACGCGAGCCGGTATCCCCCGAGGGGGAGCGCCAGGCCAGTCACCACGAGCGCCACCGCGAGGCCGAGCGAGTGCCCGGCGAGGAAGAAGCCCATCGCGCGCCCGCGCCGCGCCACCGGCGTATTCTCGGCGATCAGAATGATTCCGGTTGTGTAGCTGCCACCGAGCAGGAGCGCCACCAGCGTGTACAGGAGTAGACACGACCAGTAGCCGCGGACGAGGAGCGCGAAGGCGGTGGTGCCCGCGAACGACGCGAGCGTGCTGGCGAGGAAGACACGACGCGCGCCGATCCGATCGGCGAGCTCCGAGCATCCCGTCAGCGACAGCGCGTATGCCAGCTGAAAGCTCGCCGAGATGGTCCCGGCCGCCGTCGCCGACATGGCCCAATCGCGCTGGAGCACCGGCAGCGCCGCCGCGTAGCCGATGTAGATCATGTACGTGCCGACGCGGGACAGGCAGATCGCGAGGAGCCAGCCGTCGCTGCCCGGAACGAGGGGGCGCCGCACCGGCAGTCAGAACTTCCTGAGCCGATGCGCCGGCTTGCCCAAGAGAGGTCGGCGCAACAGGTCCCAGGCATCGTAGAGGAGCGCCTGGACGTCCTCGGCGGTGTGACCGAGGATCCGGGCGACGGCCAGGTGCGGTTCCGAATGCCCCGCGCCCGCCCAGATACCCTCGCGACCCTCGAGCAGCTCCGCGAGCGCGGCGGCGAGTCCAGCGTCGAGCCGCGGCGAATGGGCGTAGAGCGAGCCATAGTAGGCGTAGACGTCCCAGAGACCGAGGCGGTCGAGCGGACCGTCGGCCGGCGCCAGCTCAAGGCGGTCGAGGAGCCGGCACTCGCCGCCCACCCGGACCTCGACCTCGACGAAGAGCCGTTCGAAGCCGAACCGCTCCCCGCGCGCGACACGGCCCGCCGCGAGCAAGTCCCACAGGATCAGCGTCGAGTCCGGATCAAGGTCGGCCCGCGTGCTCCGGAAGAACCGCGCCCCCGCGAACGGGATCGTCTGATCGGGCAGGCATTCGAGGACGGCGCCACCACGGAGCACGTAGCGGCTCCGCTCCGCCGCGTAGCTCGCGTCCATCCGGTAGACCTTCGTCGCCGCCGGCGTGCTCGCCACACCTCGCGCGCCGGGACCGAGGACGATCTCCGTCTCGAGCCGGTCTCCCTGGACGATGCCGCCCGTCGGGTTCAGGAGGTAGATGTAGGCCTCGTCGTCCCCATCCTGGTACGACGGCGGCATGACCTGGAGGGGCAGCGTCCAGTACTGGTCGGTGACGACCGTCTGTCCCGCCCGCCGCTCGAGGTGGAGGCGCAGGCGGCCCGACTTGCCCGCGTCCTCGCCGAGCGGCCCCAGCGTCTCGAACGCGGCGGGCAGACTCACGCGGCCGTCTCGAACAGCACCTCGGCCTTGATCCACGCCACAACCTCCGGAACGCCCAGGCCCCGGACGAGGTCGGTGAAGACAAACGGGCGCGCCCCTCGCATGCGCCGCGCGTCGCGCTCCATCACCTCGAGGCTCGCCCCCACGTAGGGCGCGAGGTCGATCTTGTTGATCACGAGGAGGTCGGACCGCGTGATCCCGGGCCCGCCCTTGCGCGGGATCTTGTCGCCCTCGGCCACGTCGATGACGTAGATGTGGGCGTCGGCCAGCTCTGGGCTGAAGGTGGCGGCGAGGTTGTCACCGCCGCTCTCGACGAACACGAGATCGAGGCCGGGAAAGGCGCCGACGAGCCCCTCGACGGCGGCCAGGTTCATCGAGACGTCCTCGCGGATCGCCGTGTGCGGGCAGCCGCCCGTCTCCACGCCGACGATCCGCTCCCGCGGCAGCACGCCCTGGCGGATCAGGAACTCGGCGTCCTCCCGCGTGTAGATGTCGTTCGTCACGACCGCGATCTCGTAGGCGACGGCCATCGCGCGGCAGAGCCGGTCGACGAGCGCGGTCTTGCCTGAGCCGACCGGCCCCCCCACCCCGATTCGCACCGGCTTCCGCATCGAGTCTCCTCAGGAAATGTACAGGCGGGAGTAAAGCCGCGCGTGGCGGAGTGCGGCGATGTCCTGCGCGATGGCCGACGCGGCCAGCTCGGGCTCGCGTCGGGCCTCGGCACCGAGCGCCGCGGCGCGGATGCGCGGCCGGAGTTCCCGGAGCAGCCGCTGGGCCGCGATCCCGCCGAGGGGCACGAGCCGGGTGGCGACCGCGGTCAGCGCGGAGGCGAGGCCCCAGAGGAAGGCGAGGACCGCGGTCGTCGTGGCGACCTCGAGATCCGCGGCCACGCAGCCGAAGACCGTGGCGGCGTTCCCGCGAGCCCGCCGCTCCGCGACCAGCGCGGCGCACCGGTCGAGCGCCGGCCCCGGGAACACCTCGCGCGCCGCCCGGAGCGCGGCCTGTCCGGTGGCCAGGCTGGCCGCCCGGGTCTCGGGCGCGAGCTTGAGCGCCGTCAGCAAGAGGTCGACGCGGACAACCGCCGCCCAGTCGCCGCCGCCCGCGGCGCGCTGGACGAGCGCCACCGCCGCGCCGTCCGTGGGCGCCGCCGCCGCCCCGAGGTGCGTGTCGAGCCACTCTCGAAACGTCGCGAGGTCGTGGACCTGACCGGACTGTACGAACGTCTCGAGGCCATAGGAGTGGCTGAACGCACCCGTGGGAAACGCGGCGCCGCTCAGCTGGAGGAGTGACTGGAGCGCGTCGTCAGTGAGCGTGTGCACTAGCGCGGATCCCGGCGAGAGGGCGGTGTTCCCGACGGACGGGAACCCGGAGCTCCCGCAAGAGGGCTTCCAGCGTGTGGTCGTAGGGAACGACGATCGCCTCCGGCTGGAAGAACGAGACACAGTGGCGGTTGCCGAGGTGGAAGCCGACCAGCCCCCACTGCATCGGCTCCGTGGGGGTGATGACCAGGGCGTCGTCGGCGGCGGCCCGGACCGCGATGACGCGCTCGGCGTCTGCGTAGAGGACATCGCCCTCGGCGAGACGGTCGGCCCGCGCGAGCGAGATGCCGACCTCGGTCCCCGCGTCGGTGCGGACGCGCTGATGGCCCTTCGCCATCGCCTCGAAATCGAGGGTCACCCACTCGAGGCGGCGCCCTCCGACCCACTGCTGGTCGAGCCGACCGACCGCCCTGCCGACCATGATCATGCGAGGCAGTATCTCACGAGCACACGAGCAGCAAAGCGCGGCGGGGGGCGGCGCCGGGCGCGGCGCCCGGCCGCGCGGGCGGCCGGGCGCGGGCGATTCAGGCTGACCGGCTACTGGCCGGTATAGGTGACCTTCCAGATCACGCCCGACTTCGGCGTGGTGAAGAACGGCGACGGCATCGAGTAGTCGATATAGAGTTCACCGTAGTCGACGACGAGCATCGTCTTGCCGTCGTTTGTAAACACGACGTCGTTGGTCCGCTCCATGCCGCCCCGGTTCTCGGGTTTCTGGTACGCACCCGGGCCCGGGTCGACGTTGCGCATGAAGTAGGACCACTTGACGCCGGCCGGCTCCAGGAACTCGACCCTGATCACCGCCGGCCACGTCGGCACGAGGCTGTCCGGGCCGTTGTCGATCACGCCGAAGATCGCCCCGAACAGGGTGTCCTTCACGCCGAAGCGCTGGTCACCCCACGCGATCCCGTCGAAGGGGTTGTTGGTGTCCCACTCCAGGACGGGGTTGAGGTAACCGTTCGGGTTGGGATTGGCGATGATCAGCGGCACGCCGCGAACGCCCTCGACGTGCGGCGGGAAGCGGTAGGGCGGCAGCTGCGGGACCCACGGCTTGTCGCCGATGTAGAGCTGCGGATAGGGCCGGTCGACCTTGGCGCCGTTGTACGCCCTCAGCGAGTAGCGCTTGTTCGTGACGAAGCCCATCCCCTCCTTGTCGGGGAAGCCCCCGTCCTGCCCCTTCTCGGTCACGATCCAGAGCTTTTCGGCGCCGTTGGCGATGCGGCGATGCCCGAGGTCGTTGACGCCGTTGTCGCTGACGGCCAGAGCGTTCTCGAATCGGCTCCCCTTCGGGCCGAACCGCACGCCCGACTGGTTCCGGAAGCCCATCGCGTAGACTTCCATCTGCTCGTGGTGGTACAAGCCGTCCGAGTTCTTCTCGTTGTCGCCGATCCGGACCCGCATGATCGAGCCGCCGCAGGGCACCTGGGCCTTGATGACCATGCCGGGCTTGGCCGGAACCCCGACGGGCAGCAGCGCGCCGGTCAGTCGGCCGTCGGACGACCGGACGTTGAGACCGGTGTGGACGACGTCGCGGCAAACCGGATCACGGGCCGTCTTCGGCAGGTTCGGATCGCCGTGCTTCTCCCAGAAGGGGTCGACCTGGTCGGTCCAGCCGTGGTTGTCGGGGTCGGCGAACCCGGCGTTGCTCGGGAACCCCTGCCCCCAGTAGAGCCAGCCGTCCTTGCACGTGATGCCGCCGATCTGGTGGTCACCGATCGGGAGGTCGGTGATGATCTTCTTGAGGCGCCCGTTGAGCCCGTCGATCTCCCAGATGTTCTGCGAGTACTCGGGGATGTAGACCTTGTTGTTCTCGGCGCAGTACCCGATCTCGTTCATCACGAAGTGGAACATCCCGACCCCGATATCCTTGAGGTGCTTGCCGTTCTTGTCGAAGACCTCGACATGCGGGCCGCCGACCGGGTTCTTGACCCGCTGGCCGGCGTACTCCCATTCGAACGGACCGAACAAGTTGCCGGAGATCGCCACCCACACGTTGCCCTCGCCGTCCACGGTGGCCGCGCTCGGCGTGTCCAGGCCCGCGACGAACACGTCGACCTTGTAGCCCTTCGGCACCACGATCTTGCTCGGATCTGGCTTGTGGGCGACTCGAGGCACCCAGCCGCCGGAGACCGGCGTCCCCGACTGATTCTGAGCGACCGCCAGCGGCACGAGCAGCAGGCCCGCGGCGGCGGCCAGCATCACACTCTTTAGAACTCTCATGACGACTCCCTCCTCTGCGTGGTTTCCCTCACCACCACCCTCTCCCCTGAGCGAACGACCTCCTCCTTCCTGCCGCTGTGGTCGGCGAGCGTCCGGCCTCGATCCGCCGGGAGTCCGAGTCAGTACGTGGCGAGCGTGCGCACAAAGCCGACGATGTCCCGGATGTCCTGATCGGGAATCTGCTTGCCCCAGGCCGGCATGGCCGCGTTCTTCCCGACCGCGGCCCCCCCCTTCTTGATGACCGCGAACAAGTAGTCGTCGGAAACCTGGTCCATCAGCTGCTTGACGGCGAGGTTGCCGACGCTCGGCCGGAAGGTCTTGGCCTCCCCCCGGCCGTCTTCGCCGTGACACCCGGCGCAGTACCTGAGGAAGAGCTCCTTGCCGCGCACCGCGTCCCCGGGCCGACCCTGCGCGGGGCGCGCCGCCGCCGGCACCAGCGCCGCGCCCACGAGGCAGATGAGAAACGTACTCTTGAGAAGCGGCGTCGCTCCCGTTTCGCGAAGCGGTATCGCGGTCTCCCTCCTCGGAGCGGCGGCAGTATATTCTCGTTGGCCGGGGTTGACAATCCCCTTCAGGTCCGCGGCATGCGGCGCGCTCATCCGATCCGCACGCTTCGCCGCTGGCTTGACACCCGACCGCCAGCGCCCGTAGCATGACCGGCCTGTCGGGAGCCTTCGGGCCGCCCGCGGCCGGCGCGGACCGGCGTAGAATGAGGGGCCTCACACCATGGCACGAGACATACCGCCTGACGGCGGTCCGCTCGGCGGCGGGCCGATGCGCGCCCGCGGTGCGACCGCTACGGTCTGCGCCCTCGCCCTTCGCCGCGGCCGCGCCCACGCTCGGCCGTGCCGATACGTGCTATCGGCCGCCTGAGGACGCTGTTCGAGCTGGTGCGCCTGCCGAACGTCTTCACGGCACCGGCAGACGTGGCGATGGGGATGGCGGTCGCCGGCGCCGCCCTCACTCCCGCGACGGCGTCGCTTCTCCTCGCCTCCGCCTTCGCGTACGCGGGCGGGATGGCGCTCAACGACGCCTGGGACGCGCCGGTCGACTTCCACGAGCGTCCCGAGCGCCCGATCCCGCGGGGGCGGATCACGCGCGGCGGGGCCTTCGGATTCGCGGGGGCGTGCCTCGGCGTGGGCCTTCTGCTGGCGGCGCGCGCGGGGAGCGGGCCCTTCGCGGTGGCGGTGCTGCTGGTCGTGGCGATCGTCCTCTACGACGGCTTTGCCAAGGGCTCGGCCATGGGGCCGCCGGTCATGGCCGCCTGTCGCCTCCTCAACGCGGGGCTCGGGGCGGCCGCGGGCGCGCTCACCGCGATTGCGGCGCTGCCCCTCGGGCTCCTCTTCGGCTACGTCTTGACGCTGACGGTCGTGAGCCGCTTCGAAGTCATGACGGCCCCGGTGGCGCTCGTCCGCGGCGCCGCTGGCGCCTTCACCGCGCTCCTCCTCATCTCGACGGGCCTCCTCGTGACGCGGGGCGGGGGCGGGGGCGTCACTGGCGTAGTCTTCCTCGCGGCGCTCGCCTTCTGGCTCGGCCGTCCGCTCCGCGCCGCGCTGGCCGACCCGGCACCGAGACGAATCATCGGCGTCATCAAGGCCGCGGTGCTCGGCATCATCCTGCTCGACGCGGCCTTCGTCGCCGCCGCCGGCGGCCCGGCGGCTGGCCTGCTGGTGGCCGCGCTGTTCGTCCCCGCCTTTCTCCTCGGGCGGCGCTTCGCGAGCGCATGAGCGGCGGGCCGCTCCGCGTCGGCCGCAACTCGAAACGCCCTCGCCCCGCTTCGACAGTCGTCCGGCACGCGCGAACTCCGCGAGGTCACGATCGCGTTCGGTCCGGAGCCGGGAATGCTCGTCGCGCCCTCAGGGCCGGCCGGAGGTGGGTCGGCGCGGAGCTGAGCCGCGACAGCCACGGGGCCCCTGGAGTGACGGCGGCCGCGCTCGCCTCTCGGCGCGCGGCCGAGGGCCAGGCCGTTGACGCCTGACGATCCGATGACCCGAGCCCTCGGTGAGATCCTCGAGACATTCGGCGTCGACGGGGCGGCGGCGTACCTCCGCGAGCCCGAGCAGTCGCGGCTGCGCCTGGCCGGGGTCCGCTCCCGCGCCGCGATCGGCGGGCCACCCCTGCCCCAGGAGTATGCGTGGGGCAAGGACCTGGTCGGCGGGGCGGCGGAGCGGGCGGAGCCGCTGACGGCGCCGGAGCCGAATCCCTACGCGCTGGCCGCGCCGATGCTCCTCGGGGACGAGGCGGCGGGAGTCGTCGCGATCGTCGCCGGCGGGCGCCGGCCCACACCGGCGGAGGGCGACGCGCTCCTCGCCCGCGGCCGGGCGCTCGCGCGGGCGCTCGCGCCGGCGCCCCTCGACGCGCTCCGCAGTGAACTCGCGCGCCACCTGGCCCCGCCAGGGCTCGCCTGGCTCGAGACGCTGCTCGCCGCCGCCGGGCGCGGTGAGCGCGCCGCCGTCGTCACGGCGTTCCCCGCCGTGTCGCGCCGCGTCGGCCGCGAGCCGCTCGGCAGCCGGTCGGCGCTCGTGCGGCGCGACCTGGATCTCGAGATTCCGCTCCGCGCCTGGCGGATCGACGACGCCGCCCGGGCGACGCTGATCTGCGCCTTCGCGGGCGACGGCGAGGCACTCGCGCGCGAGCTCTACTTCGCCGGCGACCTGCGCGAGCGAACCGGCGCGCTCCGGGGGCTGGCCGTCGTCGGCCGAAGCCCCGCCGCGCTCGACGCCGTGGTCGACGCGGGCCGCGTCAGCGCGGTCGAGCTGTTCGAGGCGGCGATCGCCGAGAACCCCTACGTTTCGCGGGTGCTGCCCGCCGACGAGTTCCGCAAGATCGTTCTCAAGTGCGCGTTCGTTGGCGTCGCCCTCGATCGCGTGGTCGGACTCGAAACGCGAGCTGACGAGGAGCTCTCCCGGATGCTACTCTCGTACGTGAGCGAGCGGGAGGTCGCCGGCCGGTCGGTGCCGCCGGACGTCTGGCCCATCGTGGCCCTGCATCCGACCGCCGGGCTTCCGGCCAAGCTGTGCGGGTACCTCGAGCACCCGGCCGAAGCACACCGGACGGCCGCCGCCCTGGCGCTCGGACGGATCGGCGACCGGCGGGCGCGGCCGTTCCTCGAGGATCGGCTTCTCCGCGAGACCGACCCCTCCGTGCGGCGGGCGGTCGAGCGGGCGATATCTTGATCAGCAGAAAGGACAGACACCCATGCGCATGTTCGAGCCTCACGCCCACATGTTCTCCCGAGTCACCGACGACTACGAGCGGATGGCCCTGGCGGGCATCGTCGCCGTACTCGAGCCGGCCTTCTGGCTCGGGCAGCCGCGGACGTCGGTCGGCTCCTTCGTCGACTACTTCGACACGATCATCGGCTGGGAGCGCTTCCGCGCCGAGCAGTTCGGCGTGCGCCACTACTGCACCCTATCGCTGAACCCGAAGGAAGCCAACGACGACCGGGTGAACGCGGGGGTCATGGCGATCTTGCCGCGCTACCTCGAGAAGGACGGCGTGCTCGGCGTCGGCGAGATCGGCTTCGACGACATCACCCCGCGCGAGGAGCGCTACCTCGCGGCCCAGCTCGAGCTGGCGCGGGCGCACGACCTGCCCGCCCTCGTCCACACCCCGCACCGCGACAAGGTACGGGGCGTCGAGCGGACGCTGGCCATCGTCCGCGAGGTCGGCTTCCCGCCCGAGCGCGTGCTCATCGACCACAATACCGAACAGACCGTCCCCCTCGTGATCGACACGGGCTGCACGATGGGCTTCTCGATCTATCCCGACACGAAGATGGACGAGCCGCGCATGGTCGAGATCCTCCGGAAGTACGGCACCGACCGCATGATCATCAACAGCGCGGCCGACTGGGGCAAGAGTGACCCGCTCAAGGTCCCGAAGACCGTCAGCCTGATGCGGCAGAAGGGCATGCCCGAGCACGAGATCGAGAAGGTCGTCTGGCAGAATCCGGTCTCGTTCTTCGCCAAGGGCGGCCGGCTCGATCTCCGCGAGCTCGACACGCCGGTGACGCCGGCGAGCCAGCTCTTCGAGGGCAACTCCGTCCTCCGCGGGCCCCGCGCGTGAGGTGACCCCGCTTCTCGTCATCGACGTCGTCGGGCTCACCCCCGCCCAGGTCGGCCCCGACACCCCAGCGCTGGCGGCGCTCGCCCGCGACGGCTTCATGCGGCCGATGGGCGCGGTGCTGCCGGCCGTGACCTGTAGCGCCCAGGCGACGATGCTCACCGGGACGCTGCCCCGCGACCATGGCATCGTCGGCAACGGCTGGTACTTCCGCGACCTCGGCGAGGCGTGGCTCTGGCGCCAGTCGAACCGGCTGGTCGCCGGCGAGAAGGTCTGGGAGACCGCGCGGCGACGCCTGCCCGGGCTGACCTGCGCGAAGCTCTTCTGGTGGTACAACATGTACTCGAGTGCCGACTGGAGCGTCACGCCGCGCCCGACGTATCCCGCCGACGGCCGGAAGATCCCCGGCATCTACTGCCAGCCCCACGATCTGAAGCACGAGATCGAGGGGGAACTCGGTCCCTTCCCGCTCTTCCACTTCTGGGGTCCGACCGCCGACATCGTCTCCTCGACGTGGATCGCCGAGTGCGCGCGCTTCGTGCTCGACAAGAAGCACCCCTCGCTCACGCTCGTCTACCTCCCGCACCTCGACTACGACCACCAACGGTACGGGCCGGACGATCCGCGGAGCCGCGCCGCCCTCCGCGCCGTCGACACGCTCGTGGGCGCGCTCGTCGCCCACGCGCGCCGCCTGGGGGCGCACGTCCTCGTCGTCTCCGAGTACGGGATCCGGCCGGTCGGCCGGCCGGTCGACATCAACCGTGCCCTCCGCCGCGCGGGGCTCCTGGCCACCCAGGAGACGCTCGGCTGGGAGCTCCTCGACGCCGGCGCCTCGCGGGCGTTCGCCGTCGCGGATCACCAGGTCGCCCATGTCTACGTGCGCGATCCCAAGGATCTCGGTCGGGCGCGGGCGGCCCTCGAGGCGCTCGCCGGCGTCGAGGAGCTCCTGGACGAGGAGGGCAAGCAAGCGGTCGGACTCGACCACCCGCGCGCGGGTGAGCTGGTCGCGGTCGCGGCGCCCGATGCCTGGTTCACCTATTACTACTGGCTCGACGACGCGCGCGCGCCCGACTTCGCGCCGACCGTGGACATTCACCGGAAGCCCGGCTACGACCCGGCCGAGCTCTTCCTGGCGGACGAGGGTCTCCGGACCAAGCTCCATATCGGCTGGCGCCTCGCGCAGAAGGCGCTCGGGTTCCGCTCCCTCATGGACGTGATCCCGCTCAGCGGCGACCGAGTCCGCGGCTCCCACGGCCGCCTGCCGGACTCGCCCGCCCACGGCCCGGTGGTGATCGGCTCGGCGCGGGCGCTCGCGCCGGGGGGGGCGGCCGCGATGACCGACGTCTACGACCTCATCCTCCGACACCTCGCGTCTTGACGGAGGCGCCCGTGACCCGAACCACGATCGGGCTCCTTCTGCTGACGGGGCTGGCCGTGTTCGTCGCGATCTCGGCGATCGTGTTCGACTTCACGGCGACGCATCTCTACAACCCGACCTGGCCCGAGCACGCCCGGTTCCACGGCTACCTCTCGGTGGCCCGGACGGTGCTGATCATGGTCGTCATCGTCGCGCTCGCGTGGGGACCCGTGCGCGCCGCCGACCGCCCGAGCTGGGCGATCCTGGCCCTCCTGCTGCTCGGCTGGCTCCTGATCTGGTTCCTCGCTCCGCTCGCCGTGCCGGGCACCGTCGATCGGGTGGGCCTCTGGTTCCCCGCAGCCCTAACGCCCGTCGCGCTCTACGGCCTCTGGCTCTGCCGGCCTCGCCCGCGCCCCTGATCCTCCGACTTAGGAGACGATGGGCATCCTGCCGCCGACTGGGCACTCTGTACCCGCCGAGGTGGGCCGTCCTGATCGGGGCGAAGGCGAGGAATGCCAGGCCCGGCTGGCTGAGGACCGAAACGGGTCTGACTTCGCGGCACGCTGGCTCGGCCGGGGTCCGGACGGGGCGCCTTCGACGTGCGCATCCGCCGTGAGGGAAGGGAAACGCGGATCCCCCAGGGCGGCCGCGATCGCCGGCCATGCCCCCAGGCCCCCCCAAGAGGCGGCGCCGTCCCGAACGGGCTAGCAGTTCCGGGCGGTGCCCGACACCTTCGACGCGGGAGCGGGACCGGGCTTTCCAGCACGAGGGCCGAGCGGCGGCCGGGCAGGAGCGATACGGCGATCCCGTCGGCGGGCCGACCCCGTCCACGCCCCGAAGAGCCGGCGAACTCGGGTCGGTCGCCAGGGCCTCGCGGGAGGCCGGTGTCACTGGCGAGGCCCGACCTTCAGGTTGTTGACGACCTCCCGCACCCCCTCGAATTCGTTCGCGATGTCCGCCGCGCGCTGCTTGAGCTCTCCGGTTTCGACGACGCCCGTCAGGTAGACAGTCCCCTGGACTGTCTTGACACCGATCCGGGTCAGGGTCGCGGCCTTTTCCTCTGCGAGCTTCGTCTTGATCGCCAGCGTGATCCGGGCATCATCGATGTTCTCTCCCGCCGTGCTGCCGGTCAGGGTCTGGCAGGCGGCGAGGAAGACGGCGAGGAGCACTGCCAGTAACGAACGACCGTAACGCATCGCCATGTGACCTCCGCTGACCCCACTTGGTTCACCCCGGGCGAACGCCCGACCGCACCACGGGCGCGAAACGGGCTCAGCGCCCCGGCCCGGGCCCCCGGATCGTCCGTGTCATTGAACCACGTCCCGGGCCCGAGGACGTCATCGAACGAGGCGGTCGACCACAAACGCCCTTGACAACCCCCCTCGGCACGCGGATTCTTGGCTGCCTCTCCAGCCGACGTCGACGAACGGCGAGGACCGCCATCGTCGCTGGGGGGGCTCGACACCTTAGGCCGAACGATCCGGTGACCGACGTCCCTCGACCGATGTGGGAGGGTAACGATGGCGAAGACGGCGCGACGCTTCTCTCGCCGACAGTTTCTGGGAGCTGGAGCGACGGGGGTGGTGGCGGCGGTCGCGACGGCGGCGACGCCGGCCGGTCCGGCGCCGGCGCACGCCGCGGTGCAGGGACCGCCGCCTGCCCAGACGGCCCCGCGGGTGCTCCGAAAACCTCCCCTCGGGGAACTGCAGCGGATCGCGCGGGCGTACGACCTCGACATCTCGGCCGAGGACATCGTCTCGTTCCGCAACTTGATGGACGGCGTCCTCGCCTCCTACCGGCGCCTCGACCAGTTCGCCGAGCCGACGCTCCCCGTCAAGTACCCGCGAGACGCGGGCCACCGGCCGCCGGCGAGCGAGAACCGGCTCAACGCGTGGTACTGGAAGTGCTCGATCAAGGGCGCGCCCTCCGGGACGCTCGCGGGCAAGCGCGTCGCGATCAAGGACAACGTGTGCGTGGCGGGGATCCCGATGATGAACGGCTCGAACGTGCTGGAGGGGTTCGTGCCCGACGTGGACGCGACCGTCGTGACGCGGATCCTCGACGCCGCGGGCGAGATCGCCGGGAAGGCCGTGTGCGAGCACCTGTGCTTCTCCGGCGGGAGCCATACCTCGGACACCGGGCCCGTGCTAAACCCTCACAACCCCAAGCGGTCAGCCGGAGGCTCGTCGAGCGGGAGCGCGGCGTTGGTGGTCGCCCGCGAGGTCGACATGGCGCTCGGCGGCGACCAGGGCGGGTCGATCCGGATTCCGAGCTCCTATTGCGGGGCGGTGGGGCTCAAGGCCACCTACGGGCTCGTGCCCTACACCGGGGTCTTCCCGATCGAGCTCACGCTGGACCACACCGGGCCCATCGCCCGGTCCGCGGCCGACTGCGCGCTGCTCCTCGAGGCGATCGCGGGCCCGGACGGCCTCGATCCGCGCCAGCCGTCGACGGTCCGCACGGACCCCTATACCCGCGCCCTCACCGGCGACGCCCGGGGTCTCCGCGTCGGGATCGTCCGGGAGGGGTTCGGCTGGCCCGGCGCGTCGGAGCCGGACGTCGACCGCCTCGTACGCGAGTCGGCCCAACGGCTCAGCCAGGCCGGTGCTACGGTGACCGACGTCTCGGTCCCGCTCCACCGGGACGGCATCCACATCTGGAACGCCATCGCGGTCGAGGGCGCCACCATGCTCATGGTCGCCGGCAACAGCATGGGAACGAACTGGAAGGGGCACTACACGACCTCGCTCCTGGACTTCTACGGGCGGAGCCGGCGGGTGCGCGCCAACGACCTGTCTGAGACCGTCAAGCTCGTCATCCTGCTCGGCCAGTACATGCAGGACAACTACCAGGGACGCTACTACGCCAAGGCCCAGAATCTCGCGAGGGTCCTCCGGGCCGCCTACGACGAGGCGTTCACGCAGGCGGACCTGCTCGTAATGCCGACGACGCCGATGAAGGCGACGCCGATTCCGCCTCCGAACGCGAGCCGGGAGGAGTACGTGGCGCGCGCGCTCGAGATGATCGCGAACACGTGCCCGTTCGACGTCACCGGCCACCCGGCCATCACCGTGCCCTGCGGGATGTCCGACGGCCTCCCGGTCGGCATGATGCTGATCGGGCGGCAGTGGGAGGATGCAACGGTGCTCCGCGCGGCCCACGCCTTCGAGCAGCTCCGCTGAGGCCCGACGCCGTCCCGGCCCCGAGGGACGCTCGCCGGGCCGGCGCGAGCGGGCGAGGGCGCTCGGCCGAAGGGTCGAGGGCGGTCGACTCGGACGCCCGGGCTTCAGGGAGGCGGCGCCGACCAGGCGCCGATGGACCCCACACCCGAACCGGGACGCGTCGGCCTCCAGGGCGACATCCGTCACCACGCCCCCGAGAGCCAGCGGTCCCGGTCCCCGCCGACCCCCCTCCACCGAGCCTGACGCGCGACGAGTGGTCGGTCGCCGCCACGAACGCGTCAGCGGCCGGCATCTGAGGGTACGTCGACGAGAGCCTTTCTCGGCGCGTCCGCGACCCTCGACTCCTTGCCGTCACTCATCTCGAGGGTCGTGACCCCCGGCTCGTAGTCCTGGACGCCGCCGGCGCCCCACCGCGGACGCCGGATTCGGCTCCACCAGCCCGGGCGCGCCGCCGCCAGTCGCGTCTGGAGCGACTCCATGTAGATGTACAGCACGGGAGTGATGTAGAGCGTGAGGAGCTGGGAGACGAGCAGGCCCCCGACCACGGCGAGGCCGAGCGGCCGGCGCGCGTCGGCGCCGGCGCCGAACCCGAGTGCGATCGGGAGCGTGCCGAGCAGTGCCGCCATCGTGGTCATCATGATCGGGCGGAAGCGAAGCAGGCAGCCCTCGTAGATCGCCGTGGCCGGCGACTTTCCATCCCGCTGCGCCTCCAGGGCAAAGTCGATCATCATGATCGCGTTCTTCTCCACGATGCCGACCAGCATGATGATGCCGACGAAGCCGTAGAGGTTGAGCTCCGTCCGGAAGAGGAGCAGGGTCAGCAGCGCGCCGGCGCCGGCCGAGGGCAGACCCGACAAAATCGTGAGCGGATGGATGAAGCTCTCATAGAGGATGCCGAGCACGATGTAGATGACCAGAATCGTGACGATCAGGAGCAGGCCCTGTCCGCGCAAGGAGGCCTGGAACGCCTGCGTCGTCCCCTGGAAGCCGCCGCTCAGGGTGACGGGCAGCCCCAGCGAGCGCTCGAGCGCGGTGATCCGGCTCACCGCGTCGCCCAGCGAGACCCCAGGCTTCAGGTTGAAAGAGATCGTGAAGGCGGGCAGGACGCCCAGATGGTTCACGGTGAGGGGCCCGGTGCCGCGCGTGATCCGCGCGACCGTGCTCAGCGGAACCAGCCGCCCTCCGGCGGAGCGAACGTAGAGCATCGACATCGCGACGGGGTCCCGCTGGTAGCGGGGCTCCAGCTCCAGGATCACCCAGTACTCGTTGGCCGAGGTGTAGATCGTCGAGACCTGTCGGGCGCCGTAGGCGTCGTAGAGCGCGTTCTCGATCTGGTCCGCCGTGAGCCCGAGCGTCGAGGCCCGGTCCCGGTCGATGTCGACGACGACCTGCGGACTCGCGGTCTGGAAATCGGTGTTGACGTCCTCGAGCCCGGGCAGCTCGCGGATCCTCTCGAAGAGGACGGGCGCCCATTGGGTCAGCTCCTGGAAGTCCGTGCTCTGCACGGTGTACTGGTAGGGCGCCTTGGTGATGGCGCCCCCGATGGTCACGGGCGGCGGGATCTGCAGGTAGACGTTCATGCCGAGCACTCCCGACAGGTCACGCCGAAGCTGCGCAACCACCTTCTCGGCGGCGGGACGGGCCCACCGGGGCCGGAGGCGGATGAAGAGCCGCCCCGTGTTGGGCACGACGTTCCCCGTCTGCTGGTCGACCCCGACCGACGACATGAGCGCCTCGACCGCCGGATTGTGCCGGACGATGTCGGCGATCTCCTGCTGGTGCCGAACCATCGAGTCGAAGGAGATGTCCTGGCTCGCCTCGGTGAACCCAATGATCTGCCCGGTGTCCTCCGTCGCCAGAAAGCCCTTGGGGATGATCCAGAAGAAGACGCCGGTGACCACGAACGTGAGCGCGAGCACGCCCATCGTCCCCGGCTTGTGTCGGAAGACCCACTGGAGGGTCCGATCGTAGACGTCCAGCATCCCCGCGAAGACCCGCTCGGAGGCGGCGTAGAGCCGACTCCCGCCGTGGCCGGGCTGGCGCAGGAAGCGGCTGCTCGCCATCGGGGTCAGGGTGAGCGACACGAAGCCGGAGACGAGCACGGCCACCCCGATCGTGACGGCGAACTCGTGGAGCAGCCGCCCGGCCACCCCGCCCATGAAGAGCACCGGGATGAACACCGCGGCAAGGGAGAGCGTCATGGAGAGAATGGTGAAGCCGATCTCACCGGCCCCCGCGAGGGCGGCCGCCATCCGGTCCTGCCCCCTCTCCATGTGCCGCACGATGTTCTCGAGCATGACAATCGCGTCGTCGACGACGAACCCGACCGACAGGGTGAGGGCCATGAGCGAGAGGTTGTCCAGCGTGTAGCCGAGCAAGTACATCACCGCGAAGGTGCCGATGATCGACATCGGGACCGCGAGGCTCGGGATGATCGTGGCGGACACGTTCCGGAGGAAGAGGAAGATGACCATCACGACCAGGGCGATCGTCAGGAGCAGCGTGAACTGCATGTCCGTGATCGATTCCCGGATCGAATCCGACTGGTCGTAGAGGACCCTGAGCTGCACCGACGAGGGGAGCTGGGGCTCGAGGGCCGGCAGCAGCCTCCGGATCGCGTCGACCACCTTGATCGTGTTGGTTCCCGGCTGCCGCTGGACGGCGAGGATCACCGCCCGGTCGGTGTTGTACCAGCTCGCGACCTTGTCGAGCTGCACGCCGTCGATGACCTGTCCGAGCTCCTGAAGGAGGACCGGGTTGCCCTTGCGGTAGGCGACGATGAGCGGCCGGTACGCGGCCGCGTCCGTGAGCTGTCCGGTGGCCTGCACGGTGAACGCGCGGTGGGTGCCGTACAGCGTACCCGTCGGCAGGTTCACGTTCGCCTGCGCGATCGCCCGCTCGACCTCGTCGATCCCGATTCCCCGCGACGCCAAGGCGTTGGGGTCGACCTGGACCCGCACCGCGAACTTCTGGGCGCCGAAGACCAGCACCTGGGCCACGCCGCTGACCGTCGAGATCCGCTGGGCGAGCAGGGTCTCGGCGTACTCGTCGACCTGGTAGAGCACCGCGAACTTCTGGGCGCCGAAGACCAGCACCTGGGCCACGCCGCTGACCGTCGAGATCCGCTGGGCGAGCAGGGTCTCGGCGTACTCGTCGACCTGGTAGAGCGGCAACGTCGGCGAGCTCAGCGACAGGTAGAGCACGGGCTGGTCGGCCGGATTCACCTTCTGGTACGTTGGGGGCGCCGGCATTTGCGGGGGCAGAAGCTTCTGAGCCTGGGTGATCGCGGCTCCGATGTCCTGGGCTGCCGCGTCGATGTTCCGGTCGAGGGTGAACTGGACGGTGATCTGCGTCAGCCCGAGCGCGCTCGTCGAGGTGATCGAGGTGACGCCGGCGATCGTCGTGAACTGGCGTTCGAGCGGGGTCGCCACCGCCGACGCCATGGTCTCCGGGCTCGCGCCCGGCACCGTGGCCGTCACGAGAACCGTCGGCAGGTCGACGTTCGGAAGATCGCTGACCGGAAGCAGCTGGTAGGCCATCAGGCCGAAGATGACGATGCCGAGCATCAGGAGCGTCGTCATCACGGGGCGCCGGATGAAGAGCTCCGCGGTCATCTCCAGGGCTCCGCCACGCCGGTCGGGTCGCCGCTCATCGTCACGGCCGAGAGGCGGGCGCCAGGGGCTCGCCCGATTCTAACGCCGCCGGCGCCGCCGCGCCCCTGGGCAGCCCGCGGCCGAACCGGCCCAGACGCCGCCACCGCGGGGAGCCGACGAGCCGCTGGAGCGAGTCCATGTAGAGGTAGACGACCGGCGTGATGAACAGCGTCAGGAGCTGGGAGACCAGCAGGCCGCCGACCACGGCGAGGCCGAGGGTGCGCCGTGAGGAGGAGCCGGCGCCGAGGCCGAGCGCGATGGGAAGCGTTCCCATGAGGGCTGCCATGGTCGTCATCATGATCGGTCGGAAGCGCAGCACACAGCCTTCGTAGATCGCCGCTGCGGGGCTCTTTCCCGACCGCTCGGCCTCGAGGGCGAAGTCGATCATCATGATCGCGTTCTTCTTCACGATCCCGATCAGCATCACGATGCCGACGTAGGCATAGACGTTGCGCTCGGCGTGGAAGAGCAAGAGCGTAAGCAGGGCACCGGCGCCGGCGGCGGGCAGGCCGGACAAGATCGTGAGCGGGTGGATGAAGCTCTCGTAGAGGATGCCGAGCACGAGGTAGATCACGAGCACGGCCACGAGGAGGAGGAGCCCCAGGCCCTTCAGCGACGACTCGAACGCCTGGGCCGTGCCCTGGAACCGCCCGCTGAGCGTGGCCGGCAGGCGCAGCTCCCGCTGCATCTTCTGGATCACGGCCACGGCGTCGCCGAGGGACACCCCAGGCTTCAGGTTGAAGGACACCGTGACCGCGGGGAGTTGACCGAGGTGGCTCACCGTGAGCGGGCCGACCCCCTGAGTCAGCGTCGCCACCGCGTTCAGGGGAACCAGTGATCCCCTGTTTGATCTAATGTAGAGCATGGACAGAGCCGCAGGGTCCAGCTGGTAGCGGGGCTCCACCTCCAGGATCACCCAGTACTCGTTCTGAGCGGTATAGATGGTCGACACCTGCCGAGACCCGTACGCGTCATAGAGAGCGTTCTCGATTTGGGCCACGGTGACGCCGTGGGTCGAGGCCTGGTTGCGGTCGATGTTCACGAGGACCTGCGGGCTCGTGATCATGAGGTCCGTGTTGACGTCGACCAAGCCGGGGAGCTCCCGCATCTTCGCCTCGACGATGGGCACCCAGGAGTAGAGTTCCTGGAGATCCGTGTCCTGCAGCGTGTATTGATAGAGGGCCTTGCTCAACGTGCCCCCGATGCGGATCGTCGGGATGTTCTGCAGGAACACCCGCATCCCCAGGACCTTCGCGAGCCGGGGGCGAAAGTGTTGGATGACCTGCTCGACGTCGGGCCGCTCGGACCGCGGCTTGAGGTGGAAGAAGACGCGGCCCTGGTTGGGGAGGATCGCCACCGTACTGCCGCCGATCGCCGAGTACCAGTCCTGGACGTACGGATCCGTGGCCACGATCTCGGCGACCTGCTTCTGGTGCTGCACGAGCGACTCGAAGGAGATGTCCTGGGGCCCCTCGGTCACGCCGAAGATCTGGCCCGTGTCCTCGTTCGGGACGAACCCCTTGGGGACGACCGTGAACAGATAGCCCGTCGCCACGACGGTCAGGAGCAGCACCCCCAGGGTGAGGGGCCGGTGGCGGAGGGTCCACCGCAGGGTCCGTTCGTAGAGGTGGAGCGCGCCGGTGAACACGCGCTCTGACGCGTTGTACAACCGGCCGTGGGAGGCTTGGGGCGACCGCAGGAACCGGCTGCAGACCATCGGTGTCAGCGTCAAAGACACTACGCCCGACACCAGCACGGCGACGCCGATCGTGACGGCGAACTCGTGGAGGAGGCGGCCCACCACCCCGCCCATGAAGAACACCGGGATGAAGACCGCGGCCAGCGACAGCGTCATCGAGAGGATCGTGAAGGCGATTTCCTTCGAGCCTCGGAGCGCCGCCTCGAACCGCGGCACCCCCGCCTCGATGTGCCGGGAGATGTTCTCGAGCATGACGATCGCGTCGTCGACCACGAAGCCCACCGAGAGCGTCAGCGCCATGAGGGACAGAATGTCGATCATGTAGCCGAACACGTACATCGCGCTGAAGGTTCCGAGGATCGACATCGGCACTGCCAGGCTCGGGATGACGGTCGCGGGGAGGTTCCGCAGGAACACGAAGATCACGAGCACGACCAGCACGATCGCGAGGAGCAGCGTCAGCTCGACGTCCCGGACCGACTCGCGGATGGCCACCGAGCGGTCATAGAGGATGTGGAGCCCGACCGAGGGATGCATCTTCTCTTTGAAGGTCGGGAAGAGCTGCCTGATCCCGTCGATGATCTCGATCGTGTTGGTGCCCGGCTGGCGCTGGATGGCGAGGAGGACCGTGCGGGACCCGTTGTACCAGGCCGCCGCCTTGTCGAGCTGCACGCTGTCGAGCACCCGCCCGACCTGCTCGAGCCGGACGGGCGCCCCGTTTCGGTACATCACGATGAGGGGGCGGTAGGCCGCCGCGTTCATCAGCTGGCCGCTGGCCTGGACCGTGAAGGCTTGGTGGGCACCGTAGAGGGTCCCGGTCGGATTGTTCACGTTCCCCTGCTCGACCGCGCGCTGCACCTCGTCGATGCCGATCCCCCGCGACGCGAGGGCGTTGGGGTCGAGCTGGACGCGGACCGCGTACTTCTGGGCGCCGAGGACCTGGACCTGGGCCACCCCGCTGACGGTCGAGATCTTCTGCGCGACGAGCGTCTCCGCGTACTCGTCGACCTCGTACAGCGGGAGCTCCGGCGAGGTCAGGCCCATGTAGAGGATCGGCTGGTCGGCCGGGTTGACCTTCTGGTAGGTCGGAGGCGTGGGCATCCCCGACGGCAGGAGGCCCGCGGCCTTGGCAATGGCGGCGCGGACGTCCTGGGCGGCGGAGTCGATGCCCCGATCGAGGGTGAACTGGAGCGTGATCTGGGTGATGCCGAGGGCGCTCGTCGACGTCATCGAGTCGAGGCCCTGGATCGTCGTGAACTGCCGCTCGAGCGGCGTCGCCACCGTGGCCGCCATCGTCTCCGGGCTGGCGCCGGGCAGGCCCGCCGACACCGTGATGGTCGGGAAGTCGACGTTCGGCAGGTCGTTCACGGGGAGCTGCCGATAGGCCATGATGCCGAAGAGGACGATGCCCAGCATGACGAGCGTCGTCATGACGGGCCGCCGGATGAAGAGCTCGGGGGTCATCCCTCTTTGGGGGCGGGGCTCGCGCTCCTGATCACGACCTTGCCGCCGGGGAGCAGCCGTGCCTGCCCGTCGGTCACCACGCGCTCCCCCGGCTTGACGCCACGCGTGACGACGGTCTCGCGCTGCTCGAGGGCCCGGCCCACCGTCACCGGACGCGACTCGACCGTCAGGTCGGGCTTGACCACGAAGACGAAGGACCCCTTCTGCCCGTTCTGGATCGCCTGGGAGGGGACCACAAGCGCGTCGGGCTCGTCCGTCAGCGTCAGCACGACGTCGACGAACTGTCCCGGCCAGAAGGCGTTATCCCCGTTGGCGAAGGTCCCCTTGAGCTGGATGGTGCCCGTGGTCATGTCGACGGCGTTGTTGACGAACGTCAGCGTGCCCTGCGGCCGCACGCCGGAGGTCTTGGGGACTACCGCCTCGACCCGCAGGGTGCCGGCCGCCCGATATTGCTTGATGGCCTCGAGGTTCTGCTCGGGGACGGCGAAGTTGACGTAGATCGGGCGGACCTGGTTGATCACCAGGAGCGGGTTGTCGGGGTTGGCCTTGACGACGTTGCCCGCGTGAACCAGGAGGTCGCCCGCCCGCCCGTCGATGGGCGACCGGATCGAGCAGTACTCCAGCTGAAGCCTGGCGTTCTCGACCGCGGCCTGGTCGGCCCGGATGACGGCCTCGGCGTTGGTCACCGCGGCCTCGCCCGCGATCACCCCGGCCTTGGCGTCCTCGACGGCCGCCTGAACGGCCTGCACGGTGGCTTCGAGCGCGCGCTCGTTGGTACGGATCTGGTCGTACTGCTCCTTGGCGACGAACTCCTTCTTCACGAGCTCCGCGTAGCGGTGTGTTTGGGTTCGGGCGTTCTCGAGCTGGGCTTCGTCGCGCGCCACGTTGGCCTCGGCTTGCTTCTGCGCGGCCTTCTTTTCTGACAGCGCCGCCTTCGTCTGGCTCAGCCCCGCCCGGTCTCGGGCCAGGTTCGCCTCCGCCTGTCGGAGCGACGCTTCAAACGGCCGGGGGTCGATGCTGAACAGGAGAGCCCCCTTCCGGACCTCCTCGCCTGGATGGATGTGAACCCGGAAGATCTCGCCGTTGATCTGAGGCTTGACCGAGACCACGGAGTAGGCCTCGACGTTGCCGATCACCCGCAGCTGCACGGGGACGGTCTTGGCCACCACCTCGGCGACGGTGACCGGCACGGCCGGGAGCGCCGGCTTCTGTTGGGCGGCACTGCTCTTCTCGTTGCTGCAGCCAGCCGCCAACAGGAGCAGGCCTGCCAGTGCGGCCCGCGCGTCGGAGAGGCCCTTCACGGGACGCGCCCCTGCGGCAGCCGCACGCGCCGCGCCGACGGCGCGGGCCCAGGCTTTGCCGCCCCGGACGCGGCGTCGACCAGGGCCTCAAGCCCCTCGATGAGTCCGGCTCGGGTGCGAGCCGAGATCTTCACCAGCACCCGCCCCAGGCCGTCGCGCTGAAGCGCGCGAAGCTCGGCCACGAGATCCTTGCCTTCCCGTGTGGGCATCAAGATGTATACGCGGCGGTCCTCCGGATCATCGCCGCGGATCAGGAACCGCTTTTGCTCGAGCCGGTCGACGACCTGGGTCACAGCGGCCAGGGTGACGCCGAAGGCGCGGGCCACGTCCCCCATGTGGCACCCGGGGTTCTGCTCGACGTAAAAGAGGATCTGCGACTGCGAGTAGGTCAGCTCGAGTTCCAGCGCTCGGCGCCACAGAATCTGCCTGAAGGTCGAGCCGAGCAACCTGTTCAGCAGATCGAGCAGGCGC
>QHRX01000233.1 GCA_003221455.1 Candidatus Rokuibacteriota bacterium
CACCGACCGGTTCATACCGAGCGCGAAAGAAATTGCGTCGATCGAGGGATTGCCGGACTACCCGTTCGCCGTGATCGCTCATCCGATCGCCGGCAACACCGACGACGAGCTGAAAGCGAAGGCCGAGCAGGCGCTCGACACGATCGTGCGGATCCTGTCATCCCGCGCCTAGGGGTACGACGGACTCATGGTGCCTGGACCTGAGGCGCCTCGACCGCGACCTTGTCGAACAACTCGCTGGCTCCATCAACGTCAAACATCACCTTGCCGCCCCGCTGAACGTGGGCGACGGCTTCGCGGAAGGCGGTGAGCGGATAGGTCGCTGCGATAGGCACTCGAATCGCGCCTGAAGCGACGAGCGGCGCCGTCTCGCGCAGTGCGCTCGGTATTTTCAACTCGACATCAGGATGGTTGAGGAAGAAGCCCTTGACGACGACACGCTTGGCGATCAGGTCGAGCGGGGCGACAGTGACCGGCTCGCCGCTCATCAGCGCATAGACGACGAGCGTCCCGGAATGGCTGAGAACACCGGCTATGGTTGCGGCGGCTTTGCCTGCGACCCCGTCAATGCCGAGCGGCACGCGGGCGTCGCCGATCGTTGCCCGAATTTTGTCAACCGCCCCACTCTGATCGACGATCACGAGGTCGCCGCCGACGGCTTGCAGCTCGGGAACAAGCTCGAGGCGGCGAACGAAGTTGAGTGTCTTGAGGCCGCGCGCCTTGGCTATTGCGATGAGTGACCGGCCGACGGCCGAATTGGCGGCATTCTGCGCAACCCAGTCGCCGGGCCTGAGGTCGATGGACTCGTTCAGCAGCAGAGCCGCCGTCGGCGGATTGATGCCGAGCATGGCGAGTTGGCGCGGATCGGCCTCGGGCAGTGCGAACAAGCCCGCGGCGGGTGCAACGAGTCGCTCGCGCCAACTGAAGCTGTAGAGCGGCACGAGCACGCGATCGCCGACCTTCAGGTGGTCGACGCCCCTGCCAATAGCCAACACTCGCCCCACCCCTTCATTTCCGACGACGCTCGGAAGCGAAGGCCGGAGCGGATACACACCTTGGATGAGATACAAGTCATTCATGTTGATCGGCGCATGCTCGACACCGATCAGCACCTCGCCGGCGGCCGGTGCTGGAGGTTCGGGAAGGTCGGCAAGCTCGAGGACGATTCCCGGCTCGCCGAACGTTC
>QHRX01000234.1 GCA_003221455.1 Candidatus Rokuibacteriota bacterium
GCGCCCTTGCCGCCGAGATCGGCGAGGACGAGCTTCGGACTCGTCTCGACGAAGGGATTCGTCGCATCGATGAGCACCCGGCCGTTCCAGGCGGGTAGGCTCTTCAACGCTGACTCGACGTTTCGCCAAGGCACGGCGAGCAGCACGTAGTCGAGGCTCGCGGCTTCCTCGACCGAGGCCGCGGACGCACCACGACCGAGCTCGGCGACTTTGTCGCCGAGTACATCTGGACCATGCCGGCTGCTCAAGACCATTTCATGGCCCCTGGCCAGCGCCTCTCGCCCGAATGCGAGCGCGACAGCGCCGGCGCCGATCGTGCCAAATTTCATGCCCCCCTCCTATCGTTTGAGAAATCGATGAGGACGATGGCGCCATGCTACTCGCCATGTTGCCCGTCCACAAGCAGTTGTATGTAGCTACATGCTCCTGGGGTCGTCGTGAATCCGCCTGGGCTCAACCGACATCCCAACCGGTGGACGCGATCCGGAGACGCTCCAGTCGGGACGGGAACTTACGGCGCAGGCCTAAACTTCCAGAAGGAGTCGGACGACGTTCAACTCGGCGAATAGTTGGCCTGCGTAGGTGTGCAAACTACGGCGTAGCGCGGCATCGACTGCACCCTGGCTGCACCCGGAGTACGCGCCGGCGCCGCCGCAGCGCGAGTCTCCGGCCCGAGCGCGGGTGGTCGTGCAAGCCCGCCACGCCCTGCTCCGCGAAGCGCCGCCGCAACCGGCTGATTTGCACCACCGTATACCCCACCCGCTCCGCGATCTCCACGCCGGGCACGCCCTGCGCCATCAGCAAGACCGCCCGGGCGCGCCGGCTCAGTCCACCCGGGGTCGACGGCGCCCGGTGCAGGTGCTCCAAGGTCTGCCGATCCCGCTCGCTCACCACGATCGGTCGAACGCGGTTGGCCATGGCTCTCCCTCCAGAGAATATCCATGGCTAAGTTAACATGACTTACTATACGGAACACTAGTGCCGTTCCAACTTAACAGGGCTATTAATAATTGAACGTATACGAGTGAGCGGATGCGTGAGCCGGTCCAGCTTCCGGTGACGATATCGCAGGTACCCGTACACTCGGCGCCGACGCGTCACGTGATCCGGGTCGTCCGTATTCGCAAGCGTGAAGCCTTAGAGCACGCCGAACTAGGCCTCGATGAGATTGAGCCAGGATGCCTCGGTCGGCGTGCCGCTTAGAAGCCCTTCCGTCTCATGCAACTGCGATATGCGGCCTGGTACGTGGCGTCTTGTGCTCCTTCCGCCTTCATACCGTGGATTTGTGGATCGGACGACTCGATGACTCCGCCCGTGAAGTCGATGGCGTCCATTGTCACGGCGCCGGCGCGTGCGCTATCGGCCCGGACGTAGTCGCCCCTCGTCGGCGAGGCAGTTCCTGCCTTGACCGCTTCAGGCGCTTCTCCATTGCAGGCGGCGAAGTCGGCGACGCTGGGGACCTCGCCGTCGGCCGTACGCGTGGCGGCGAACGAGACGAGGAAGATCAGGGCGAGAGCAATGTAGGTCGTCATTTCAAGCTCCCTCCCCAACTACTCGCCGGTCAACGGCGCTGGCTAGAGGCACCCCGCACGATTTCTCATCTGGCTGTGGTGCCCAGGTTCCAGCGGCGTACTCGCGCAGGGCTTGCAGGAGCACCCAGCGCAGCGTGATTCCCTCACGCCCGGCGCGGACGCGTGCGGCCCGCTGAAGGTCACGCGGGACGTTGTGCAGAAGATAGATGCCTGTGGTAGCTATGCGGGCCAGCACGCGACTGGGCATGGGACGGCCCTCCTTTGCGTTAAGGGTGAGACGGACGTCGCGGATGAATGTCGGATGATTTTGTCGTCATTGGGAGCGTCGGCCTCCGTCAGTTCAGCCGAGCGCGCCGGCCATGAAGCATCTTGGCCGCGCGAGCGTCGCCCGGAGCTCGCCGCACTGGACCCCCCGACCTCATGGGGCGCCTCCCAACAGCGCCCCCCTTGGAGGTAAATCCGCCCGCGCTTCATAAAGGGGGACGGCCCGCGGCTCGCATTGCCTGGCCTGCTTGGCTTTCTGCAGCCAGGCGCCGATGTTCTTGGACGACCTGCCGAACTCCGGGTCGAGCTCCTCCTGCCACAGCTTCGTCGCTTGCTTCAGAGTCTGTCGGTCTTCCATTTCGTCATTCCCCCGTCACCCGTTCGGTAACCTGGAACTCTGCCGCACATCTTCCCACCAGCAATTCAACCGCATCAGCGGCTTTGATGCTCATGCTTACGGAGGTGGTCCAGCCCGCCGAGGCACTTACGTCCTTACGCGAGCGCGGGCCAGATCTTCCGCTGGCTGACGATCACGAAGGCCGCCCCGGCGACCGAAACGACGGCCATCGCGACCCTTCCCGCTTCCGAGAGGGCACCCACGCCCGCGGCGAACGTGTTCACTATGCCGCTCCCGGCCAAACCTAGGAGGAGGTCCGAGATCCGCCCATGACCGCCGTCCTTCATCACGAACCCCGCCAGCCAGCCGGTCAGGAGCCCCAAGACGACCCACGTCCCGAACGTTTCCAGAGTCATGATCCCTCCTCCTTACTCTCGGCGCCCGGCTTCTCCCGGGGTTCCCTTCGGATTGCCCTTGACTTCTATCACAAAATAAATTATATAACAAATATAAAATATATTATCAGTTGAGTGGGCGACGTCGGACGGGCTGGCGGGCTGGCCGGCACGGGCCAGGAGGCGTGGTGTTCAACAATAACACGAGAGTCCTCTCACTCTCTCCCAGGACGTCCTGGATCGGGCTCGGCGGCGGTGGCGGTGACGACGCTCGGAGCGCCCAGCAGCCCTCGGCAACGGCAGCGGAGGTCGAGGCTCCGTCTGGCGTCACCTCCGGTATAGGCTCGGAGCCTCGACGGGTGATCGGAGGACCCAATGCACGCAATGACCGGCCTCAACGAGCTTCGCGAGCAAGGCCGAATGACCTGGACGGAGGAGGAGCACGGATGGGTGGCCGCACCAGAGGACATTGCGAATGCCCTTGCCACTGATGGCTTCGCCGAATGCAAGCGCGAGCTGACGACGAGCCGGCGTGATAGCCGGCCGGCCGGCGGCGTGTGGCAGGGACTCAACACGCGCACCGGATCCGTGGCTTCGGCGATCTGGGTGAACCGCCTGACGTCACCGCGCGCGATCGTGTTCATCGCGATCGATGGCGAGTCGCTCACGGGCGTCGGCGTCCCGAGCGCGGACGGTGACCCGGACAGGGAGGACGGCGGTGAGGCCTAAGTCTGCGTCAACGGAGCACAGTCGCGTATGGGCACACGAAAACCGAAGCGGAACAATCTTAGAGTGTATTCGCGGGACCCGCGGAACGACGCCGGGGACGCTGCGTTAGGAAGGATGAAGAGTTCGGTACGGGACGGGAGGATCGAGACCGGCATCGCCGCGGCGCGTGCGGCCCAAGTGCCTTGTGCGAACGCAGCGCCCGATCCCACCCTGTCCGCAGCCCCAGACGTTCGGGCCACGGTCGTAGACGAGCGTGACCCCCCAGGGCGGAGCCGGAGCAGTTGCTTCTCTCTCGAAAGGAGGTGACGGCTATGCGGAAGCTGATTATCGCGATCGCGGTCCTGAGCGGCTTTCTGACCGCGTGTGCGACGATGCCCATTCCTGCCAAGGACGCCCCCGTCTTCTTCGATCACCAGTAAGCTCTGGGGAGGGCTCCGGTTCGAACCGGAGCCCTCCCGCCCCGTCAGCGACCGCATTGAGCCGCCCTGGGGACAGTTCTTCCGCCCGCAGAACGGGCTGCGGGATAAGCGGGAGGCTCGTACTGGTTGGTTCGCGGAGTTTCACTCTTAAGCAGGGGACCTCTCGGTTAGTTGACACGACCCCACAGTTCTCATAGAGTCCTCTCGCTCACAGATTGCCCCGACCCTTCAGGCATTGGAAAGGTATCCTGAGCTATCTCTGGACGCTGAGTTCGTTCCGCGCATCCTCCGGGCCCGGTTACGCCTGATCGGCGATTATCGATGATCAGATCACGTTGAGGACTGCGGCCTCCAGATCCCGCTAGGGCGAGAAGTGCTCGACGCAGCCATTGATCATACGACCCGTGGCCTCGCCGCATCGTGCGATCTGCCGGTCGCTGGCAAGGGGACTTCACTACAGGTACATCAAAGCTTGTTAAGGAGAAAGATTTCTTTCTGGCCGCGAGCCGCGTTGAGCCTTTAAGCGCGCTTTGGCGCAGGAAGGGCCGATTCTCGTCGGGGCCCTATCTCGGTATCCCCTCGTCGGCCCCGCGGACGCCAAGCGGGGCGCTTGCTCGATCATGATCGACTGCGGTAGAACACTCGTGCTTGGGGCGGCTCTCCCACTGGCCGGTTTTGCCCCGTCCACGACTGGCCGGTTTTCAGGTGTCCACCGAGGTGACTTACACGCGGATGAGGCTAAGATAGGCAAGCACCCAGTGAGCTGCCCATCCTGCGAACACGAGAACCCTGCTGGCGCGAGGTTCTGCAACGATTGTGGCGTGCACCTCCCAGCGCCGACAAAGAAGACGGCCGTGCTCCGCGCAGCGACACCCGAGCGGTTGAGCGCGTTCTCGGACGCCGTCTTTGCCGTTCTGATCACAGTCTTGGTTTTAGATCTCCGGCCGCCAGAGCTACCTACCTTCAAGGCGCTCCTGTTGCTCTGGCCTACCTGGCTGAGCTACGCAGTCAGCTACGTTTTCATCGCAATTGTCTGGGCTAATCATCATCATCTGATGCGCTACGCGACAACAGCGACGCCCCGCCTGATGTGGTTCAATTTCGCGCATCTATTTTCCGTGTCACTGCTTCCGCTTTCCACCGCGTGGATGGCCGTGAGCGAATTGGCGCCCCAGCCGGTTTCCTTCTATGCGGCGGTCTTCTTTCTAGTGAACGCGACCTACATCTTTCTGATCTGGGAGCTCGTTGATCGCCGTCCCGTCCATGACGTACCGCCGAAGGTGCGCAGGATCATGCGTGTCCGATCAATCGCGACTCTGTGTCTGTTCGGAGCCGCTGCCGTCGTAGCGCTGAAATATCCTCTCGTTGGATTAGGAATTTGTGTTTGTTGCTTGGTTGTTTATCTGAAACCGGAGGCTCCGGGAGCGGAGACTCGCATATCTCGTTCGCCTTCGAGGTAGTGCATGGACAGCTCGCCGCCGCCTCGATCGCTTCGAAGAAGGGGCCCTGCACCGTCATCACGACGAAGGGCCATCACGAAGACCATGGCGTGGCTCGGCTCCAGTCGGCATCTGTGCGGTCATCCCACACCAGCAGGTAGCGAAGATGGTACGGAAGACTCAGCACCCACTGGCCCCCGGGACCCGCGGCAGCACCTCGTCGACGAGGCTGGCGGCTGAACCGCTTCCTGGGTGAAGTCTGGGTAAACGAAAGTGGTTAGCGGCGGATCCACGCCAGGCAGGGCAAGCTGGATGACGTAGGTGCCGTCCTCCGTCCGCCCCTCCGCGGCGGGAAGCCACGGCGGACGCTGAGCCGCCTCATCCGTGGCGTCGCCGAAGAACCTCGCGAAGAGGTTGTCGTCGTGGTGGCGGTGGAACTGCCGGGTCGGGGACCAGCGAAGCATGGTGTTCATGGTGCTCTCCTGTCAAAGATCCCGCGCGGCCCAACGCACGCACCCCGGGCGGATTCAGGATCTGTTGAATGTTGTCGAAAACCGCTACGTCGGCCTGCACCGGGCGTGGTAGAGAGGAATTATACCGATGGGCGTGCGCGTTCGGCGGAAGGTGAAGGGCGGCCCGTGGTGGGTATTCGTGGCCCACCGAGGGCGGCGAACATCAAAGCAAGTCGGCGACCGGAAAGCAGCCATGGACCTGGCGAAAACATTGGAAGCGGAACTCGGCAAGCGAGACTTCCGGCTACCCAGCGCCGATATCCCCACCTTCGCCCGGGTCGCCGAGGCCTAGCTCGCTCGTTATCCCCTGCTCCGCTCGTTGCGGCAGACAAGCGTTGAGAATCACGAGCGATTTCTCCGGGCTCACCTGTTGCCCTTCTTCGGTTCTACGCCAGTCTCGGACATAACATCCCGTTTGGTCGAGGACTTCATCGCGGCGAAGCGAAGCCCCGGCGGAAGTGTCCGCTTCACGCACCGGCCCTTGAGCCCGGCCTCGCTACGGGTGGGTCTCAAGACTCTTCGCGCGATCCTTCAGCGGGCGGTGCTTGACGATTACCTCTCCCGCAACCCCGTGACGGACCTCGGTCGCTTGCTCCCCCGTAAGGCTGAAGACGCCGGAGTAGACCCCTTCACGGGCGAGGAACTGCGGGCAATCCTGATGGCAGCAGAACGGCTCGACCTGGGCTTCGCGACGCTCGTCCGGCTCTGGGTGCAGTCTGGGCTGAGGGCGGGCGAAGTGCTCGGCCTGCAGGAGCGGGACCTCGACATGCTTCACGGGACCGTGACTGTCCGGCGGACCTGGACGAGGGGTAGGCTCGGCCCGACGAAGACCGGGCACGTGCGGACGGTATCGATCCTGCACCCTGTCTGCGAGGCCACGGCCGCATGGCACCCAGGGGCCACGCCGGAGACCCGGAGCCTCCTCACCCGAGTCCGGGCTCGGCGTGTGCAGTCGATCGAGCCGGAAGGCTTTGTCTTCGGCGGGGTCGCCCCGCTCCACCCGGATGCCGTCAACAGGCAGTGGAAGCGCCTCCTGCGGGTTGCCCAGGTTCGTTATCGTCCCGCCGAGCAGCTGCGGCACACCTTCGCGTCGACCCTGCTCAGCCGTAACGCCCCCGTGCTCTACGTCCAGCAGCAAGGGGGCTGGCGATCCGCCGCGGTACTCCTCCAGGTCTATGCCCGCTGGCTGCCGACGGCTGTGATCGAGCACCCTGGCGCACCCCAGGTGCGCCTGGATACGCCCCGATCCGGAGACACTCCCGTCGGGACGGGAACTTACGGCGCAGGCCTAAACTTCCAGAAGTAGTTCACCAGATCCTCGCCCTCGTGGATCCGGCGGAAGGTGAGCTCGACCGGCATGTCGACAGTCACCGTCGCCGGATCGGCGTCGGTGAGCTGGGCGAAGAAGCGGCCCCCGCCCTCGAGATCCGACGACACGACCACCGTCGGCGGGTCCGGGGTCGGGACGAGGAAGTCCCTCGTGAAGGTGAAGACACGGCCGCGGCGGGACAGCTTGTGTTCCGCCAGCCGGGACGACGAGCACTGCCAGCAGAGGTGCCGCCGCGGATACGAGACGGCGCCGCAGTCCGTGCACTTCTGCCCGTAGAGGCGGAAGTTCTGCCGCTCCTCGCGCACCATCGCCGGGACGCTCGTGAACGCACGGATCACCTCGGTCTCCACGTGCCGGCGGAAGCGCAGGAACTTACCGTAGTGGGCGAGCGGTTGCCCGCGGGCGAGCTGGGCGCGGAGCGGCCAGGCGGGACGAGAGCCGGTGATCGCGTCCGTGACCTGGAAGAGGAGGGCCTCGGCGCCGTCGCCGTAGGAGACGACGAGGATCTGGTCCTGCCGCCGCGCGTTCTCGAGCGCCTCCGCGAGCCCGAGCAGGCCCGCGGCCGAGCCGGTATTGCCCACCTTGGCAATGAGCGGCTCCTTCGGCACCGCCGCCGCGAAGCCGAGCTGCCGGACGAGCGCGGCGTGCAGCCGGGCGTCGGGCGCGCCGAGGACGAGCCGCGTGATGTCGCTCTTCTTCCGCCCGGTCTTGGCGAGGAGACCGTCGATCGCCTCGGGGAGGTGCCGGTCGAGGCCGTGCGCCTTGACGAACGGCATGTCGGGCAGCACGTTGAGGTAGCGGCCACCCTGATTGCGCCACACGTCGGTGAACTCACGGCTCACCGTGTGGGCGCCCTCGAAGGAAGCGACGACTCCGTCGGCGCCCACGAGCGCCGCGGCCGCGCCGTCGCCGAGCAGGCCCTCGAGCTCGGTCCCGGGCGGCACCGTCCGCACGTCGGCGGCGGCGACCAGGGCCTCAGCAACCGACCCCGCTCGCACCGAATCGAGCGCCAGGCGGAGGGCCGTCGTCCCGCAGCGGAGCGATCCGCCGAGGTCAGCCGTGATCGCGTCGGGAGCAAGATCACACACGCTCGCGAGTAGCGTCGCGGTCGACTTTTCGGCGTACGGGGCCGAGGTCGAGGCAAGGAAGCAGGCGCCGACCCGCGAGACGTCTCGGCCGGTGAGGGCGGCGAGCGCGGCCTCGCAGGCCATGGTCAGGCTGTCCTCGTCGTAGTTGGCGAGGGCGCGCTCGCCGTCGCCCGCGCCGCCCCACGCCTCGCGGAGGAGGGCGCCGGTGAGGCGGTAGCGCGGGACGTAGGCGCCGACGCTCACCAGCCCGACCATCGCGGGTCGTCGCCGGGGCGCCGGTCAGGCGGAGCCGGAGGCGCGCCGGTCGATGATGGTGTCGACCAGCGTGTGCGACAGCGCGAGATGCGTCACCTCGACGTGCCCGTAGGACATCGAGGGCACGTAGAAGTTCAGCTCGCCGCGCGAGCGCAGGGGGTTGTCGGACCGGAAGCCGGAGAAGGTGATGACGCGGCAGCCCTGCTTCCGGGCGGCATCGGCGCCACGCAGGATGTTCTCCGAGCGGCCGGAGCTGGAGATCGCGAGCAGGATGTCGCCGACGTCGGCGAACATCTCGATGGGCTTCTCGAACACCTCCGCGTAGCTGAAGTCGTTGCTGACCGCGGTGAGCAGGGCGAGATCGTTGAACGTCACCGCTCGCATGCCACCATTCTTCCAATAATCGAGCGCCTGGTGGCTGCCGATCGCGGCGCTGGCGCCGTTGCCGATGAACATTACCTTCAGGCCTCGCCGCGTCTGCTCGAGGAGGATCGACACCGCACGCTCGAGCCCCTCCTCGAGGCCTAGGCCCCGCCCCTCGCCGTCGGTGACTTCGACCGCGACGAGGGCCCGCCCGACCTCGCGGAGATACCCCGACGGCGTCATTTGAGCAGGGCCGTGATGAACTTGAACAGCGGTACGGGCTCGACGGGTGTGCGGTTGCCGATGATCCGGACGGCGAGGGCACCGACCGCATTGCCGATGAAGCCGACGAGGTCCATGGGGTACCCGGCGGCGGCACACGGCGCCGTGATTGCCAGGTACGCGTCGCCGGCGCCGATCCGGTCGACGATCTCTCGCGAGAGGACGGGCACCGCGCGGACCCCCTCGTGCTCGTCATACGTCATCGACCCGTGGTGGCCCCGGGTGATGGCCACCCGCCGTGCGGTCAGGTCCTTGGTGACCTGGCGGATGATGCTCTCCATCGGGCTCGCACGGTCGTGCATGGCGAGCCGGACCTCCGGCTCATCGATGCAGACGTAGTCGGCTCGCGGATACTTCGTGACCAGGTTGAAGCCGGTGTTCGCGCTGTTGGTCTGCGCGTTTACCGCGAGGAAGCGGGAGTCCGCGGTCAGCAGCTGGATGAGGTCGCGGTTTAGGAAGCCGTGGCCGTAGTCCGCCACCAGCACGAGATCGTACTGGCCGAGCACGCCGCGCAAGTACGCGCCGACCTCGGCTGCGACCGCCGCCGGCAGCTCCGCGTCGTCAAGGAACGCGATCTCGAACATCTTGTTGAGGAAGGCCTGCTCGACGAACCGCCGTTTGACCACCGTGCCCGTATCCGGACGGGTGAAGAAGCGCGGGCGGACGTTCGGCTTGAGGTGCTCGCGGACGAACGGCTCACGCGAGTCCCTCGCCCCGAGCACGGTCACGAGGTCGACCCGGTCGCAGAAGCCGGCCACGTGGTTCGCGCAGGCGAGAATGCCGCCCGCGAAGTGCTCCTCGCGAACGTACCGGGTGGCCACCAGCAACTCCTTGGGCGACTTTCCCATCGACTGCACGTAGTGGTACTCGTCGATGATCGCGTCCCCGATCACGAGGACCTTGATGTCCCGAAGCCGCTTGAGCGCGCCGATCACCGCGTCGGCCGAGTATCGTTCCCGGAACTCGCGGAGGAAGGCCTGGGCCTCCTCTGGGTAGACGTCGAAGTGCACGTTGAGCAGGCTCGAGCTGCTGAACGTGATTTCGTTCGTGAAGTAGACGCGCCCGCCGCCAGCCTCCACCGCGACGCGCTCGTCGTCGATCATCCCGGTCAGATCCGCCGCCGCGTCCGCGTACTCACTTCCCTTCACGTAGACGGCGGGAGAAAACCGGCGGATGGCCTCAACGGCGGTCGGTGACTCGGTGATCGCGACGTGATCGACCGACGCGAGCGCCGCCACCGACTCCGCCCGCAGCCGCTGGTTGAACACGGGCCGCCCCGGTCCCTTGTTGACGAAGCGGTCGGGAGTGATCGTCACCACCAGGAGGTCGCCGTGGCGACGCGCCGCCTCCAGGTGGCGGATGTGACCAGGATGGAGGAGGTCGAACACGCCGTGGCAGAGCACGACGCGCCGGCCCTGCGCCCGCTCCCGCTCGAGCGCGGCCGCGAGTTCATCGAGGGTCTTGATCTTCGCGTCGCTCATCAGATCCGGACGAGGTCGCGGCGACCGGGTGGCACGCTATCAATCCTATCTCGAGAGTAGCATTTATCGTGCATTCGGGTCGAGCACGTCGGAAAGCGGTGGCGAGGCCCCGCACCGTCATTGAGATCGCGGCGCCCGTGGACGATCGCGGCCCGGTCCCCCCCAGGCGAGCGCCGCGCCCGTCCGTCGGCAAGGGCTTCCTGACGGCACGGGGTCGCGCGGGCCAAAGGCAGGAGGGCCAGCCCCTCGGCCAAGATGCCGACGGGCCTCGCGTGGGGCGTGGCTGATCAGCGGCGCCCGCGGGCGGGGACGGAGACCGTGTGGGCGGCGCCCGTCCCCCCTGGGGCCGGAGGCACGGCCCGAGGCGCCGGACGCGGCCGGGAACGCGCGTCAGGCGCGCGCCCGGAAGTACTCCACCGTCCGCTTGAGCCCGTCCTCGAAGCCGACCAGCGGCTCGTATCCGAGCAGCTGCTTGGCCTTCGACAGGTCGGCCAGCGTGTGGGCGACGTCCCCCGACCGGGACGGCGCGTGCCGGCGCGCGAGCGAGCGGCCGACGATCGCCTCGAGCATCGCGATGATTTCAAGGAGGCTCGTGCGGCTGCCGCAGCCAACGTTGAACACCTCGCCGGCCACGCCGGCCGCCCGGCCCGCCAGCACGTTGGCCTCGACGACATTGTCGATGTACGTGAAGTCACGCGACTGCCTGCCGTCGCCGTGCACCTCGAGCGGCCGGCCACGAAGCGCCCACATGATGAAGCGCGGGATCACCGCCGCGTACTCTGACTTCGGATCCTGACGCGGGCCGAAGACGTTGAAGTAGCGGAGGCCGATAGCCTCCACGGCGAACAGCCGGCTCCAAACCGACGCGTAGAGCTCGCCCGCGACCTTCGACACCGCGTAGGGCGAGACGGGCTTCGTCGGCTGCTCCTCGCGCTTCGGCAGCTCGGGCCGGTCGCCGTACACCGACGACGACGAGGCGTAGACGACGCGCGGCACCCGCGCCCGCCGCGCGGCTTCGAGCACGTGCAGGGTGCCGGTGACATTGTTCGCGTTCGCCCCCAGGGGATCCTTGATCGAGCGTGGCACGGATCGCATCGCGGCCTGATGGAAAACGACGCGGGCGCCGCGCGCCGCGCGCGCCACGGTCGCCAGGTCCCGCACGTCACCGCGCACCACCTCGACCCGCCGGCGAAGGTCGCGGGGGAAGGCGAGGTTCGCACGCGTCCCCGTCGAGAAGTTGTCGAGCACCCGGACGCGCGCCCCGTCGCGCAGCAGGCGCGTCACAAGCTGGGATCCGATGAACCCCGCACCGCCGGTGACAAGGTAGAGCGGCTCGCGCATCGCCCGCCTATGATACACGCGGCCTCCCTTGACAGCAGCGCGGGTTTCGGCCGATCATGATTTCCGCCCGTCAAGCCTGTCACAGCGTCCATGGAGGATGCACCGTGAGCTCCAGCCAGCCTCGGCCCGACGGCCCGCCACGGTCCCGCGGCGCCTAGGTCGATGGCGCTGCGCAGGCTGTCCACGCTCCTCGCCCTGACCTTCGCGCTCGGCGCGGTCGCCGGCGCTGTCGGCGCCAGGACCGCGCCGCGGATGTGGGCGGATCAGCTCGTGAACGTGACGACGGACGACCTGCGGTGGGCGAAGACCAGGGTACGCGTCAACGTGGATCACTGGGATCCGGGCGCCCAGACCGGTCTGCACCGGCATCCCGGCCCGACGGTGATCTACGTGCTCGACGGCGAGGTCGAGGAGGTGTTCCCCGACGGCAAGACGGTCAGGCTGCGCGCGGGCCAGGGGGTCTGGAATCCCGCCCGCACGTCGCACAACGTCCGCAACGTCACCTCCGAGCCGGCGCGCGTGCTCGCGGTCCATCTCGATCCGGGCTAGGAAGGAGACCTGAACCATGGCGTCAGGAGCGTTCAGCGCAGCGGACTTCCAGGTCTTCGCGCTCGAGGGATTCAAGCCACGGATGGAGGCGATCCGGAGTCGCATCCGCCCGAGGCTCGAGGCGCTCGGCCGGGGCCTCTCACCCGACGTCGCCCGCGCGACGAGTGCCGAGGCGTTCGCCCACGTCGCCAAGCACGCGCGCCGTACCGTGAACCCGCCGGACGACACGTGGGTCGCGTTCGCGCCCGACCGCCGCGGCTACAAGAAGCACTGTCACTTCAAGGTCGCGGTGTCGCGGAACTGCGTCCGGTTCCTCTTCGAGGTGGGCCCCGAGCACGCCGACAAGGCGCGCTGGCGCGCGGCCTGGAAGAGGAACGCGGCGCAGCTCGGCGCGGTGCTGCGCCGGGTCCAGGGTCTCGCGTGGTTCAAAAACGAGCACGACGAGGAACCGGCCGGCATGCTCTCGGATCTCGACGCGGAAGGGCTGACCCAGCTCGCCGAGGACCGTCTGCGCGGGCGCGACGGCCAGCTCGTCATTGGGCGCGCCGTGCCGGCCGGGGAGGCCGCAAAGTGGCGGGAAGCGGATTATCGTGCTCGGGCTCTCGAGACGTTCCGCCCCCTCGCCCCACTCTACCGACTGAAGTGACCCTCGGGCCGCTCGTCGTCCGCCGCGCGTGCCGCCGCCAGGTGAGGCGACCAGACGACTCCGAGGGTGTGCCAGGCGCGGCCCGCCCGCCGCGAGGCGGGTCCAGACCGCCTGGCGGCCTCGACGACTCGGTGAGCGCGACGTGGCGAGCGTGAGCCACCCGGCGTTCTGGGAGAACCTCTACCGCCGCCGCGGGGACGGCTGGGAGCTGGGCGCGCCGGCCCCGGAGCTGGTGACGTTCGTGGAGGCAAGCCCCCCGCCGCTCGGGCGCGTCGCCGTCCCGGGGTGCGGCCGCGGGCACGACGCGCGGTACCTCGCGCGCGTCGGTTACGAGGCGATCGGCTTCGACTTCGCGCGGGACGCGATCGACCAGGCGCGGGCGCTCGAGGCCCGCGCGCGGACGGGCGCCCGGTTCGAGCAGCGCGACATCTTCACGCTCGCCCGCGACTACGCGAATGCCTTCGACGGAGTCTGGGAATACACCTGCTTCTGCGCGATCGATCCCGCTCGCCGTCCGGAGTATGTGCGCACGCTCGCGCGGACACTACGTGCCGGAGGCTGGTTCCTCGCCTGCTTCTACCCGATCCGGCCACCTGGGGGCGGGCCGCCGTTCCCCGTCTCCCGGGCCGAGATCCGCCGCCTGTTCGCGCCCGCATTCCGCTTCGAGCGCGCCGGGCCGCCAGGGCGCCCCGTTCAGCGGCGCTCGGCGCAGGAGTGGATGGTCTTCGCGCGAAAGGCGTGCTAGCTCGAGGCGGTGCGCGGGGGCTACGGAGAGTTCACCGCCCTCTGGGATGTCAGCCTTCGCGTCGAGGCCGGCGCCGTCGTCGGGCCGAACGGGGCCGGCGGGCTGGCGCCCTCCGGACCCGCACAGCCTGCCGATCGGCGACCGGCCCGAGACACCGGGGCAGGCCTGGCGTATGATCGTTCAGCGCCGAGGCTCGAAGGGGACCCGCCCGG
>QHRX01000315.1 GCA_003221455.1 Candidatus Rokuibacteriota bacterium
CGTTCCGCGCCGCACCGAGGAAGACAGAGAGTTGATCTCGCGTCATCGCTTTGACCTCTTCCTGCCTGGTCTTGGCGTTGACCACGAGCCGGAGGCCGCGACCCAGCTTGTCAGCGGGATTCGCGATGATGATGCCATCATCGACGGCCGCGTTCAGTAGCGCCCGGAGCGTTGCGTGGATGATCCGCACGCTGTCGCGAGCGAGGGGGAGCCGAACCTCTCTCGTGAACTCGCCCTCCGTGACCGTCCTGACCTTGCCCTGGTGGAGCCTCTCGATCAGGAACGATTTGATGCGCCCCTTCTGCAGCATCCGGACCTTCGTCGACCCGAGTGTCGGCAAGATGTGCAGCCGGAGCGCCAGGCCGTAGCTCTTCTGCGTCTTCGGCTTGATCGTGACGGCGATCTCGCGGAGCCAACGCTCCGCATAGGCCGACAACGTGATGTTCGGGTCGACGACGGGATGCATCGCCTGGCGGGCCTCGCGGGCCTTGTCGATCAGGGCGTTCCGTGCCTCGCGCTCGGTCTTGCATGTGACCCACCGGCGGATGCCGGCTCCGTCGCGGTAGTCCACCACATACTTGCCGCGGCGCTTTCGAATGCAGGCCATTCAGTCCCCCTTACGCTTCCGGTTCGACGCCTCGACCGTCACGCGGATCAGTCGCGTCATCGGCTCCGTGATCGTCCGCTCGTTCCGCTCCCACCGGGCCACGGTGTTCGGCGCGACGCCGAGCGTGGCGGCGAGGGCCGCCTGGGTCAATCCGGCGCGCGTCCTGAGCCGCCGCAGCTGGAACCCGTCCACGGGCGCTACTATACCCTTGGTATAGTATACTGTCAACCCCATTCGTGGGCCCATTCTTCATGAAGCTGTCGACGGCGGAGGCGCTGACGCGAACGTACTTCCCGGACCGCACGGCCGGCAGGTGACCGCGGCGGATGAGCTCGTACACGTACTGCTCGGTGAACTGGAGAATCTCAGCGACCTTCGGGATTGCGAGGAAGCGATCCTGCTCCGGTGATGCGGCCTCTCTGAACGTGGCGCGCGCGATCAGGGCCATCTGAAGATCGGCGGCAAGGCGTGCGGCGCGCCGCGCCCTCTCCGCGAGGACGGAAACCGCCAGAGAGTCCGCGAGCGCTAGATCGGCTTCCAGGTCATCGAGACCCGGCCGGGTCATCAGAGGCGAAGGCGACGTCAGCCGTGTTTGCATCTTCTACGGGCCCTGAGGGGGCGTGGCTGATGTGGACCACCAACACCGATAAGAAACGCAGCAGCCTGCTGCAGACCCTCGCGGTGCCCTAAAAGCACCCCCGGCTCCCGAGCCGGTTGCTCTCGGTGGCCATGCTTCGTGGCCCCTACGGTCCCGAAGTCGCTCTGTGTGTGGGCTTGAAGCCACGCCGGCGAGCTTCCTCGGGCGCCAGCGTGCGCCGACGCCGAGCTTTGATGACGCTGGCCATCTGCTCTACGGCTTCGGGCGGGAGCGCATGACCAGGCGCCGGGATGGCCCCGCCTCACGTCGGGGATGGCCCAGGGCTTCTGGAAGACGTGGGGCCACTCAGTCTGGACCGCGAGGGCGCCGCGCCGCTGCTCCGATACCTGTCTCCGACTCGTCTCGGTGATCACCGTGGTCGCTCCTGCTCCGAGAGCCTCAGCTCGCGTGACGCCGCGCGGCCTGCCCGAACCAGGCGCGGACCGCCGCGACCGAATGTTCGCGCCTCGCCGGTCCGGAGCGAAGGGCGTGCCAACGCCGTGGGGAGGCGCCGGCGGTCCCCGTGTCGGCCCGATTCTCTGAGCACTTGTGCGACGGCCCGACAACCGGGGGTGCCTGTCATGACCAGTTCAGACCGATTCACAATGCGCCACTGGTGGGAAGGTTACGCCGGGCCCGAGACGATGATTATCCCGTGCGATGTGCGGGTTACGTGACCGTGGCGCATTTCGCTCCGCCGGTGTCCACGATGCTCCAGGTCGACGCCTGGGTCCGCTGTCGCGGCGGCTCCGCAGAGTCCGCCAACCCGGGCCACGGATGAGGCTCAAGAGAGTCCGGACGCCTCGCTCCGGTTGCGCTCAAAGGCCGTGGGCTAGGCGGCCTTCGCAAAGCTCTGGGCCGCGCACGCGGAGTACTACCGCGCGATACACGGCGAGGTGATCGATGTGTGGCCGCTCCCGGTCCAGATGCTGCGCGCCTTTGTGGCCGCCGGGCGCGGGTCCCACGCGTGGCGGCTGCGGGCCCGGGGAACTCTCGACGGAGGGCCGGCCGGATCTGAAGACGGGACTGGAATGGACTCAGGGAATGGGTAGGGACAGGACCCGGCTCGTCATACAGCAGGATAAAGAACAGTTCACGGTGTCGCAGAACCCCGTGACTTCAGGGAACAAAGGCCGTAACTCGCGCCACACCCAGTGTTCAACGTTTGCCCTGCACCACTGGCCCCTCTTGGTGGCCCT
>QHRX01000139.1 GCA_003221455.1 Candidatus Rokuibacteriota bacterium
CGCCTTCAGGATGCCGTCCTGGAGGAGGGTCGTCATCCCCTCGGCCTGCGCGGTGGCCGCGATCTCGGATACGCGCGATCGAGTCTGGACCATCTTCTTGATGCCGTCGCCGGCGATCAGGAGCTCGTGGATGCCGGCCCGGCCCCGGTAGCCGGTCTGGTTGCACTGGTCGCAGCCCCGGCCCCGGTACAGCATGAACTTGTCGTTGTAGTGCACGCCGACCTTCTCGAACTCGCGCTCGCCATAGCCCATCACGAGCCCGATGAACTCGTCGATCTCGGGATGGTACGCCTCCTTGCAGCTCGAGCAGATCCGCTTGACCAGGCGCTGGGCCATGATGCCGAGCAGCGCGTCGGCGAAGTTGAACGGGTCCAGGCCCATGTCGAGCAGCCGCACCACGGTCTCGGCGGCGCTGTTCGTGTGCAAGGTCGAGAAGACGAGGTGACCGGTGAGCGAGGCCTCGATGCCCGCGTGGGCAGTCTCCTCGTCGCGCATCTCGCCGATCATAATCACGTCGGGGTCGGCGCGGAGGAAGGAGCGCAGCGCCGCCGCGAACGTGAACCCGATCTTCGGCTGGACCTGCACCTGGCGCAGGCCGTACTGCGTGATCTCGACCGGGTCCTCCGCGGTCCAGATCTTCCGCTCGGGCTTGTTGATGAAGCCAAGGGCGGAGTGCAGCGTCGTCGTCTTACCGGATCCGGTGGGGCCCACGCAGAGGATCAGCCCGTAGGGCTTGTTGATGATCTCGCGGAACTCCCGGAAGTTCCGGTCGGTCATGCCGAGCTTGTCGAGCGGGATCGGCTCGCTCGCGGCCAGGATCCGCATGACCACGTCTTCGTTCCCGCCTGCGGTGGGAATGCTGGCGACGCGAAGCTCGATCTCCTTGGCGTCCGGCAGCCTGAACTTGATCTTGCCGTCCTGGGGCTTCCGGCGCTCGGCGATGTCGAGACTCGACATGATCTTCAGGCGCGCGACGAGCGCGCGCTTGAAGCTCGCCGGGACCTTCTGGTACTCGATGCACCCGCCGTCCACCCGGTACCGGATCACCGTGTCGTTCTTGGCGTGGTAGGGCTCGATGTGGATGTCCGACGCCCCCGCCTTGTAGGCGTCGACGATGATCTGGTTGGCGAGCCGCACCACGGCGCTGTCGTTGAGGTCGAGCTCGCGGTCCGCATCCTCCTCATCCGCCTCCGCGCCCGCGACCTCGTCGGCCAGCTCGCCCAGGATCGAGGCGATGGAGCCCCCCTCGCCCTGACCCTGGGTGGCGAAGTCGATGAACTGCACGATGTCCTGGCGGAGGCCGACGAAGAAGCGGACCTCGTGTCCGGCGTAGACGTGCTTGACGTTGTCGACCTTCTGCACGTCGTGGGGGTTGTCGATCAGGACCTCGACCGTCTTGCCCCGCTGCGCCAGCGGCACCCAGAAGTTCTTCCGGAGGTAGTCGACCTTGACGTTGGCGAGGAGCTCGGGCGGCACGATCAGCTTGTCGTTGAACTCGACGAACTGGCACTTGTAGAACATGCTGAGCGCGACGCCGATGTCTTCCTTGCGGATCCGGTACTTGCTGACGAGGATCGTCTCGACGTCGGTCTGCTGGCGGCGGGCCTCGGCGACCGCCTGGTTCAGCTCGTCTTCGGTGATCAGGTCCTGGATGCGGAGGTAGTCGAACTTGCCTGGCCGCCGCCGCGAGAGCCGCTGCAGCGTGTGCAGCGCGGTGGCGAGGCTGCCGGCGATCTCGGAGACGTGCTCCTCGTCCTTCCGGGTGAAGTGGTCGCCGCGCTTCTTGTTGAGGAGCTGGATGACCCCCATCATCAGCCGGTTCTCGTACATGACGGGGACGGCGAGAATCTGCCGGGTGCGGAAGCCGGTCTTGCGGTCCCACGAGGCGTCGAACGAGAGCGTGTTGTCGATGCGGGCGAGCTCGGCCTGGTTGTAGGCGTCGGTGACGTTCACGCGCTCGCCGGTCTTCGCCACGTACCCGGCGACGCTGGTCGGGTTGATGGGGACCCGGATTTCCTTCACCGTGTCGACGTCGAGGAAGCGCGAGTAGATCTCTCGACGCTCACGGTCGACCGCGTAGAACGTCATCCGCTCGGCGTCGAACAGATCCAGCATGTCCTGTTTGAGCTCGATGAAGAGGCTGTCGAGGCTCTTGGCGCCGTGGATGCGATTGATGATTCGGACAAGCTTGTCGCGGTAGGCGACCTCCTGCTTGAGCTCGTCGGCGGGCTCCCCCGCCGGGGCGGAGGTGGGGCTCGACGGGGGCCGGAATCCCCCGAAGGGGGTGTTCTTCGGGCGCTTATCGCCGATCGCCATTCAGACGGCCACCGGCCGGATCGCGACCAGGGGGCAGCGCTTCTATTCTATAACGGAAGGCCTGCCGCCGGAAACCCGCCGGCCGGCCGAGCGGCGGGCTCGGGCCTACTGGCGAGGGCCTGTGATGATCAGGCGCTCCCGGCGCCCGAACAGGCTCCGGCCGAGCCCCTCGCGGACCGCCTTGTGCCGCTGCTGGAGGTAGGCGTTCCGGACGGCGCTGTAGAGGTCGAAGACGCTCTCCTCGACGTTCTCGTAGAGCTCCAGGTTCAGCGACCGCTCGTTGACGGTCCTCTCGCCAGTAACCCCTACCACCGCCTCGATCGGCGCGACCCACGTGAGCGGATCGAGCGCGGTGTCGAAGGCGAAGCCGACGGCGTCGCGGAGCGTGAACGGCGGCAAGAACGGCAGGACCAGGTACGGCCCGGGGCCTGCGCCCCAGACGCCGAAGGTCTGTCCGATGTCGGCCGTCGTCTGCTCTTGGACGCCGAAGCTCGGCGCGGCGTTGACGAAGCCGCCGAGCCCGAACATCGTGTTGATGACAAATCGGCCGACCTCCTGGCCCATGTCGTTGAACCGCCCCTGGAGCGCCGTGCTCACGATCCGACGGAACGACCCGACGTTGTTGAACATGTTCTTGAAGGCCCGCTGCACCCAGTTGGGCACGACCTTGTCGTAGGCCTTCGCGGCGGGCTTGATGACGTGCGAGTCGAGGCCGTGGTTGAACGCGAACGTCTTCTCGTTGAACGGCGCCCAGGGGTCGTACTCGACGAGCTCCCCCTCGTCACGATCGAAGGGGCTGCGCAGGCTCTCGCCGGCCGTCGGCTCTCCGGACCCCTTGGAGTCGGTCGTCGACACGAACGAGCCCGCGAAGTCGGCCGGGTCGAGACCGCCGGGCGGCTCCGCCCCGGCGGCCGGCGCCGGGGTTGCCGCAGCGGGGTCGGCCGTGGGGGTGGCGGCTGGGTCGGCGGCGGACTCCGCGGGGGTGACCGTCGGGCCGCCCGCGGCTTCCGTCCGGACGGGGTCGGCGGTTTGGGCACCGCCCGGCGCCACGCCCCAGATGATCGAGAGGGCCACGACAACGGCGAGCAGGGCCGGTCTCGGCTGCACGATCGTCACCCCCCGGGTTGAGCGGTCTTCCCCGGTCGGACGGCCCCCGGGGCGTAATGGGAGCAGTATAGCCAAAGCCGCGCCGGGGAGGGGGGGCGAAATGGGCGGCACCCCTCGGGGCGAGCCCCCGCGAGCGGGCCGCCGCTCGGCCCCGGTCAGGCGCGCGGCAGGATCTCGCGCAAGAGCGTCCGGACCTCGTCGGTCGCCCGGGACGTGAGCGTCACGCTCACGACCGAGGCGTCGCCCGACGGCGTCTTGATCGACAGATCGAGCGCGAGGCCGCCACCGGGCGTCGGCTTCGCGACCACGCGTGAGACGGACACCGTCATATCGCCATCCTCCTGGGGCTCAGTGCGGTCGACGGCGGGAAGATTGTACCGGCAAACGTCCCCAATCGGCTAGGATACGATCAGCGGTGGCCCTCCGACGATCCTCCGGAGCGAAGGTCGTGTCGCGGCCGCGGCGGCCCCGCGTCACGTCGGTGTGGCGCCGGCAGGTGACTCTCGGCTTCGTCGCCGGGCTCGTCTTCGGTGCGTTCACGACGGCCGCGTCCGCCGCCGGTCTCTTCGGCCTCCTCCACGCCGGCGCGCTCCACCTCCTCGGCTGGTGGACGTACCTGACGCCGTCGCCCCAGATCGTCGTGGTCGGCATCGACGACCGCTCCTTCATCCGGCTCCGGGCGCCGCAGGCGATCCCGCACGACTACCTCGCCAGCGTGATCCGGGGCGCCCAGCGCTCCGGCGCCCGCGTCATCGGCCTCGACGTCGACCTGAGCGCGACCGCCGGCGCCGGCCGCGACCAGGCGCTCGCCGACGCGGTCAGCCAGGCGGCGGCTGGCGGCGTTCCCGTTGTCCTGAGCTTCGTCGCCCAGCCCGTCAAGGACGCCCTCGGCCAGTACGCGCGCCCGCTGCTGGCCGTCGAGGGGGCGCCGGCCGGGTTCGTCAACGACCCCGCCGACGCCGCCGGCGTAGTCCGGCAGTTCCGGGCGTTCCTGCCCGGCGCCGCGGGCGCGCCGCTGCCCTCCTTCGCGCTCGCGCTCCTCGCGTCGACCGCGGAGGGGCTGGCCCCGCTCCGGCCGGCCGCCGACGGCGCGTTCTCGGTCACCGCGCTCTCCTGGCGCCTCCGGGTCCTGTCTCCGGAGCCGCCCGCCCCCGCCCCGCTCCGAGTCACCGACGAGTGGAAGGACATCAACTACGTCGGCCCGAGCGCGACCTTCGTGACGATCCCGAGCGACGCGGTGGCCGCCGCCGTCGACGGGGCCGAGCTCCCGCGCAACCCGCTCCACGGCAAGATCGTCCTCGTCGGGCTCACCTACGCTTCAAGCGCCGACCGGTTCGAGACGCCGAAGGGGCAGATGGCGGGCGTCGAGGTCCACGCCAACATCGTCCACACGCTGCTCACCCGCAGTTGGCTCGGGCCGCGCACGTGGGCGTGGGGCCTGGGGGCGCAGGCCCTCGTCAGCCTCGGGGGCGCGGCGCTCTTCGCCAGCCTGCATCCCGTCGAAGCCGGCCTCGTCACGCTGATCGCGGTGGCGGGGGGATTCGTGCCCCTCGCCGACCTCGTGTACGGCAGCGGCGACTTCTGGATCGACCTCGCGCTGCCGCTCATCGCCGTCTTCATCCAGGTGCGATCGATCGACCGCCTGGCGCAGCGGCGCCTGCAGGTGAGCTTCGCGCGCTACGTCAGCCCGGAGGTCGTCCGGCAGGTCCTGAGCTCGCCGGACGCCACCCTCCGCGCCGAGCAGCGCGAGGTCACGATCCTCTTCTGCGACCTCCGCGGTTCGACAGGCCTCGGCGAGAAGCTCTCGATGAGCGAGCTGATGCGGCTCCTGAACCAGTACTTCGAGATGGTGACGGAGGCCGTCTTCAGTCAAGGGGGTCTGATCAACAAGTTCATCGGCGACGGCATCCTCGCGGTCTACAACGCCCCCGTCAACGTGGCGAACCACGCCGACGCCGCCGTCAAGACGGCGCTGGAGATCCAGTCCCACATGGGCGTGCTGAACAAGCGCTGGGGCGACTGGCTCGCCCACCGGCTCGAGGTCGGCGTCGGGATCCATTCGGGGCAGGTCATCTCGGGCAACGTCGGCTCCGAGCTCAGGCTCGAGTACACGATCATCGGCGACCCGGTGAACGTGGCGTCGCGCGTGGAGGCGCTGACGAAGGAGGTCAACGCCCGCATCCTGATCACCGCCGCGACCCGCGCCCGGCTCGCCGAGCACTACCCGCTCCGGTCGCTCGGCGCGGTGCCGATCCGCGGCCGCTCGGAGCCGATCGAGCTCTTCGAAGTCACCTAACCCGGTTCGGCCGGCTGCCCGAAGAGCGCAGGATCGAGGAGCTGGGCGGGCTCGAGGCGCAGCCGCGCCCGATCCACCCCCGCGAAGGCGTCGGCCGGGGCGCAGCCGACCAGCTCCCACTCGCGGACCTCGACTCCGCGGCGGGCGGCCTCGGCCTCGACCGCCGTCATGACCCGGGCGACCGGCGTCCGGCGGTAGCTCACCAGGTTCATCGTGACCTGCACGAGCCCGCGGCTCGTCAGCGGGACGCCGAGGGCCCGCACGCCGAGCAGGCCGCCCCCGGCCTCCCGGCAGGCCCGCGCGATGTCCTGCGCGAGCCCGAGCGCGTCGCTGTCGAGCACGGCGTTCATAGCGATCAGGACGGCTCGCGCGCCGATCGCCGTCGCCCCCGCCCGCGGGTGCGGCACGGGCGGGCCCGCGTCCGGCTCCCCGCCGGGAGCGCGCATCCGCGCGGCCAGCTCCTCGAACTGGCCGCGGCGGAGCGCCGCCAACTCGCGCCGCTCGGGGCGGAGCGCGGCCTCGCCGTAGTAGAAGACGGGCACGCCGAGCTCGCCCGCAAGCGCGGGACCGAGCGCGTGCGCCGCGCGTACCGCATCCGCCATGCGCGCGCCCCGCAGGGGGACGAACGGGATCACGTCCACGGCCCCGATGCGGGGATGCACGCCCCGATGGGTCCGGAGGTCCAGGCGTTCGACGGCGATCCGGGCGAGCGCGAGCGCAGCCGCCTCGACGGTCGCGGCCGGCCCGACGAAGGTGAAGACCGAGCGGTTGTGGTCGACGTCGGCGTGCACGTCGAGGAGGCGGGCGCCCGCGGCCTCGACGGCCGCCGCGAGCGCCTCGATCAGCGCCTGGTCGCGGCCGTCGCTGACGTTCGGGACGCACTCGAGCAGCGGCGCGGTCACCCCGGGCGCGGTCGCCCGGGACGGGGTGCGAAGGCGCCGGCGAAGCTCTCGAGACCGGCCAGGAGCGCCTGCGGGGCCGCCTGCCCGAGGCCGCAGAGCGACGCGAGCCGGATCGTCGTCCCGAGCTCCCGGATCCGCTCCCCGAGCGCCTCCGGGTCCGCGCCCGCCTCGAGCTCGTCCAGGAGTGCCAGCAGGCGCGGGGCCCCCTCGCGGCACGGCGTGCACTTGCCGCAAGACTCGGTCGCGTTGAAGGCGAGCAGTGTGCGGATGACCTCGACGACGGAGGCGTCGGCGGGGATCGCGACGACCCCGCCGGTGCCGGGGGAGACGCGCCCCTGGGGTTCCATCGGCACGTCGAAAAGCGTCGCGGGAACGATCACGCCCGAGGGGCCGCCGACCGCCGCCCCCTGAAGCCGCCGGCCGGCAGGCTCGCCGCCGCCGATCTCCTCGAGGAGCGCGCGCAGGGTCACGCCCTGTCGCACCTCGACGACCCCGGGACGGGCGAGCGCGCCCGAGAGCCCGAAGAGCTTTGGACCGGGCGCCTTTGGGGTACCGAGACCGGCAAACCACCGGCCGCCACGGGAGACGATCGCCGGGATGGCGGCCAGCGTCTCGACGTTGTTGATCACCGTCGGCTTGCCCCAGAGGCCCGACTCGGTCGGGAACGGCGGGCGCGTGCGCGGCTGGGCGCGCCGGCCCTCGAGTGACTCGAGCAGCGCCGTCTCCTCGCCGAGCACGAAGCCGCCTGCGCCGCGGCGGAGCTCGACCGTGCAGGACACCGGCCGACCGAGCATCCGCTCGCCCACGATGCCCGCCGCCCTGGCCTGCGCGGCCGCGCGCCCGAGACGCTCGGCCGACAGCCCCGCCTCGCCGTGAACATAGAGGATCGCGCGGGTCGCCCCGGTCGCGTAGGCGGCCAGGAGCACCCCTTCCAGCACCAGATGGGGATCGGCCTCCATCAGGTGGCGGTCCTTGAAGATCCCCGGCTCGCCCTCCTCGCCGTTCAGCACGACGTACTTGGGCTCGCCCGCGGCCTTCCGGCAGGCCTCCCACTTGAGCGCCGTGGGAAAGAAGGCGCCGCCGCGTCCCTGCAAGCCTGACGCCCGCACCTGTTCGCTGACCGCCCCGGGCGGCCCGTCGAGGGCCTGGGCGAGGGCGGCGTAGCCCCCGTGGAGGAGCGCGTCGTCGAGGTCGCCGGGATCGATCGCGCCGGCACGGGCCAGGAGCACCCGCTCCTGACGGGTCCAGAACGGGTGGCGGCCGACCGGCGTGAGCCCGCGCCACCCGGCCTCGGCCCACACGACGCCCGCGAGGGGTACGCGCCCGAAGTCGCCGTCCGCGAGGAGACAGTCGACGAAGGCCGGCACGCGCGCCGGGGCGAGCCGCTCGACGAGCAGGCGGGGCCAGCCCTCTCGCCTCACCTCGCAGGCAGGCGCGGCGTAGCACATCCCATTACACGCGCCCTCGACCACCCGGGCGTCGACCCCGCGCGCCGCCAACGCCGCCCGCAGCACGGCCAGGAGCGGCTCGGCGCCCACCGCCCGCCCGCACGTGCCCGCCTGGACGAGGAGGGAGAGCGCCGGGCGAGCCGCGCGTCGCGCGGCCGCCTGCGCGGCGAGCGCCGCGAGCGCGGCGGTCGCCGAGGCGGCCGACTCGGCCGGAGGCGCGGGCGAGGGCTCGACGGCGGCGACAGCGCCGACATCCCCGAACCAGCCCGCGAGCTCAGGGATTTCGTCTAGGGTAAGGCGCCCGCGGTAGCGCCCGTCGACCTCGAGGACGGGCGCGACCGAGCACTCGAAGAAGCAGTCCGCCGTCTCCAGCGCGATCTCGCCGTCGGCCGTGGTGGCTCCGGGCTCGATCCGGTACCGGCGCGCGATCGCGTCGAGCAGGGCCCGCCCGCCGAGGAGCGCGCAGCTCACCCCCGTGCACACGCGGATCGCGTGCCGGCCCCGCGGCCTCAGCCGAAATTCGGGGTAGTGGGTGGCGACGCCGTAGACCTCGCTGGCCGGCACCCGCAGGTGGGCGCCGGTCAGGGTGAGCGCCTCGGCCGGGAGGTAGCCGAGCGCGTGCTGCACCGCCTGGAGCGCGGGCAAGAGCCAGTGCCGCTCGCGCGGGAACTGGTCGAGGATCGCCGCAAACCGGTTGGGACCATCGCCCATGGCGGCATGGTAGCAGAGGGCAAACAGGCCGACTGTTCGTCCGCTCGGTTGCCGCGTTCAGGGCGTTTGCCCGCCCCGCCAGCCGGGGCCCCGGTTGGTAGCGTCCTCACCGTTCACCGGACGGCTAAGCCTTCCGCTCGTCTTCCGCATTGGTGTGCCACACGCCGGGCAAGCATCGTCGGGGGGAACAGAATGCTGCTTCTCTCGTGGCATCTCTCTGCGCCGCGGCCTCACATCGCGGTCTTCAGCTCGATCTCGTCAGGGACGACGTGGGAAGGCCGCAAGTGTTGATTCGAAGGCGCCGCTGGACGCCTATCTTGGCGCGCCCGAGGCGGCGGACGATCGATTCCCGCCTACGGTTTCGGTATCCCTCGGCGCGCCTCTACCTCGGGAGGGGCGGGCGGTTGCGCATGACCGGGATCGGCGCGCCGCTCGCCGACGGCGGGGGAAGCTCGGTAGCGCGCGATCGCCTGGTTGTGCTCGGCCAGCGTCGTCGAGAAATAATGGTGAGACGCGTCCCTTTTGACGAAAAACAGGTAGCCGACGGGTGCTGGGTCGAGCGCTGCCTCGATGGCGTCCAGTCCCGGGCTCGCGATCGGGCCGGGCGGCAATCCCGAGCGCGTGTACGTGTTGTACGGATGATCGCGCAAGAGGTCGGCGCGTCTCAGACGCTGCCGATCCTTGCCATGGGCGTACTGCACAGTGGGATCGGCCTGCAGCGGCATCCCCTGTTGCAACCGGTTCCAGAACACGGCCGAGATGAGCCGTTGCTCGTCCCGGGCCACGGCTTCCCGCTCGATAATGGAGGCGAACGTCAGCAGCTCGTGGACCGTCAGCTTACGGGCTCGGGCGCGCTCGCGGATATCCGGCCTCAGCTTGGCGTGCATGCGCTCGACCATGCGCCCCAGAATCTGGTCAGCCGTCATGCCGCGCACGAACTGATAGGTGTCCGGAAACGGGTAACCCTCAACGCTGGGTGCCTCGATGCCGTGAGCCCGCAGGAAGGTGGGATCCGTCGCCGTCCTGAGCATAGCGGCGGCGGGCGCCAACTGCGCGCGTTCCAGCGTTCGCGCCAGCTCGGCGACCGTCGCGCCTTCTGGATGGACCACCACATGCGGCCGCACGCGGCCGGTCTCCAGCAGCGCGAGCACCTCGGGTGTCGAGGCGCTGCGCGGCACTTCGTACTCACCGGCCTTGAGAGCGCGCAGGGAACCGTGCGCCAGGCTCAGGACGAAGAATGCCTCCGGGCTCCGAATGGCACCGGCGTATTTTAAACGGGCCGCCACGGCGAGCGCACCCTCTTCCGGCGGGATCTGCACGATGATCGGGCGATCGCGCAGCACGGGGCCGGGGACGAGAACGCACCAGGTCTCCCAGGCCAAGAACGTCGCCATAACGACCGCAATCCACACGACTGGCCTACGCACGCTCATACGGGTAGGGCGGCGTGCCGCTCTCCGAGAACTCGTCGGCGGGCGGGCCGCACGAGATCGCATCTTGGCGGTCCGTGTCCGGCCGGACTCCCGCGACCGCGTCGGCCACCCTGCGGGCGGCTCGGGCGGCGCTGATTCGCCCGACCGCAGGAACGACCAGAGCGTCGTCGAAGGCCGATACCGAGCGGTATCGGCCTTCGCGTACGCGAGTCGCTGCCCGAGTCACTTGTGCGGTGGTAGCACCGTCTTGATGGCTCCCGTGCAGAGCAAGCGCAGGTGCTTGACGTAGAAGACCTTGCCGGTTGGGGAGCTGACATTAATGAACTGGTCTTTCAGCAGAACACGCGCGATGACCTCACCTTCGATCTCACCTTTCCCGTTACCCTCAGGGTAGACATCGTAGCAGTCCATGTGGTCAGCGAACTCGTCGGCGTGGGCGTACCTCGTAACTCCCTTGATCACTTCCCACGCTCCGATGGTTGCCAGCATCATGACGACGACGGCCGCGAGTCGCAGCCATCGCCTTGACCATTGTCGCTCGGTCGCCATATCGCGCCCTCCTCGTCAGCTTCGTTTCGCACTCGTCTGTTTTGAGACGCGGACGTCCGGGCGCGGCGGCCCCCGCGGGCCAGTCATTGGAGTTTCGCGGCTGGCTCCACCGCCCGCGCGCCCACGGTCGCACGATGTTCCGCACAGACCGCTGTCGGCGCCGTGGATTGCAGAAAGGCCTCCCGGACCACGATCCGGCAAACGGGCGTGGCGAGCTTGCCGGTGGTCGCATCCACGTCGCGAAACACGACGAACGGCGGGACCGGAAAGGGCCCGCTGGGAACGACCGCCATCGCCGCGCGCATGAACGCTGCCCAGATCGGCAGCGCGCCCCGAGCGCCAGAGAGGCGAAGCGTGTTCCGATTGTCGAAGCCGACCCAGACGAGGGTCACGAGCCGAGGTGTGTAGCCCACCACCCACGCATCACGGTCGGTGCTTCCAGTCTTTCCGGCGACGGGGCCGTCCACGCCCAGCACTCTAGCCATCGCGCCGGTTCCGTCCTCCATGACGCTCGTCAACAGATGGGTGATCAGGAATGCCTCGGCGGCGCTGACGCCGCCGCGGCCCAGCTGGCGCCCTGGCCTCGTCACCGACCCCGATCGGTCCACGACCGCCGAGATCGGGGTTGGCGCCACCGGCCGTCCCGCGTGCGCGAGCGTCGCGTACGCCGCGGCGAGTTCAAGTGGAATGACCTCGACGCCCCCAAGCGCGAGCGTCGGACGCGGCACCATGGGACTGGTGAACCCGACATCCCGCGCCGTCTGCACGACCGCGTTCAGCCCGATGGTCTGCGCCGTCCACACGGTCGCCAGGTTCAGCGACTGGGCAAGTGCCTCGCGCGGGGTGACCTGGCCGAGAAAGAACCCGCGCCTCTTCCGCGGTGACCAGCTCTGCCCGAGATCCTGGACGGTGAGCGGCTCGTCACGCAGCAGAGAGGCGGCGGTCAGCGACGGCCGTTCCCCGCGGGGGCCGCCGCGCAGACCGGCGAGATAGACGAATGGCTTGAACGCCGACCCGGGATGCCGTCGCGCGTGCGTCGCTCGATTAAACTGGCTCAACCAGTAATCGCGGCCTCCGACGAGCGCCCGGATCTCTCCCGCGGCCGGGTCCAGCGCGATCAGAACGCCTTGCAGCCGTCGGGCCGGCTCGGCGTGCCACAAACCCGGGAATCGCTGCTCAAGCTCCTCGAGCTTCCGCCCGAGCACGGCCTCAGCGGTCCGCTGCAGCACGGGATCGACGCTCGTGTAGATCCGGAGCCCACCGGTCTGAACGTTGGTCGTCGCGCGCATCTGCCCGGCCTCGGCGAGGACGTGATCGAAGAAGTTCGGGCCGAGCGGCAAGGGCGGTGGCGTTGGCTGCACCGCGACCGATCGTTCCGCCGCCTCGCTGAACTCTGCCTGGGTGATGAGGTCGTGATCCCGCATGCGGCGGAGCACCTCGTTCCGGCGCGCGCGGGTCCGATAGGGACTGTGGACGGGCGAGTACCGGTTCGGCCCGCGGATCATGCCGGCCAACGTCGCCGCTTCGGCCAGGTCAAGGTTGCGGACGTCTTTCTGAAAGTAGGTAAGGGCGGCGGCGCCGAGACCATACATGGTCAGCGGGCCGTACTGGCCGAGATACACCGTGTTCAGGTATGTCTCGAGGATTTCCGTCTTGCTGTAACGTCGCTCGAGGGCGATGGCGAGCAGGGCCACCCGGAGCTTGGAGATCCACGGGCCTCCGGCGCCGCTGTCAAGGCTCTTGACGAGTTGTTGGGTGATGGTGCTCCCGCCCTCCACGACCCTGCCGCGCTTCGCATTCACCCAGGCGGCGCGAACGGCCGACCTCGGGTCCACACCGGCGTGATCGAAGAACCGGCGGTCCTCGGTGGCCAGCACCGCGGCGATGACGTGCTGAGGGGCGGAAGAGAGTGGAACGGGCCTGCGCAGCCGGTGCGTCAGGTCGTCCAGATTGCCGAGCACTTCGGGCTCCAGCTCCACCCCGCCCACGGGGGTCCCGTCCGCGACATTCACCACGGCGCGGATGCGATCATCCCGGATATCGAGACGAACGGGCAGGGCCGGACGCTTCGGCTGAGGTTCGACGCTCGCGCGAATGAAGATCTCCCACACGCCGGGACTCCGTCGGAACTGGCCGGGCGCGTGAGGTGTGTCCGTCACCTGCTGGTAGCCGAGGCGCTCCAGCGTGCCCGGAAGATCTATGGCCGTGACCGAGACACCCGGCTCGACGACCCGCGGCGCCGCGTATACGACCGAGGGCTCGACCAAACGGCTCAAGTCAATACGTGCCACGGCAAACGACGCCCACATCCACGCCATCACGAGAGCGATCGTGAGGAAACCGAGCACCGCGAACGCCGCGCCGGTTCGGCGCTTGCGCAGCGGAGTGTCAATCACGGCGGGCCTAACGTTCGGCGATCAGAACGGAACGAGTCATGCGACCCTTTGGAACCACTGCCGCAGTATTTCTTGCCCTCCTTGCATGGAAAGAGATGAGATGAAGACCCGTCCGACGCGCACACTGCAGTCATCCCTGTCCTGCCCTGCCGAGGCTCGGCTCTCAGAGTGCTCGGCCTGATCCCGCCGACGGCGCTCGGCGGGCTCGATCTCGATCTCTGCGGAGACTGCCGCAACTACACCGGCGTCACACTGAAGAAGAGCATCATCGTCCGCCGCAAAGCGGCCTGCGACAAACTACTGCCGCTTCGGTCGGAGGGCCCACAGAGGAGAACTCATACCCGCTCCACACCTATGGTGACCAGGCACGTTTCGTGCCAGAAATAACACAATCGACACCCCATTAAGTCTGAGGAGTTTCGTTGAAGATCCTGTTGGGGAGATGCAATCTTTCTCTACTAGCACGCAACAAAGTACCTGAGCCTTTGAAAATCTTTACAGACATGCCGGGCTCTATGGCTGCGTGCCCGTCGAGACGAGGTGCGCGAGTCTCGAACCCGGGCCGCTTGACCGGCCGCGCGGACGGCGTTCCTGGGGAGCCCCCCGGGTTACGCTTCGTGAGGAACGCCGACCGCCAGCCTCACAGAGCCGTAGTTTCGAAAATAGAGCAGCGGCAGGCGGTCAGAACAGGCCGACGACGTTGCCGTCGCCGTCGAGGTCGACCTTCCAGGCATTGGGCTCCGACGGGAGCCCCGGCATCGTGCGCATCTCGCCGAGCAGCGGGTAGAGGAACCCGGCGCCGACCGACGCCCGGACCTCCCGGACGGGCACGCGGAAGCCGCGGGGCCGCCCGAGCAGCGTCGGATCGTGGGAGAGCGAGAGGTGGGTCTTGGCCACGCAGACGGCCAGGTTGCCGTAGCCGAGCTCCGTGTAGCGCGCGATCTGGGTCTCCGCCGCCGCCGAGTAGTCGACCCCGTCCGCGCCGTACATCGTCCGGGCGATCGCCTCGATCTTCTGCCTGATGGGCAGGTCGAGCGGATAGAGGAAGCGCATGGGCGTGGGCCGCGCGGCGGCCGCCAGCACCGCGCGCGCCAGCTCCTCCGCGCCGGCGCCGCCCTGGGCCCACACCTCGCTCCGGTAGGCGCCGAGGGCGCCCGCGGCGACGGCCCGGGCGCGGACCAGCTCGATCTCGGCGGGGGTGTCGCGGTCGAAGACGTTGATCGCGACCACGACGGGCAGGCCGAAGGCGTGGACGTTCTCGATCTGCTTGTCGAGGTTGGCGCACCCGGCCTCGACCGCCGCCAGGTCCTCGCGCAGGAGCCCGGGGTCGAGCGGCTTGCCGGCGACCACCTTGTAGCGACCGCTGTGCATCTTGAGGGCGCGCACCGTGCATACGAGGACCACCGCGTCGGGGGCGCGCCCCGAGGTCCGGCACTTGATATCAACGAACTTCTCGAGCCCCATGTCCGCGCCGAAGCCGCTCTCGGTCACGACGCAGTCGCCGAGCTTGAGGCCGATCAAGTCGGCGAGGATCGAGCTGTTGCCGGTCGCGATGTTGCCGAAGGGACCGGCGTGGACGAAGGCCGGGGTGTTCTCGACGGTCTGGAGCAGGGTCGGCTTGATGGCGTCGCGCATGAGCACGGCCATGGCGCCGGCGGCTCGGAGCTGCTCGGCCGTGACCGCCTGGCGCCGGCGGTCGAGGGCGACCACGATCCGCCCCAGACGGGCGCGCAGGTCCCGGAGGCTCGTGGCGAGCCCGAGGATCGCCATCGCCTCCGAGGCGACCGAGATGTCGAAGCCGGCCTCGCGCGGATAGCCGTTCTCCCGCCCGCCGAGGCCGATGACGATCTTGCGGAGGGCGCGGTCGTTGACGTCGACCACGCGGGGCCAGGTGATCGTCAGCGGGTCGATGTCGAGCGGGTTGCCATGGGTGATCGAGTTGTCCACCATGGCGGCGAGCAGGTTGTGCGCGAGCGAGATCGCGTGGACGTCGCCCGTGAGGTGCAGGTTCAGGTCCTCCATGGGCACGACCTGGGCCAGACCGCCGCCCGACGCGCCGCCCTTGATGCCGAAGGTCGGGCCGAGCGACGGCTGCCGGATGGTGGCGATCGCCCGGCACCCGATCCGGTTGAGCGCCATCGCGAGCCCGACGGTCGTCGTCGTCTTGCCCTCGCCGAGCGGAGTCGGTGTGATCGAGGTGACGTCGATGTACTTGCCGTCCGGCCGCGAGGCGAGCCGATGGAGGATCGAGAGCACGACCTTGGCCTTGTAGCGGCCGTAGAGCTCGAGCTCGTCGTCCTCGACGCCGAGGGCCGCCGCGATCTCGGCGATGGGCTTGAGCCGGGCGCGCTGCGCGACCTCCAGGTTCGAGGGCATTCGGGGTCAGCGAAGGGCGGCGGGCGGCGCGGGCGCCGGCACGGCCTCCACCGTGACCGCGCAGACCTTGTACTCGGGGATCTTGGAGGCGGGATCGACCGCGGAGTTCGTCAGGAAGTTCGCGGCGGAGTCGGCGAGCTTGACAAACGGCACGAAGACCGCGCCCGGGCGGACCGCGTCGGTGAGCTGGGCCCACCCCGTGAGCTCGCCGCGCCGCGACGCCACGCGGACCGGGGCGCCGTCGGCAATGCCGAGCCGCCGGGCGTCGGCGGGGTGGATCGCGACCTCCAGGCGCGGCGCCAGCTCGAGCAGACCCTCCACGCGGCGCGTGAGCGTGCCGCCGTGCCAGTGGTAGAGGAGGCGCCCCGTGTTCAGGACGAACGGGTACTCCCGATCGGGCAGCTCGGCGGCCGGGGCCGTCTCGAGCGCGGGGACGAACCGGCCGCGCCCGCGCGGGAACGACTCCGCGT
>QHRX01000140.1 GCA_003221455.1 Candidatus Rokuibacteriota bacterium
CCGGACCCACGGCGCCACCTATCTGGCCGGCCTGGACCCCCACCTGACCGTCGCGAACCGCTTCGGGCTCAGAGGGACGCCGTACACGGTCGTCATCGGCCGGGACGGGCGGGTCGTCGCACGAATCCACGGGGAGTCCGCCCTCCGCCGCTTGCCCCGGATCCTCGATCCGCTCGTCCAGTCGCCGGCCGAGGCCCCATCCCGCTGACGGGACCCGACGCCGCTGCGAGCCGAGCCCGGGCCTCCAGGTGCCCTCGGCCGTCGGCGCCCCGACCTTCGCGATGCGCGTCGACTTCGCCTCCGGGAGTTTGGTGCGGGAGCTCGTGGTGCGGGACAATATCTCTGACGTGCTCGGCCCTAACCCCCACACGCTCGCCAAGCTCGAGGCACCGGACGGGACGCAGCCGTTTGCCTTCGCGCCCGACAGCCGCCGGGCGCGCGTCGTCGGTCGCCCCGTACTTTGATCCCCCCTCGAACGAGGCCTTTCATCCAGTGAGCGGGCTCGGCCTCCGGCAGGGCCTGGAGCACCTGGTCGCCGTCGGCTACGGCCTCAGCTACGACGCGATCGTCTCCTCGTTCCCGCCCTACCGGGAGCTCCTCGACGAGGTCGCGGGCTACGCCGAGCGCTCCGTCGGCCGCCGGCGGGACCCCCGGTCGGCCCACGTCCTGGACGTGGCCTCTGGCATCGGGACCCTGGCCTTCCGGCTGGCCCGCGAGGGCTACACGATCGTCGGGCTCGACGGCGTGGAGTACCTGGTCGAGATCGCCCGGGAGAAGCGGCGGGCGCGGAACGTCGCCAACGTCGCCTTCCACCGGATCGACATCGGCGGCGACGAGGTGCCGTGGCGAGAGGCGTTCGACTTCGCCGTGAGCCTGCACACGCTCTACTGGCACCCGCGGCCGGCGCAGGTGCTGGCGGCCACGCGGCGGGCCCTCCGGCCCGGCGGCCACGCGCTCTTCCTGAACTACTCCCGCCCGGCGCGGGTGCTCCCGACCTTCAAGACGATCCTGGCGTCCGAGGGGTGGGGCCCGGCACTCGGCGCGCTCCGCTGGCTCCTGCCGACCGCCCTCTTCGAGGGCTGCCGGAACTACACGCCCCACTACACCGAGGCCGACGCCCTCTACCAGCTCCTGGCCGACGCGGGGTTCGAGATCCTGGAAGCGCGGCGCACGTTCCTCGCGGACATCAGCTGCTTGGCGTGGGTCCGGCGCACCTAGCCATCGCCTTCCGTTTCCAGAGCTCCCACGGCCGGCCGAGGGTTGCCTCGACGGCAGCCTGGGCCCGGCGCGCCTCCTCGGCATCGAGGTAGCGCACCTCGCCGCCGAGCGCGATCGCCTGGGCCGCGACGCGCGCGTCGATCTCCATGTAGACGCTCCGCGCGACCGCCTGGGGGACCGAGGCGCCGACGACGACCGCCCCGTGGCCGCGCATGAGGACGGCCGAGTGCTCTCCGAGCCCCCGGGCGAGCGCCTGGCCGAGCGCCGCGCTCGAGACCAGCATGTCCGTCGGCCCCCCGGCCGCGGCCCGGATGTCGAACACCGGCACCCCGCCGCCCAAGAACGCGGCCATGTGGTAGAGCGGCCGGAGCGGCACCGTGCTGGCCCCGAACGGGATGACCGACGGCGCGTGGTGGTGGACGATCGCCTTGACGTCCGGCCGCGCCCGGTAGACCTCCCCGTGGATGTAGCGCTCGAGGTACGCCGCGCGGCCGCGCGGATCGAGCGGGCGGCTGTCGAGGTCGTACTCCATGATGTCGCCCGCGGTGACGAGCTCGGGGGCCAGCGAGCGCGAGAGGAGATAGCGGCCGGGGTCCTGATCGTGACGCGCGCTCACGTGGCCGTAGCCGTCGAGCACGCCCTGATCGGCCAGGATCCGGTTGGCGGCGACGAGGTCCTCGATCAGCCCGGGTGCCGGAGCTCCCGCCGACGCCGGGGCCGGCTCCGCGCTCGCGCCGCGCGCCGTCGCCACGAGCCCCCCCGCCAGGAGGCCGCCCCCGCCGAGCGCGAACTGCCGCCGCGTCATGCCAGGTCCTCCACCGGCGGCGTCACCCACCGGGGCTGGCGGCGCAGCCGGCCCGCTCGGCGCGCGCGGTCTCGTAGAGCACCAGCGCGGCGCCGCCCCGCGCCGTCAGGCGCTTGTCGCCGGGGACAAGCCGGATCCGCGTCCGGGCAAGGGCCCGGCTGAAGGCGAAGCCCTCCGCCGCGCGCAGGACCCGACCCTCGAGCGGCGCCAGCGCGCCGGCGACCCCGCCGGTAATGAGCAGGAGCTCCGGATTCAGGCCGTTGACGACGATCCCGATCATCGCCCCGAGCGCCAAGCACGCCTCCTCGACGATCCCCGTCGCGGTCGGGTCGCCGTGGGCGGCGGCCCGGAACACGAGCGGCGCCGTGATCCGCGCCGGGTCGCCGCCGGCCGCCGTCAGCAGCGCCTCCCCCGCGCGGCCGGCCACGCGGGCGCGCGCGGCCTCGGCGATCCCCCGGCCGCTCGCGTACACGGCCAGGCACCCCCGCCCCCCGCACCAGCACGGCCGCCCGTCGAACTTCACCGGCGAGTGGCCGAGCTCACCCCCGAAGCCCTCCGCGCCCCGGACCAGCTGGCCGTCCAGGACGATGCCGGCGCCGAGACCCGTGCCGAGGGCCAGCACGACGAGGGAGCGCACGCCGTGTCCGGCGCCGAAGGTCCACTCCGCGAGGGCGAGCGCGTTGACGTCGTTGTCGACGAAGGTGGGAAGCCCGAAGCGCTCGGCGAGCCAGGGGCCGAGGGCCCGCCCGGCGAGCTCCGGCACGTGGAGCGCTTCGCCGCCGATCCGGCCGCCCGACGGGTCGACGACCGCGGGCACGCCGAGACCGATCCCGAGGAGCTCCAGCTTCTCTTCGCGGGCGCGCCCCCGGACCGACTCGATCAGCTCGACGAGGGTCTCGACGGCGGTCCCGGGTCCGCGGTGGTGGGTCGGCGCGCTCGCTTCGGCCAGCACGGCGCCGTCGGAGGCGACGAGACCGGCCACGCTCGTCGTGCCTCCGACATCGACGCCGATGACGGCTCTCATCCAGGCGGCCCTGCGCGCGAGAAGGCGCGCAGCCGCTCGAGGCCCGCCGACGGCTCGACGCCGTCGAGGGCCGCCTCATCGGGGAAGAAGTACGAGAACCACTCGCGGGTCAGGGCAGGCTCACAGAGGTTTCGGAGGAGCCGGTCCATCACCTGCTGGTAGTTGTCGGGGCCGAAAAGAAAGTCGTGAAGCCGGTCCCGTCCGCCCTCGCCGGCGGCCTGCACCCGGTCGATCACGTCCCGGACGAAGCGCAGGTCGAGCCGGAGTGCCGCGGCCGGGGCCCCGTTGACTTTGGCGAAGGTCGTCAGCCGGCCGAACCGCTCGAACTCGAGGAACCGATGATAGAAGCCGGCGTGCCGGGGATTGACGACGATACAGAGGTCGTCGAGGCGGGCGACCTCGGCGGCGTAGATCACGAGCATGCGGTTGAGGCGCAGCAGGATGCCGGCGCCGGCGGCCCGGTGGTCGGGATGCAGGGCGAGTGCCGAGACCTCGGCGACCAAGCGCCCGTCCTCGCGAAGCAGGGCGAGCTCCGCCCGGTAGAGGTCGTCCATCGGGAGCCCGATCAGCGAATCCTGGATGAGCGTCACCGTTCCGACGACATCGCAGCCCGCGTGAGCCACGAACACCTTGGTCGTGGGGAGCGCGTGGTGGACCGACAGCCGGCGTCCTGAGGGTCGGGGCTTCATGTAGTCCCGCCAGACGTACTGGTCGTGGACCAGTCGGAAGGCGGCGTCGAACGTCCCGATGCCCCGGGCGAGGGAAAAGTCGATGGATCCGTGGAGCCGGTCGTCGGGCCAGGCGAGCCCGGCACGACGCGACCGCGCACAGGGATGGGGCGTGGAGGCTACTCCCCCCCCGACGGGGGGTACGTCAGGCGCGAACGGCATCCGAACCGTTCCTTCTACTGGGGGAGCCCGGCCGGGCCCCCTGGGTTCACGGCAGAGGAAACGCCCGAAGATCGAGATATGCAACAGATCAGGCCGGCAGTCAACGGCTAGTTTCGGGGGCGTCCGAAGCCTTCGCGGGGTGGTCGGCCCCTACGGTAGAATCCAAGAGTGGGGAGCTTGCCTCCCCGCCCCCGAGTATTCACGTGCTATTCTCCGCATTTTGGCTGCTCGGCGCGGCGCTCGCCGGGCTCGCGCTCCTGGTGCTCAAGGGGGGCCGCGACAAACCCGTCAACCGCTCATTCGCGCTCTTCACCCTGGGCCTGGCCGGCTGGGTCCTCGGCATCGGCGGCCTGGCGGAAGGCGGGCTGCCGCAAACCTGGGGACGGTTCACGTTCGCCAGCGCGAGCATCGTGCCGGCTGCCTTCCTCTCCTTCGCCTGGGCGTACCCGACCCCCGGTCGCTGGCCCCCGTGGGGGGTCCGGGGCACCGCCTGGGGGCTCGGAGGGCTGCTGGCCCTGACCTCCCTGACGACGCGTCTCGTCATCCAGGCCGACAGCCGGCTCGCAACCCCCTTCCACCGGACCTCAGGCCCGCTCTACCCCGCGTTCGCGGCCTACTTCCTGGCAGCCTCGGTCGTCGGCCTGGGCGTGTTCCTCGCGAAGTGGCGCGGGGCCCGGGGCCTCCAGCGCGCCCAGCTCTACTATCTCGCCATCGGCCTCGGGATCGCGACGGCCGGCGCCGTCACGACGAACCTGCTCGTCCCGCTCCTCACCGGGCGCTCGAGCTACAGCGTGCTCGGCCCCTACTTCCTGCTCCCGCTCGTCCTTCTGGTCGGCCACGCGATCATCCGCCACCGCCTGCTCGACCTCCGGATGGTCATCCACCGGAGTGTGGCCTTCGCCGCAGCGATCGCGCTCGCGTGGGCCGCGGTGTGGGGTCTCCTCCTGCTGACGCTCTCCATCCCCACAGGCCGGGTCGCCCTGCCGGTCGGGGCCTTCATCCTGCTCGCGGTGACAGCCCTCTGTCTGTCGGCGCCGGTGGCGCCGCGCCTGGCCCGGCTGGTCGACGCCTACCTCCTCCGGGGCCGTCCGGACCTCGACCGCGCCCTGCAGGAAGCGGCGCGGGGCCTCTTCCGTTTCCTCACGATCCACGGCGTCACGGCCGAGCTCCGGCGGATCCTCGAGTCGACGCTGGTACCGGAGACGGTGATGATTCTGACCGAGGCCCCCGACGGAGGGGGCGTGCCGATCACGCTCGCGAGCCTGCCCGGCGACGGACGGAGCCTCGAGGCCGTGGCGACGCTGGCGTGGGCGATGCCGGGCCCGGTGCCGGCCGTGCGGCTGCTCGGCGAGGCGCCCGACCATGACGACCGGAGCCGCGAGGTCGAGGAGATCCTGCGCCTGACCGGGGTCGAGGTGTGGGTCGGGCTCGGGCGCGCGGGCCAGCGCCTCGGGGTGGTCCTCCTCGGGCCGCGGCGGAGCGGAGAGGCGTACCTGGCGCCGGCGCTCCACTTCCTCGAGGACCTCGCCGAGGTGGCGTCGATGGCCGTCGAGGCCGCCGCGCTCCACGCCCAGCAGCTCCTGCTCCAGCGCGAGGCGGAACGGCTCGCCCACCTCGCGCGGCTCGCCCGCGTCTACGCGGGCCTGGCCCACGAGATCCGTACGCCGCTGACGACGATCTCGAACCTGGTCTCGCTCATGGCCGAGCGCCTCGACGATCCCGACTACCGGGACCTCATCGTGCGCGTCGTTCCCGCCGAGGTCGCCCGGATCGTCAAGCTCGCCGAGCGGCTCCGCGCCCTCGCCCCGGACACGACGCGGCCGGCGCATCCAATCGCCCTCCACACGGTGCTGGCCGACATCGTGTCGATGCTGGCGCCGGTGGCGGAGCAGCAGGGCCTGAAGCTGGTCCTCGAGGTGGCCCCCGACGTCCCGCCGGTGGCGGGGGACGTCGACCAGCTGGTGCCGCTCTTCCAGAACCTGCTGCGAAACGCGATGGAGGCCACGCCGCCGGGCGGGCGCATCTCGGTCCGCGCCTGGCCGGACGGCGCGCGGGCCCGGGTGCAGGTCATCGACGAGGGCGCGGGGCTCGACCCCGCGCTGAGTGAGTCCCTCTTCGAGCCGTTCGTCACGACGAAGCCGGCGGGCCTCGGGCTCGGGCTCTCGATCTGCCAGGAGCTCGCCCAGGCCCACGGGGCGCAGCTGAGCCTGACGAACCGCTCGGACGCGGCGGGGGCGATCGCGGAGCTCGTCTTCCCGCCGACCATCGGGCGCCCGGCGACGCTCGCCCCGGGGGCCTGAGCTCCCCCCCCTCGCCGCCTACCCGAGGTCGCCGAAGTCGACGAGGCGGATCCCGAGCGCCGCGGCGGCCGCGCGGGCGCCGGACGATCCGACGCCGACGAGCTCCTGCTCGCGCTGGCGCCCGTACCGACTGGAGGCGAGCTCGTCGTCGAAGTAGCCGGGGTGGGTCATGAACTCGGAGCTACCCAGGGGGAGCCCGCGCAGGCGGCCGAGCGTCCGCGCGAGAGTCCAGTAGGCCTCCGGGCCCGACTCCCCAAAGAAGTGGTCGGGCGTCCGGAGCCCGGCCAGGCGCGCGGCGGCGCGCGCCGTCTCGGTCTGGCTCCGCACGGAGAGCCCCCGCTCCCGCGCGATCCCGCGCACGATCGGGCCGACCGGCGGCCAGAGCCCGACATGGTGATGGGTGTCGAGATGGGTCGGCCCGCGGCCGAAGAGGCGCGCGAAGGCCCTGAGCTGGGCCCGCACCTCGGCCTCGACGTCCGACGCGCGGGCGCGCCCGGCGGCCAGGCGCGGGTCGCGCACGAAGCGTCCGTCCCGACCCACGAGCGAAGAGGCGCGCGTGAGCGGCCGGCCGAGCGTGAGGTTCACGTGAAGCCCGATCCCCATGCCCGACCGGACGAGGCGGTCACGGAGGTCCGGCGCGACCGGCAGGGTGACGAGCACCGTCGTGCTCGTCACGATCCCGTGGCGGTGGGCGGCGAGGATGCCCTCGCTCACGCCGCGCGTGAGCCCGAAGTCGTCCGCGTTCACGATGAGCCGTCGCACGTCAGTCCCGCGCGGTTCCCTGGATCAGGAGACGCTCGACCGAGCGCGGCGGGTCCCGCGGGGGCAGTGCGCCCTCGGCGTCGAGGGCGCGGATGTGGTCGAGCCGCTCGTAGCCGATCCGGGGAAAGGCCTCGGTCTCGCTGGCGACCACCTCCGGCGAGAGCCCCGCCGCCTCCACCTTCGCGAGCGCGGCCTTCCGGCCGAGAAAGCCGAAGATCGTGAAGGCGAGCCGGCCGCGCGGCTCGAGGTGGGCGCGGGCGCCCGCGATCACGCGGTCGAGGATCTCCCAGCCGTCGACGCCGCCGTTGTCGGCGGCGGCGAGCGGATCGTCGCGGTCGCGCCCGGGCGGCGTCGGCATCTGGGGCGGGTTCGAGCAGATGAGGTCGAAGCGCTCGCCCGCGACGGGCGCGTAGCCGTCGCCGAGCCGCGGGTCGACGGCGACGCCGTTCAGGAGGGCGTTCTGCCGGACCGCGGCGACCGCCGCCGGCAGCACGTCGGTCGCCACCACGCGCGCGCCGGCCCGGGCCGCCAGGACCGCGGTGAGCCCGAAGCCGGCGCCGATCTCGAGTACGCGCTCGCCCGGACTCACGCGGAGGTGCCGCTGGAAGAAGCGCGAGCCGGCCTTGGGCGGCTGGACACCGTCCGGGACGCGGAAGAGGCAGCCCGCGACGGCGTAGAGGAGGACGCCGTCGTCGGCCACTACGCGGTGTACACGGCGAGGATGTCGGCGTGGGCCTTCGCCGCGTTGGCGCGGATCGCGAAGCTGATCGCCTCGCGGACCTCGTCCTCGGTCGCCCCGGCTCGCCTGGCACCTGCCAGGTCGCGCTTCGCTCAGTGGGTGTTGCCGACGGCCAGGTTCGCCGCCAGGTAGCAGAGGGACGCGGTCTTGGCGTCGAGCACGCCTTTCTTGTACGTCCAGCTTGCGATGACCTTCTCTTCGGGCGCGGTCATGGGGTCTCCTCCCGGAGGCTAGGCGCCGGCCGCCGCGGCCGGGCGCAGGGGGTCGAGGCCGGCCTCGAGCCCGGCCGCGGTGCTGCGGATCGCGACCGGCTTCGCGAAGTAGATCGTCGAGTAGCTCTCCTCGAGCGGCGTCACGCGGTGCCCCCGCCGGCCGAGCCCGGCCAGGCACCGCTCGCCGACCCGGTCGTCGACCAAGAGGCCGTCGCCCTCGTCGTGGAGCCGCGGGGCCTCGACCGCCGCCTGGAGCGAGCAGCCCGTGTCGACGAGCGTCGCCAGCACCTGCGGAACCGCCGAGACGATCTTCCGGCCGCCCGGCGCGCCGAGCGTCAGGTACGGCCGGCCCCGGCGGAAGGCGAGGAGGGGCGTCATGTTCACGAGCGCGCGCTTGCCGGGGGCGATCGAGTTGGGCCGACCCGGCTCGGGGTCGAACCAGATCATCCCGTTGTTCAAGAGGATGCCGGTGTCGGGCACGACGACCCGTGCGCCGAAGAGCGAGACCGCGGTGTGGGTGAGCGCCACCATGTTGCGCGCCCGATCGACGACGCCGACGTGGGTCGTGCAATCGGGCGACGGCCCGGGCCGGCGACCGCGCCGGCGGGCGAGCCCGGCCGCCACCTCGCGCGCGTAGGCCTTGGAGGCCAGACGGTCCCAGGGCGCCCGGACGCGCTCGGGATCGCCGAGGTACTGGAAGCGGTCGGCGAAGGCCTGCGCGACCGCCTGGGCCCGCCGGTGAAGGCCCTCGGCTGTGCGCCAGCCCACGCCCGACCGGGGAAACGTCTCGAGGATGTTCAGGATCTCGAGGGCGGTGATCCCGCCGGTCGCGCCCGGCGAGACGGCGAGCTCGAGGCCGCGGTAGCTGCCGCGGAGCGGCGGGGTCACGCGGACGGCGTAGTTCGCCAGGTCCTCGGCGGTGAGGAAGCCGCCGTGCGCGCGCATCTCCGCGGCGAGCGCCTGGCCGAGCGGCCCCTTGTAGAAGGCGCCGGCGCCGTCGCGGGCGATCAGCTCGAGGCTTCGCGCCAGGTCGGGGGAGCGGATGCGGTCGCCCGGCTCCATCCCGGGCGGGCGGTAGACCCACCGGCCGTCCCGGAAATAGGTCCGCGCCGCCTCGGGGAACGCCGAGAGCTCCTCCTGGAACTTCGCGGCGGTGAGGGCGAGATACCAGTCGGCGACGATGCCCTCGCGGGCGAGCCGGATCGCCGGGGCCAACACCGTCCCGAGATCCATGCTGCCGTAGCGCTCAAGCGCGAGCGTGAGCCCCGCCACCGAGCCCGGGACCGCGACCGACCGGTGACCATAGAGGTTCTGGTCGTCCTCGACGCGATGCCAGGTGAAGAGCGCCCCCTCGCTCCGGCCCGGGGCCAGGCGATAGACCCGCTCGTGGCAGGCGGCCGGCGCGCAGACGTTGAAGTCGAGGGCGACGACCTCGCCGGGGCCGGCGAGGGAGAGAAGCATGGTGCCCCCGCCCGCGATCGTGCTCATGAAGGGCTCGACGACAGTCATCGCGAAGGCCGTCGCGACCGCGGCGTCGACCGCGTTGCCGCCGCGCGCGAGGATGGCGGCGCCGACCTCGGCGCCAATCGGGTGCTCGGCGACGACCAGGCCCTGGCGGGCCCGCGGCGTCCGCTTCGTGACGCGCAGGCTCGAACGGATCACGCCGATACTATACTCCGACAGACTCGACATATTCACTACTTGGAGGCCGTCCGTCGGCCTTTTGTTCGCTTCCGTCGCGGGGCTCGCGGGCATCCTCCGGTGCCTCGGCCATCCGGGGGTGCTCGGCTGTTTCCCTACGACATGAATTATCTCCTAGCGGGTCGTAGGGAAAGATCTGCGACGTTTCATCATGAAGCGGGAGATGAGGCAGCCGTAGACTTGCGACCACCTCGGTATCTCCCCGCACGGCCCCTCCTCTCCGTAAACGGCGCTCGACCACGTTGACATCATATTGACCGTGCGGCCGATTCAGGCGGAGAGAGCATCCCAATGAGTACATGGCGAGCCGCGACCCGCGCGGAGGCAAGCCGGCGGGGCATCGCGCACGACCGCGGTTCTAGAGGAAGGCCCGCTCCACGAACAGGACGAGGCCGACCAACAGGATCGCCAAGGACGAGCTCCAGACCATCCATTTCTCCCAGCGGCTCCGGCGCAGGACGACGATCAGCGGCAGGACGACGGCCACCACCAGCGCCTGGCCCGCCTCCACGCCCGCGTTGAAGCCGAAGAGCGAGAGGAGGAGCCCGTGCGAGGGCAGCCCGAGCTCGCGGAGCGCCGCCGAGAAGCCGAAGCCGTGGACCAGGCCGAAGCAGAAGCTCACGAGCCACCGGCGCGAGACGACGGGACTCAGGAAGAGATTCTCGGCGGCCACGAAGGCGATCGACAGCGCGATGACGGCCTCGACGAGCCGGTCCGGCAGCACGACCAGGTTGAGCACGGCGAGCGCGAGCGTGACGCTGTGGGCGAGGGTGAAGGCGGTGATGATCTTCGCGAGCGAGAACCAGCCGCCGCCGCGCAGGAGGAGCCCGAGGAGGAAGAGCAAGTGGTCGTAGCCGCTCAGGATGTGCTCGATACCGAGCAGGAAGAAGCTCACCGTCCCGCCGCCGCCGGCGCCGCCGACCGCCACGCGCGTCTGGCGCGTCTCGGGCGTGAAGGCGAACTGCCCGCTGAAACCCGGGGCCTCGATTCGGGCGAGCGTGTGGTAGTCGGCACCGAGGACGTCGAAGAGATCGTCCCGGATCAGGAGGTCGCGGACTGGGTCGGCGCAGGCGAAGTCCACGACGAGGGTGACGCTC
>QHRX01000141.1 GCA_003221455.1 Candidatus Rokuibacteriota bacterium
AGCCGGTGACATTCTTTCCGCGAGTGGAGGCGAGCGTGCGCGAACGTCGAGACGAGGATCGCGGCGCCGTGTCGTGGCCCGTCCGTGTCTGGCTCGGTGAGGGGGTCTTCGTCGTGGCGCGTGCGGTCGACGCGAGCCCGGGCGGCCTCAGATTGACGCTCTCACCGCGTGCGAAGTCGATGCTCCACGTCGATCGTTCCTACACGGTCGAGCTGGACCTGGCCGCGGCCCCGATCAGATGCATGGCGACGGTCCGTCACGCCAACGGCGACGTCGGGCTCGCGTTCCTGGAGCGCCAGCCCGCATTCGCCGGGCACGGCTCGCTCGCCGAGGCGCCGGCCCTCACGTGACGCCGTGATCCCCCGCGCGGAAGACGCCGTCAACAGTCGACGCTCGCCACGGATCGAGGAGCCCTTTGCGGTGCGGGTGGTCGAGGCCAGCGGGAAATCCTGGGTCGGCGAAGCCGCCAACCTGAGCCCGTTCGGGATCAAGATTTGCGAGGCGCGGATCGCCGCGCCCGCGATCGTGCGCCTCGAGTTCGAGCTCCCGACCGGCGGCGCCCGGTTCGCGGTCACGGCCGTGGCCATCCGGACGGATCCCGACGGCGGCGCGTTCGCGTTCATCAACCTCGCGCGCGCTGACTTCCACCGCATCTCGAACGCGGTCGAGAGCCTCTTCCTACGCCGCAAGCTCTGGATCATGATCGTCGAGGACGACCCGAGCCTGGCGGGGGGCCTCGCCGACCTCACCGAGGCGCACGACGGCGCGACCTGCATCCTCCCGAGCGCCGAGGAGGCGCTGACGTACCTGGCCCAGGACCAGCCCGATGCCATCCTGCTCGACCTCGGCCTGCCCGGCATGAGCGGCGTCCACTTCCTGGACACGCTCGCAAGGCAGCAGCTGCGGATCCCGGTCGTCGTCGTCTCGGGAGCGGGCGAGGGGGAAGCGGCAACGTGCCTTCGCCTCGGCGCGCTCGACTTCCTCCGCAAGCCGCTCAACCTCGAGCAGCTCCGGCTGATCCTCAACATGCTGGAACTGGCGAGCGTCAAGCGACGCCTGCACGACATCGACCGAGCCCGCGGCCTCACCGCCCTCCCGTAGCCGGGCTGCCGCGAGCGGTCCGCCGGTCACGCGAGGCGGATGATCCCGGGCTCAACCGCTACGAAGCGGCTGGCGACCTCCGGATCGTGGCCGGGGACGATCAGGCCCGACGCGCCGGCCAACGCCTGGATCGTCTCGAAGGCCGCCAGCATCTGGGGCAGGCTCGTGATGATCTGGGTCGGCTGCCGCCGCTCGACGTTGCGGTAGAAGTGCGAGGCGTCGGAGGTGAGGACGACCGTCCCCTTCGCCGTCTCGACCGAGACGATCTGGAGGCCCGCGGTGTGGCCGCCCACCCAGTGCACGCGGAGGCCGGGCAGCACCGGGCGTTCGCCCGCGACGAGGCGCACGCGACCCCCATAGCTCAGCCGGACCAACTCCCCGAGCGCCGCCGCGTTCGCGAGCTGTCGGTAGACGTCGAAACGGGCGACGGGCCCTGTCCAGAACGCGACCTCGTCCTGCTGGATCCAGAACTCGGCCGCGGGAAAGAGCCGGTGGCCGGTCCAGTGGTCCCAGTGCAGGTGCGAGACCAGCACGGTCCCGACGTCGGCGGGCCGGACGCCCGCCCGCTCCACCATGGCCGCCGGGCTCACGTAGTTCCGGAGGCCGCGCGCGGTCGCGTCCTCTTCGGGGCAGCCGGCGTCGACGAGCACCGGATGGGGACCGCCCAGGATCAACCAGACGTAGAAGTGGAGCGTGAGCGGCTCGTGCGACGGCTCCCGGTAGAAGAACTGACAGGCGGTCGTGTCCCGCTCGCCATACTTGAGCGCGTAGACCTGATACATGGCAGAGCCTCCTCGGTGCGCGTGCGCCCGGTGAGGCCCGATCCTAGCCGCCGCCGGCGGCCGGCGCAACGCCCGGCTCGTCCGCTGGCCGCCCGAGGAGGGGGCGCCGATGGACCGTAGCGACCCGCCCGACTTCCAGACGGCCCGCGCCGGCCGCGTCGCTGACGCGCTCGCCCCGGATGGATCGGAGATCCGGCTGCTCGGCGCCGTGCGCGGCGGCAGCGTCGTCCACTGCACGCTCCCGCCCGGCCGTACTTCGCTCGCGGTGCGGCACCAGACCGTCGAGGAGATCTGGTACGTCCTCGGCGGCCGGGGGCAGGTGTGGCGCCGACAGGGGACGCGGGAGGAGGTCGTCGACGTCGAGCAGCCGCTCCGGTTCGTGATCGTGACGATCCCGCCGTGGCCCGGCGCGGAGGAGGCGGTCCGGGTGAAGGATCACTGGAAAACGTGATAGCCTCTTGGGGCGCCGCGGCGGCGTGCGGCCGGCCGGCGCGCCGTCCACAGCCGGCGAGCGCCCGAGGAGACCCGATGGCGCTGATCCGAATCGGCCACAGCCCCGATCCCGACGACGCGTTCATGTTCTACGCGCTGACGGCGGGGAAGGTGCGGATCCCGGGCGTCGAGATCGCCCACGTCCTCGAGGACATCGAGTCCCTGAACCAGCGCGCGCGAACGGGGGAGCTCGAGGTGACCGCGGTCTCGGCCGCGACCTACGCCATCGTCGCCGATCGCTATCGGCTCATGGACCCCGGCGCCTCGATGGGGAAGGGGTACGGGCCGATTCTGGTGGCGCGCGACGCCATCGACCCGCGCGATGTCGGGAGCCGTGTCGTCGCGATCCCCGGGGCTCACACGACGGCAGCGCTGCTCCTCCGCCTGTTCTGCGGCACACCGCCGACCGTCGTCGTCGAGTTCGACAAGATCCCCCACGCCGTGCTCGACGGGCGCGCGGACCTCGGGCTCCTGATCCACGAGGGACAGATCACCTACGCGACGCTCGGGCTCCGAAAGGTGCTCGACCTGGGTCAGGCCTGGGAACGCGAGACGGGGCTGCCGCTGCCCCTCGGGGTCAACGTCGTGCGGCGCGCGCTCGGCGTCCCGATGCACCAGGCGCTCTCCCAGGCCCTCCGGGACTCCATCGGCTGGGCGCACGCCCACGTCGACGAGGCCCTCGCGTACGCGATGCGCTACGGGCGCGGTATCGACAAGGACACCTGCCGGCAGTTCGTCCTCATGTACGTGAATGACCTGACGCTCTCGCTCGGCTCCGAAGGGCGGCGGGCGCTCGAGCAGCTCTTCGCGCGGGCCCACCGCGCCGGCGCGCTCGCCGCCATCCCTCCGATCGACCCGGTGTAGCGGAGACCCCCTCCCGGACCCGATGCGGCGCGCGGCGTGTGGCCTGGGGGGATGGGCACTCCTTGCGCCGGCGGCGCTCCTCGCGGGATGCGCGGTGTGGACCCCGCGGCCCATCGAACCCGCGACGGTCGCGGCCGCGTTCCGCGCGCGCCGCCTCGACGATCCCGGCCTTCGCGCCTACCTCGCCGCCAACCTCCCGGGCGCGGCGACGCGGGCGTCGGGAACGCTCGACCTTGCCGCGCTCACGCTCGTCGCGTTCTACTTCCACCCCGACCTCGACGTCGCGCGGGCGCGGGTCGAGGTGGCCGAGGGGGGGATCGTCACCGCGGGCGGCCGCCCGAACCCGGTCGTCTTCCTCGGCCCAGAGTACAACGCCGACAGCCTCGTTACCGCGGGCACCTCGCCCTGGCTCGCCAACGTCGCCATCGCCATCCCGATCGAAACCGCGGGCAAGCGCGGCTACCGGATCGAGCGGGCCGAGCACCTGACCGAAGCGGCCCGCCTCGAGCTGGCGGACGTGGTCTGGCGCGTGCGGAGCCAGGTGCGGGCGACCTTGGCCGAGCACCTCTTCGCCCGCCGGGAGCTCGAGTTGTTCGAGGCCGAGGACGGCACTCGGGCGGAGTCCGTCGCGGTCATGGAGAAGCGGCTCGCGGCCGGCGACGTGTCGCGTCCGGACGTCGACCTAGCGCAGGCCGAGCTCGCGAGCACCCACCTCGCGGCCCGCACGGCCCAGACCCGCCTCGCGGAGAGCCGTGCGAGCTTGGCCCACGCACTGGGTCTCCCGCCAGCTGCGCTCGACGGAGTCCGGCTCGTCGGGCCCGAGCTCGATGGGGTGCCGGCGGCTCCGCCCGCCTCGCCGGCGGAGCTCCAGCGACAGGGGCTCGTCAACCGGGCCGACGTTCGCCGGGCGCTGGCCGAGTACGCGGCGGCCGAGGCGCAGCTCCGGCTCGAGCTGGCCCGGCAGTACCCCGATCTGCAGATCGGCCCCGGCTACAAGTTCGACCAGGGGGACAACAAGTTCTCGGTCGGCGTCTCTCTCACGCTGCCCATCCTCAACCGAAACGAGGGCCCCATCGCCGAGGCCGAGGGTCGTCGCCGCGAGCTGTCCGCCCGGTTCCTCGCGATCCAGTCGGCCGCGATCGGTGACATCGAGCGGGCCCTCGACCGCTACGGAGCGGTGCTGGCCGAGGCCCGCGAGGCGGAGGCGGCCCTCGCGGCCCAGGGGGCCCGCGAGCAGGCGGCCGCCCGCGCGCTCGAGCTCGGCGAGTCCGACCGGCTCACGCTGGTCGGCGCCCGGCTCGGGCGGGCCCTGGCGGCCCGCGCCCGGCTCGACGCGTTGCGACGGGCACACGCGGCGGCGGGGGCGCTCGAGGACGCTGTGCAGCGGCCGCTCGGGGACGCGGCGCCGCCCGAGCCGCCGTCGGCGCGTCCCCGGGTGGACCGGTGAAGGCCGGGGGATGACCCGGCGCCCGTTCTGGTGGACCGCCGGCGTGGCGGCGGTCGCGGGCGGCGGCGCCCTCCTCGTGTGGATCTTCGGTGGTGGTCGCGCCGCGCCCTCTCGCGAGCGCGGGCTGGCGGTCCAGGTGCCCTCGCGGACGGCGCGGCGGGCGGGCGACGAGGTCGTCGTCACGCTCGACGCCGAAGCGCAGCGGCGGATCGGGCTCCGGACGGAAGCCCTCCAGCCGGCCGCACTCCAGCCGGAGGTCACGGCCTACGGGTCGCTCGAGGCGGATCCCTCGCGCTCGTTCACGCTACGCGCGCCCGTGGCCGGTCGGCTCGCCCCGCCCCCGGGGCGGGCGTGGCCCGGCATCGGTGCGACCGTGGCCGACGGCCAGGTCGTGGGCCAGCTCGAGCCGCGTCTGGCGCCCGTCGAGCGGGTCGACCTCGCGGCGCGGCTGGCTGCCGCCCGGGCCGACCTCGAGGCCGTCACGGCCTCGCTGGTGGCGGCGCGGGCCGCGCTCGAGCGCGCCCGGACGCTCAACGCCGAGGGGAAGATCGTCTCCGACCGGAGCCTGCAGGAGGCCGAGGCGCGGGTTCGCGGCGAGGAGGCCCGGCTCCACGCCCTGACCGAGGCGGTCGGGCTGATCGACGCCTCGCTCACGGCGCGGAGCGGAGCGACGGGCTCCCGGCCCCTCGCGGTCGCACACGGCGGCGAGGTAGTGGAGGTACCGGTCCAGCCCGGGGAGACGGTCGAGAGCGGCCAGCCGCTGCTCCGCGTGGCCCGCTTCGATCGCCTCCTCGCCCGCGTCTACCTCGCGGCGGGCCAGAGCGTCGAGGAGATGTCCCCGCGGGCGCGGATCGTCGTCTTCGGCCACGAGGGGAGGCCGCTCGGCGGCGAGCGGGTCGCGCTCGCCGCGGCGGCGGACCCAACGACGCGGGGGCAGACCGTGCTCTTCCGGGTCGGAAGCACGGGCTTCCCACTGCGGCCCGGCGCCGCGATCACCGCCTACATACCGATCCCTGGGCCGACGCGGGCGGGCGTCGTGATCCCGCGCACGGCCGTCGTGCGGTCCGAGGGCCGAGCCTGGGTGTACGTCCAGCTCGGCGAGCCGCGCTTCCGGCGGCAGGTGGTGAACCTCGACGCCCCCACGCCGGGCGGCTGGTTCGCGGCCTCGGGCGTCGGCCCCGGCGATCGGGTCGTCGTGGACGGCGCCCAGACCCTGCTCTCAGAGGAGTTCAAGTCGCAGATCAAGCTCGAGGACACGGAGGAGTACGGCCGGTAGCCGCCGCTGATGCTCAGGACCATCGTCGCGCGCTCGCTCCGCTTTCGTGGCATCGTGCTCGCGCTCGCCTTCCTGGCCATCGGCTACGGCCTCTACGCCGCCTCGACGGCCAGGCGCGACGTCTTCCCCGAGTTCGCGCCGCCCCAGGTGGTCATCCAGACCGAGGCGTCCGGACTGTCTCCCGAGGAGGTGGAGGCGCTCGTCACTCGCCCGATTGAGGCCGCCGTGAACGGGGTGGGGGGCCTCGAGACGATCCGGTCGGAGTCGATCCAGGGGCTCGCGGTCGTCACCGCGACCTTCCGGGAAGGAACCCGGATCCTCCAGGCTCGCCAGCTGGTCGGCGAGCGGCTCGCGACCCTGGCCGGGCAGCTGCCGCAGGGTGTCCACGCGCCCGCGATGGTGCCGTCCACGTCGGCCGCGAGCCTGGTCCTCGTCATCGGGCTCACGTCGCAGGCGCGCTCCCTGATGGATCTCCGCACGTTCGCCGACTGGACGCTCAGGCCGCGGCTGCTCGGAGTGCCGGGCATCGCCAAGGTCGTCGTGTTCGGCGGCGAGGTGCGCCAGATGCAGGTCCAGGTGCGCCCCGAACGGCTGCTCGGCTACGGCCTCGCGATCGACGATGTGCTCGCGGCCGCCCGGCGCGCGACCGGGGTGCGCGGCGCCGGATTCGTGGAAACCGAGGCCCAACGCATCGTCCTCCGGACCGAGGGCCAGCGCCTCACCCCCACCGAGCTCGGCGAGGCGGTCCTGGCGCACCGCGAGGGCGCGGTCGTGCGGCTGCGCGACGTGGCGAACGTCCTGAACGCTCCGGAGCCGAAGGTCGGCGACGGCGCCATCGACGGCCACCCCGGCGTGCTGCTCGTGCTGTCGAGCCAGTTCGGCGAGAACACCGAGGAGGTCACCGAGGCCGTGGAGCGCGCGCTCGACGAGATGGCGCCCGCCTTCGCGAGCGAGCGCATGACGCTCCACCCGGCGCTCTTCCGGCCCGCCAGCTTCGTGCAGACCGCCATCGACAACGTCATGCAATCGCTGCTCCTCGGCGGCGTCCTCGTCGCGGTCGTCCTCTTCGTCTTCCTCTTCGACCTGCGCACGGCGTTCATCTCGCTGACGGCGATCCCCCTCTCCCTGCTGGGGGCGGTCATCGTGCTCGACCGCTTGGGTCTCACGCTCAATACGCTGACGCTCGGGGGGCTCGCCATCGCCATCGGCGAGGTCGTCGACGACGCGATCATCGACGTCGAGAACATCTTCCGCCGGCTGCGCGAGAACCAGGCACGGGGCGCGCCGCGGCCCGCGTTCGAGGTGGTGCTGGAGGCGTCGCTGGAGGTCCGGAGCGCGGTCGTCTACGCGACGTTCGTCGTCGCCCTCGTGTTTGTGCCGGTGCTGACGCTGTCGGGACTCCAGGGGCGCCTCTTCGCTCCGCTCGGGATCGCGTACATCCTGGCCGTGCTCGCCTCGCTGGTCGTCGCCATGACGGTCACGCCCGCCCTGTCGTTGGCGCTCCTGGCCCGCGGGCTCGGCGACGGGGCGGAGCCGCGCTTCATCCTCCTGCTGAAGCGGCTGTACCGCCGGTTCCTGGGGGGGCTGACGGGTCGGCCGACGCTCCTGCTGGGGGCGGCCCTGGCGCTCTGTCTCGGCGCGGTGGCGACGCTCCCGTTCTTCGGCGGCTCGTTCCTGCCGGATCTCCGAGAGGGCCACTTCATCGTCCATATGTCGGCGGTGCCGGGCACGTCCTTGCGGGAGTCCCTCCGGGTCGGCGCGGCGGTGGCGGAGGATCTCCTCCGAAGCCCGCACATCCGGTCGGTCGCCCAGCAGATCGGGCGGGCCGAGAAGGCGGACGACACGTGGGGCACGAACTACACCGAGATCCACGTGGACCTCCGGCCCCTGTCGGGGGAGGAGGCGGAGGCCGTGGAGGACGAGATCCGCCGCACCCTGACGAAGTTCCCCGGCGTCTATTTCTCAATGCGCACGTTTCTGGCGGAGCGGATCGAAGAGACGCTCTCGGGGGCGGGGGCCCAGGTCGTCGTCAACGTATTCGGCGACGAGCTCGGGGTGATCGACGAGACGGCGCGGGAGATCGCGCGGGTCCTGGCCCGGGTTGCCGGGGCCGTCGACGTCCAGGTGGCGTCGCCGGCCGGGACGCCCGAGATGATCGTTCGCCTCCGGCCCGAGCGCCTCAAGCAGTTCGGCTTCCGGACGCTCGACGTGCTCGACGCCGTGCAGGCGGGCTACCAGGGCGCCGTGGTCGGGCAGACCTACGAAGGGAGCCGCGTGTTCGACGTGACGGTGATCCTCGATCCGGCGGACCGCCGGGACCCCGAGAGCGTCGGCGGGCTCCTGCTGCGGAACGACGCGGGCCTCCGGATCCCCCTGCGGGAGCTGGCCGACGTCTACCCCGCGACCGGCCGCTCCTCCGTCCTTCACTTCGCCACCCGCCGCCGGCAGGTGGTGACTTGTAACGTCCGCGGCCGGGACCCGGCCTCCTTCGTCGCCGAGGCCCGGCGGCGGATCCGGGCGGAGGTGGCCTTTCCCGCCGGCGTCTACCCGGCCTTCGCCGGTGTGACGGAGGCGCGCGCCCGGGCCCAGCGCCAGCTCTTGGTCCATGCTTCCATCGCGGGCGCCGGGATCGGGCTCCTGCTGTGGCTCGTGTTCAAGAGCTTCCGCACCCTCACGCTCGTGCTGGCGAACCTGCCCTTCGCGCTGGTCGGCGGCGTGATCGCGGTGTTCGTGACCGGCGGCTGGCTCTCGGTGGGCTCGCTCGTGGGCTTCGTCACCCTGTTCGGTATCACGATGCGTAACTCGATCATGATGGTCTCGCACTTCGAGCATCTCGTGGCCGTGGAGGGGCTGACCTGGGGGCGCGAGGCGGCGCTCCGGGGCGCGTCCGAGCGTCTCGTTCCCGTGCTGGCGACGGCCCTCGTGACCGGGCTCGGCTTGCTCCCCCTCGCGGTCGGCAGCGGCACGCCCGGACGGGAGATCGAGGGGCCCATGGCGATCGTGATCCTTGGCGGCCTCGTCACTTCGACCGTGCTCAACCTGCTGGTCCTCCCGACGCTGGCCCTGCGCTTCGGGCGATTCGCCGGGCCGCCGTCGCCGTGAGGTGATCGCGGAGGAGGCGGCCTGCCCGCCCGATGAGCAGGCCGGCGTCGTCGCGCGGATGGCTAAGCGCTTGTTTTTGCGCGACGTGGTCCTGCCGCTCGGCCTGGCATTGGGTTTGCCTCATCGATCGGCATGAAGAGCCCGCGCTGGCGCGTGGCCATCCTCGACGACCACGGCCCCTCCCGGTCCGACCTCGCGGCGGCCGTCGTCGCTGCGGGCGGCGCCGTCGCCGAGACCGCCGAGGACGCGAGCGCGGCGGTGGGGGTGGTGGGCCGGGCGCGGCCGGACGTCGCGGTCTTCGCGGTGGGTCTCCGGGACGGCGACGGCATCGACGCCGCCGCGGCGGTGATGGCCGCCGACCCGTGTCCGATCGTCCTCTTCACGCGCCGCCGGGGCGACGCCCTCATCGAGCGCGCGCGGCGAGCGGGAGTGATGGGGTACCTTCTGAAGCCGCTCCGCGCCGAGGAGCTCCCGCCCGTGCTCGACTTGGCGATCGCCCGCTTCGCCGAGATCCGCGACCTCCGCCAGCGCCTGGAGGCGCGCAAGCTCATCGAGCGCGCCAAGGGCCTGCTCATGACGCGGCAGGGGCTTTCCGAGGAGGAGGCGTTCCGGATCCTCCGGCGCACGGCGATGAATCGCCGACGGTCGATGGCCGAGGTCGCGCAGGCGGTGATCCTCGCGGAGTCGATGGGCCGCGAGGCGCTCGCCAGGTAGGCCGGCGCCCGATGCGGGACTTGGAAGAGATCATCGGCGAAGCGTTGCACGCGATGCTGCCCGTGCTCATCGCCAACGAGCGCGGTCGCCTCCATCGGACCGTCATCGCCCGCCTCGAGCGGCCGCTCTTGGCCGCGGTGCTCGCGGCCGCCGGTGGAAACCAGCTCGAGGCGGCGCGGATCCTCGGGATCAACCGCAACACCCTGCGCAAGCGGCTGCGGTTGCTGGGCCTCGCGGAGCCCCGTCTGTCCACCGCCCGCCCTGCCTAAGGAATAGGCAGGCGCCCAAAGCGTCGGCAGTCGATCCGCAGTCGTCCACGTCCCCAAGCCAGCGGAAAGATGAGGGATCGACCTGGCTCCGCGCGAGGCACACCGTTTGCTCCTGGCCACGGCGGGCTGCGGACAATGGCGTCCGGCCGGCCGCCTACCACTCACGCAGCACGAGAGGAGTCGCCAATGTCCGTTAGGGTTACGCGTCGAGACTTTCTGAAGGGCACCGCCGCGGTCGGCGCCGGCCTCGCCGCCGGCGTCGGCTTCCCGGCGGTCATCCGGGCGCAGGGCGGGAAGGAGGCGATCAAGGTCGGTGTCCTCCACTCGCTCAGCGGCACGATGGCGATCAGCGAGGCACCGATCAAGGAGATCGTCCTCATGGCGCGCCGCCGGGGCGACGCCCTCATCGAGCGCGCGCGGCGAGCGGGAGTGATGGGGTACCTTCTGAAGCCGCTCCGCGCCGAGGAGCTCCCGCCCGTGCTCGACTTGGCGATCGCCCGCTTCGCCGAGATCCGCGACCTCCGCCAGCGCCTGGAGGCGCGCAAGCTCATCGAGCGCGCCAAGGGCCTGCTCATGACGCGGCAGGGGCTTTCCGAGGAGGAGGCGTTCCGGATCCTCCGGCGCACGGCGATGAATCGCCGACGGTCGATGGCCGAGGTCGCGCAGGCGGTGATCCTCGCGGAGTCGATGGGCCGCGAGGCGCTCGCCAGGTAGGCCGGCGCCCGATGCGGGACTTGGAAGAGATCATCGGCGAAGCGTTGCACGCGATGCTGCCCGTGCTCATCGCCAACGAGCGCGGTCGCCTCCATCGGACCGTCATCGCCCGCCTCGAGCGGCCGCTCTTGGCCGCGGTGCTCGCGGCCGCCGGTGGAAACCAGCTCGAGGCGGCGCGGATCCTCGGGATCAACCGCAACACCCTGCGCAAGCGGCTGCGGTTGCTGGGCCTCGCGGAGCCCCGTCTGTCCACCGCCCGCCCTGCCTAAGGAATAGGCAGGCGCCCAAAGCGTCGGCAGTCGATCCGCAGTCGTCCACGTCCCCAAGCCAGCGGAAAGATGAGGGATCGACCTGGCTCCGCGCGAGGCACACCGTTTGCTCCTGGCCACGGCGGGCTGCGGACAATGGCGTCCGGCCGGCCGCCTACCACTCACGCAGCACGAGAGGAGTCGCCAATGTCCGTTAGGGTTACGCGTCGAGACTTTCTGAAGGGCACCGCCGCGGTCGGCGCCGGCCTCGCCGCCGGCGTCGGCTTCCCGGCGGTCATCCGGGCGCAGGGCGGGAAGGAGGCGATCAAGGTCGGTGTCCTCCACTCGCTCAGCGGCACGATGGCGATCAGCGAGGCACCGATCAAGGAGATCGTCCTCATGGCGATCGAGGAGATCAACAAGACCGGCGGTGTTCTCGGGCGCAAGGTCGAGCCGGTCGTCGAGGACCCGGCGTCCAACTGGGACCTGTTCGCTGAGAAGTCCAAGAAGCTGCTCTTGCAGGACAAGGTCGCCGCGGTGTTCGGCTGCTGGACCTCGGTGAGCCGCAAGTCGGTCCTGCCCGTGTTCGAGAAGTACAACGGTCTGCTCTTCTACCCTGTGCAGTACGAGGGCGAGGAGTGCTCGAAGAACGTGATCTACACCGGCGCCACCATCAACCAGCAGGCGACCCCGGCGATCGACTATCTCATGAGCCCCGAGGGCGGCGGCAAGACCAAGTTCTACCTCCTCGGCTCCGACTACGTCTATCCACGCACGACGAACAAGATCCTGCGGCTCTACCTGACCAAGGTGAAGAAGGTCCCGGAGTCGGACATCGCCGAGGAGTACACGCCGTTCCACCACCAGGACTACCAGACGATCGTCGGCAAGATCAAGAGCTTCGGCGCCGCGGGCGACGCGGCCGTCATTAACACGATCAACGGCGACAGCAACGTGCCGTTCTTCAAGGAACTGGCCAACCAGGGTCTCACCGCCGACCGGACGCCAACGATGTCGTTCAGCTTCGCCGAGGTGGAGCTACAGACGCTCGACGTCAAGCCGCTGGTCGGCCACCTGGCGTCCTGGAATTACTTCATGTCGCTCCGGACGCCCGAGAATCTGCGGTGGGTGAAGGCCTACAAGGCGTGGTGCGCCAAGCACGGCACGCCCGACAAGCAGTGCGTCACCGACGATCCGATGATGCACGCGTATGTGCACGTGCACCTCTGGGCCAAGGCGGTGGCGAAGGCGGAGTCGACCGACGTCGATGCCGTGCTCCGGGCCCTCGAGGGGCTCGAGATCGACAGCCCCGTCGGGAAGTATAAGGTTGACCCGAAGAACCACCACACCTGGAAGCCGGTCTACCTCGGCAAGATCCGACCCGACGGCCAGTTCGAGGTGGTCTGGAAGAGCAAGGGATGGGTGCACCCCGAGCCGTGGAGCAGCGTGACCTACCCGAGCCGGGAGTGCGACTGGAGCAACGGAGGAAAGGGCACCTACGACTTGGTCGAGGGGAAGCACGTGTGGCTCTCCGAACGGAAGTAGTCTCGCTCGTCGCGGTCGCGCTGCTCGTCTCGACCGGAGGCCTCGTACCCCGGGGGGCGGCCGCCGCCCCCGGGGCCGCCGGCCCCGACTTCGAGGCGATCGCCGGGCAGCTCGCCGCGCCGGCGACGCAGACGACCGCGATCGCCGCGCTCGGCGGGCTGACCGACCCGGCCGTGGAGCCGCTCCTGCGGGCCCTGAAGGACGGCGCCCTCTACCGCTGGAACACCGGGGTGGCCGTCCTCGGCGACGACGGCGCGCTCCGGGACCTGGCCGGCCGGCCGGTTCTGGATAGTCGCGGGCAGCCGGTCGTGCCGCGGGAGGGGCAGGAGGCGATCGCGCTCGAGCAAGCCTCCTTCGGACGGGTGCAGGCGATTCTCGAGCGCCTGCAGGTCTTCACGGGCGATCCCGAGGCGCGCCGGTCGGCCGCCTTCAAACTCGGCAGTTCCCACGATCTCACGGCGGTCCCGGTGCTCGCGAGGGCCCTCGAGCAGGAACGCGACGCGCGCACCCGGACGGTGCTCGAGGAGGCCCTCGCGAAGCTCAGGCTCCTGGCTCCGGTCGCCGCCACCCGGGCGGACGCCGCCCGCGCGCTCGGCCGGCTGCGCTCCGAGTCGGCGCTGGCCGAGCTCCGGGCCGTGCTCGAGCGCGAAGCCGACCGCGCGACGAGGCAGACCATGCAGGTCGCGGTCCAGAGCATCGACTCCTTCGTCTTCCTCCGGAGCGTCGTCGGCTACCTGTTCAACGGCCTGAGCCTGGGCGCCGTGCTGCTCATCATGAGCCTGGGGCTCGCCGTCACCTTCGGGCTCATGGGCATCATCAACATGGCGCACGGCGAGATGCTGATGGTCGGCTCCTACACCGCCTGGGTGGTGCAGGAGCTCTTCGCGACGCACTTCGCCGCCCACCTGGACTACTACTTCGTGATCGCGCTCCCGCTCTCCTTCCTGACGGCCGGGCTGGTCGGCCTCGCGCTGGAACTGGGGATCATCCGGTTCCTCTACGGCCGACCGCTGGAAACGCTCATCGTCACCTGGGGCATCGGGATGATCTTCTCGCAGTCTGCCCGCCTCTACTTTGGGGACCAGACGAGCGTGAATCCGCCAACCTGGTTCCGGGGGGGCGTCGAGGTCCTCCGGGGGCTGATCTTCCCCTGGAGCCGGATCTTCATCGTGATCCTTGCGCTGGGGGCGCTGGCGGCGCTCTACCTCCTGCTGCGCTACACCTATGCCGGGCTGAGGGTGCAGGCGGTGATGCAGAACCGGTCGATGGCGGCGTGCCTCGGCATCTCGACGCGGAGGATCGACGCGCTGACCTTCGCGCTCGGCACGGGGCTCGCCGGGATCGGCGGGTGCGCGCTCGCCCTGATCGGCACCGTCGATCCGGAAGTGGGCAAGACCTATATCGTCGACGCGTTCATGGTCGTCGTGCTCGGCGGGGTCGGCAAGCTCGTCGGCGCTGTGGTGGCCTCGCTCGGGATCGGCCTCGCCAACAAGCTCCTCGAGCCGGCCATCGGGGGCACGGCCGGCGCGATCTATGCCAAGGTGGCCGTCCTCGCGATCGTGATCTGGTTCCTCCAGTGGAAGCCCACCGGGCTCTTCCCCTCCCGGGGCCGCGCGGCGACCGAGGCCGCCGAGGCCGGCTGAGGCTCGGATGACGGGGGGGGGTCGGACCCGGGACGCCCAGCTCCTCTGGGTGGCCGCCGGCGGCGCCGTCTTCGTCGTCGTCCTGCCGCTCGCCAACCTCTCGGGCTTCGTCTCCGACTACTACCTGAACCTCTTCGGGAAATACCTGGCGCTGGCCGTCCTCGCCCTCGGGATGGATCTCATCTGGGGCTATACGGGGGTGCTGTCGCTCGGCCAGGCGATCTTCTTCGGGATCGGCGCCTACTCGATCGGCATGCACATGCTGCTCGAGGGAAGCGGCAAGGGGGTGTACGGAGAGCCGGTCCCGGACTTCATGGTTTGGAACCAGGTCTACCAGCTCCCGCTCTTCTGGAAGCCGTACAAGTCCGCCCCCGTCGCGCTCGCCGCCGCGGTCCTGCTGCCGGCCGGGCTCGCGGCGCTGATCGGGCTCCTGACGTTCCGCCGCCGGCTCCGGGGCACGTACTTCGCCATCCTCACCCAGGCCATCGCCTTCGCCGTGTGGCTCATGTTCAACAGGAACGAGATGCGCCTGGGAGGCACCAACGGGCTGACCGACTTCAAGTCCATCCTGGGCTTCTCGCTGAGCGCCCCCGCGACGCTCCGCGTGCTCTACCTGATCACCGCCCTTGCGCTGGGCGCGGCTCTCGTGCTCGCGCGCTGGCTCGTCCAGTCGAAGAGCGGCTTGGTGCTGCAGGCGATCCGGGACAACGAGCGACGGCTGGAGTTCCTCGGCTACGACACGAGCGCCTACAAGATCCTCGTCTTCGCGATCTCCGGCGCCCTCGCCGGCCTCGGCGGGATGCTCTACGCCCCGCAGGTCGGCATCATCACGCCGAGCCAGATCGGCGTGCTGCCCTCGCTGGAGATCGTCATCTGGGTCGCCTTCGGCGGCCGGGGGACGCTCTGGGGCGCGCTGCTCGGCGCGGTCTCCATCAATTGGCTCCGGAGCGTGCTGACCGGCACGTACCCTCGCCTCTGGCCGATCATCCTGGGCGGTCTGTTCGTGACCGTGATCATGTTCTTTCCCGAGGGACTCCTCGGGGTCGGCAGCCGGCTCAAGGCCGTCCTCGCGCGGAGAGTCCCCCTCGCGCCCGCGGCGGCACCGGCCGCGCGGGCGTACCCCCCCTCCGACAAGATCTGACGCATGGCCACCCTGCTCTACGTGGACGGGCTCACGGTCTCCTTCGACGGGTTCCTGGCGCTCACGAACCTCAACCTCATCCTCGAGCGCGACGAGAAGATCCGCCTGCTCATCGGGCCCAACGGGGCGGGCAAGACGACGCTCTTCGATGTTCTCACGGGGCAGGTCGAGCCGGTGGCGGGCCGCGTCATCTTCGAAGACCGCCTCAACCTGCTCGGCCTGAGCCGGCACCGGATCGCCGCGCACGGCGTGAGCCGCAAGTTCCAGACGCCCTCCATCTTCCCCCGCCACACCGTCTTCGAGAACATGGCCCTCGCCTCGGGGGAGAAGGGCTGTCTGGCCAACACGTTCGCGGGCACGCCGGCGGCGGAGCGGGAGCGGATCGCCGCCGTGCTGGCCCAGGTGGGGCTCCTGTCCCACCTCGGGACGCCCGCGGGGACGCTCGCGCACGGCCAGAAGCAGTGGCTCGAGATTGCGATGCTGCTCGTGCAGTCGCCGACGCTGCTCCTGCTCGACGAACCGGTCGCCGGGATGACCCGGGCCGAGAAGGAGCGAACGGTGGAGATCCTGGCGGGGATCGTGGAGGACTCGGCGTGCACGGTCATGCTGATCGAGCACGACATGGAGTTCGTCCGACAGGTCGCCCGGGGCGGGCACCGGGTGACCGTCCTGCACGAGGGCCACGTGCTCTCAGAAGGCTCCCTGGACCGCGTCCAGACCGACGAGCGGGTCATCGAGGCGTACCTGGGCCGCGGCCGCATCGCCGTCACGACGCCATGCTAACGGTCGAGGCGATCGAGGTCGCGTACGCCGAGACCCGAGTGCTGAACCAGCTGAGCGTGGCCGTCGGGGCCGGGCAGGTCGTGTGCGTGATGGGGCGAAACGGCGTCGGCAAGACCACGCTGCTCAAGGCCGTCGTGGGCCTCGTCCCCGCCCGGCGCGGGACGATCGTCTTCGACGGAACGGACGTCACCCGCCTGCCCCCGTACGAGCGCGCCCGGCTGGGGATCGGCTACGTTCCGCAGGGGCGCGAGATCTTCCCGGGGCTCACCGTCCTGCAGAACCTCGCGGTGGGCGCGCGCCGCAAGCAGCCGGCGCCGGCGTCGCTTGACTACGTCGTGTCGCTCTTCCCCGCCCTCGCGGAGATGCTCGGCAAGCGCGGCGGGGACCTGAGCGGCGGGCAGCAGCAGCAGCTCGCGATCGCGCGGGCGCTCATCGCGGACCCCAAGCTCTTGCTCCTCGACGAGCCGACCGAAGGGATCCAGCCCTCGATCGTGCACGAGATCGCCACCGTGCTCGAGCGGATCAAGGGGGAAGGCACGCGCTCGATCCTCCTCGTCGAGCAGTACCTGGAGTTCGCGCGCGCGATCTGCGATCGGTTTTACGTCATGGAAAAGGGCGGAGTCGTGCTAGAAGGGGACCGGGCGGCGTTTCACGTGGACGAGGTGAGCGGGTACCTGAGCGTGTGATAATGCCCGGCGCGCCGGCGCCCCGACGCCGGTGGGAGTTCCAGCATGCACCTGACGCCGCGTGAGCAGGAGAAGCTCCTCATCTTCACGGCCGCCGAGGTTGCCCGGCGGCGGCGGCGCCGCGGCTTGAAGCTGAACCACCCCGAGGCGCTCGCGCTGATCACCGCCGAGATCCTGGAGGGGATCCGCGACGGCCGGCCGGTGGCGGAACTGATGGAGGCGGGCATCCACATCCTGTCCCGCGCCGACGTCATGGAGGGCGTGCCCGAGATGCTCGACGAGATCCAGGTCGAGGGCACGTTCCCCGACGGCACCAAGCTGGTCACGATCCACAGGCCCGTCCGCTGATGCGCAAGCCGACGCGCCGGCGAGGCCCGAGCACGACCCGCCGCGTGACACGGCGCCGGCGCGAGACCGGCCGGCCCGCCGGCGGGCGCGGCGGGCGGCCGGCGCCGGCCCGCGTGGTGCCGGGGGAGTACCTCCTGGGTCAGGGAGACGTCGTCGCCAACGCGAACCGGCAGACGATCGATCTGACGGTCGCCAACACCGGGGACCGGCCGATCCAGGTGGGATCGCACTTCCACTTCTACGAGGCGAACCGTGCGCTCCGCTTCGACCGCCTTCGGGCGTTTGGCATGCGGCTCAACATCCCAGCGGGGACGGCGGTCCGCTTCGAGCCTGGCGACGCCAAGCACGTGACGCTCGTCGAACTGGGGGGCGCCCGGCGCGCGTGGGGGCTGAACGGCCTCAGCAACGGGGCGGCGACCCCGGACGTCGAGCGCTTGCGGGCGTGGGAGGCGGAGCGGTGACGCTCCGGCTGACGCGGCGGCAGTACGCGGACCTCTACGGTCCGACCGCGGGAGACCGGGTCCGGCTCGCCGACACCGACCTCCTCATCCTGATCGAGCGGGACCTCACCACCCCCGGCGAGGAGGCGAAGTTCGGCGGCGGCAAGGTGCTGCGCGACGGCATGGGTCAGTCGGCCCGCGCCACGCGCGCCGAGGGGGCGCTCGACACCGTGATCACCAACGCGATCATCCTCGACCACTGGGGAATCGTGAAGGCGGACATCGGGATCCGCGACGGCCGCATCGCGGGCATCGGGAAGGCCGGCAACCCCGACGTCATGGCCGGTGTCAGTGCGGGCATGGTGGTCGGCGCCGGCACCGAGGTGATCGCCGGCGAGGGGCGCATCGTCACCGCGGCCGCGATCGACGCCCACGTTCACCTCATCTGCCCGCAGCTCGTGGCGGAGGCGATCAGCGCAGGGGTCGCCACGCTGATCGGCGGCGGCACCGGCCCCGCCACCGGCACGAACGCGACCACCTGCACCCCCGGCGCCTGGAACATCCACCGGATGCTCGAGGCCGCCGACGGCTTCCCGGTCAACCTCGGCTTCCTCGGCAAGGGGAACGCCTCGACGCCGGCGCCGCTGGTCGAGCAAATCGAGGCGGGCGTGATCGGCCTCAAGCTTCATGAGGACTGGGGGACCACGCCGGCCGCGATCGACTGCGCGCTCGGCGTCGCCGAGGAGCTCGACGTCCAGGTCGCGATCCACACCGACACCCTGAACGAAGCGGGGTTTGTGGAGGACTCGATCCGGGCCTTCAAGGGCCGGACCATCCACACGTATCACACGGAGGGCGCCGGCGGCGGCCACGCCCCGGACATCATCAAGGTCTGCGGCGAGCCGAACTGCCTGCCCTCGTCGACGAACCCGACGATGCCGTTCACCGTCAACACGATGGACGAGCACCTGGACATGCTGATGGTCTGCCACCACCTAAACCCCAAGGTCCCCGAGGACCTCGCCTTCGCGGAGTCGCGGATCCGCGCCGAGACGATCGCGGCCGAGGACATCCTGCACGACATCGGCGCGATCAGCATGATGTCGTCGGACTCCCAGGCGATGGGGCGCATCGGCGAGGTCATCCTCCGGACGTGGCAGACCGCCGACAAGATGAAGCGCCAGCGGGGCCCGCTGCCCGGCGAGCAGGCCGGCAGCGACAACCTGCGGGCCCGGCGCTACGTCGCGAAGTACACGATCAACCCCGCCGTCGCCCACGGCCTCGCCGCCCACGTCGGTTCCGTCGCGGTCGGCAAGCTGGCCGATCTCGTGCTCTGGAAGCCGGCGTTCTTCGGGGCGAAGCCGGAGCTCGTGGTGAAGGGGGGGCTCATCGCGTGGGGGGCGATGGGCGATCCAAACGCCTCAATCCCGACGCCGCAGCCGGTCCGCTACCGGCCGATGTTCGGCGCGTTCGGTCGGGCGCCGCTCTCCACCTCGCTCACGTTCGTCTCGGCGGCGGCGCTCGCGGCGGGCGTGCCGCAACGGCTCGGGCTGGGCAAGACGGCGGTGGCGGTGGCGCACTGCCGCGGCCTCGGCAAGCGCGACATGGTGCTCAACGACGCGCTGCCGCGCCTGGAGGTCGACCCCGAGACCTACGAGGTCCGCGCCGACGGCGAGCGGCTCCGGTGCGAGCCGGCGCGGGTCCTCCCGCTCGCCCAGCGATATTTCCTTTTCTGAGCCGATCCGGTACACTTCACACGGGTTCGTCATGTTCAACCTGCTTCCGAAGGAAGTGCGCTTCTTCGACGAGTTCGAGCGGCAATCGGCCAACATCAGGCGTGCGGCCGAGCTCCTCCACGACCAGATCTATGACTTCGCGGACGCCCGCGCCAAGGCCCACGCGATCAAAAACGTCGAGCACGAGGGCGACACCATCACCCACGAGATCATCAAACGCCTCAACACGACGTTCGTCACCCCTCTCGATCGCGAGGACATCTACGCGCTCGCGACGCGCCTCGACGACGTGCTCGACTACATCGAGGCCGTGGCAGAACGCCTGGTCGTCTACCGCATCAAGGCGCCGACCTCGGCGGCCCGGGCTCTCGCCGACGTGATCGTCCGCATCACCAACGCCACCGACGCGGCGATCAAGTGCCTGCGGACGCTCGCTCCCGAATACCACGGGCACATCATGGAAGTGAACCGGCTCGAGAACGAGGCCGACGCGCTGCTGCGCGACAGCCTGGTCGCGCTCTTCGAGGAGAACGCCGATCCGATCGAGGTGATCAAATGGAAGGAGATCTACGAGACCCTCGAGACCGTGACGGACCGCTGCGAGGACGTCGCGAATGTCATCGAGGGCATCATCCTGAAGATGGCCTAGCCCCGTGCCGTCGCTCGTCGTCTTCATCATCGCCGTCGCCCTCCTCTTCGACTTCGTCAACGGCTTCCACGACGCGGCCAACTCGATCGCCACCGTGGTGTCGACGCGGGTCCTGACGCCGCTCCAGGCCGTGGTGTGGGCCGCCGTCTTCAACTTCGTCGCCGCCTTCGGCTTCGGCGTGAACGTGGCGACCACGGTGGGCCGGGGCGTCGTGCGCCCGGACGTCGTGGATCCGCGGGTGATCCTGGCCGCCCTCGTCGGCGCGATCAGCTGGGACCTGATCACATGGTATTGGGGGCTGCCGACCAGTTCGTCGCACGCGCTGATCGGCGGGCTGACGGGCGCCGCCGTGGTCAAGGCGGGGTTCGTGGCGCTCGTCCCGGCGGGGCTGTTCAAGATCGGCCTGTTCATGGTGCTCTCGCCGTTGATCGGCTTCGTGCTCGGGTTCCTGATGATGCTCGCGACGCTCTGGACCTTCCGGGCTGCACACCCGGGGCGGGTGGACCGGCTGTTCCGGCGCCTGCAGCTGGTGTCGGCCGGCGCCTACAGCCTCGGCCACGGGACAAACGACGCCCAGAAGACCATGGGAGTCATCGCCG
>QHRX01000142.1 GCA_003221455.1 Candidatus Rokuibacteriota bacterium
CTCCCCCTCTGACCGGGCCGCCCGCGGTCGGGGCCGTCGGGCCTCGAGAGGCCTCGACCGCTTGTCAGCACGAGACGTTGTGGTAGACTCCCTAAATGTGTGGATTCCCATAAATCGGCGGCGCGCCGCCGCGGTGCGACGCTTCCGCGGACGCGTCGCCCAGTCGAGGGTGGGGTGACTTCACGAGCGGCCAGACAGGTTCGAAGCTTTCTCGG
>QHRX01000143.1 GCA_003221455.1 Candidatus Rokuibacteriota bacterium
CGCCTCGAGCAGGTCGGCGGGCTTGGCGAGCCGGATCCGTTGGCGCTCGTCTCGCTCGACCCAGGCCAGGTCCTCGAGCCGCTTGACCACGTTGTGGCCGTGGCCGAGGCTCACCGCCGCCGCCCGCGCCAGCTCCTCGAGCCGCCAGCTCCGCTGCCACTCGGCCAGCAGCACCCGCGCCACCCGGGTCGCGCGCGGGGCGAAGAGCGACTTGAGCGGCCGAGTGGAGGGACGGAGGTTGCGCTTACCCTCCTTCTCGATGAGGACGTTCTCGAAGGCGAGGTAGCAGTTGCCCGAGAGGTCGAGATAGCCGAGGTTGCCGCGACGCAGGATGGCCGCGCTCTGCGGGCTGATATAGGTCGCGGTGGCCACGGCGTAGGCCGTCGGCAGCTCGCGCCGAATCTCGCCGAGCTTGGTGACCGCCTCTCGGATCTGGCGCGGCTGACCGAGGGGACTGACTTCTAAGACGAGCGTGTGCTCCTGGTCCCCCATCTTGAATTTCACCAGCAGGTCAGCGGTTTGCCCCCCGACGCGGACGTCCTGAGCCTCTTCCCACCCTCGCGCCGTCGAGAAGAGATCCCGGAGCCGTTGGGCTGCCAACCGCCGTATCTCCGAAGACTTGAGCATCGTTTCGTTTGTTCCACCCGTTTCAGCATCTGCTGAAACCATACGGTCTATTGAAAGGTCTTGTCAACAGAAAACTTAGCTGAGCCTCGGAGCGGTGGAGGGAGGGTCAGGGCGGCGGCCCGCCTCGGGGCGGGGCTTCGGACGTCAGCGGTCGGCTACTGCTCGAGCTGCTCCATCTCCTCGTCGGTCAGGCCGAAGTAGTGGCCGAGCTCGTGGATCACGGTGGCCCGCACCTCGTCGGCCATCTCGCGTTCGTCGGCGCAGTCCTCCTCGATCGGCCCCTGATAGATCGTGATCGTGTCGGGGAGCACCCCGCCGTAGGCCGTGTCGCGGTGGGTGAGGTCGACGCCGCGGTAGAGCCCGTAGAGCGTGTCGGGGGGCTCGACGCCCATCTCCCGGAGCGTCGCCGCGTCTGGCCAGTCCTCGACGATCACCGCGATGTTGTCGAGCTTCCGCTTGAAGCGCGCCGGCAGCGTCTCGAGCGCCCGCTCCACCAGCGCCTCGAACCGTCGGCGCTTCATGCCAGGCCCCGGACGCGCTCGACGTTCATGACGTCGCGGATGGCGCGGATGGCGGCCATGATCTCCTGGAGCTGGCGCAGGTCGGCCACCTCGACCACGAAGTGGTTCAGCCCGCGCTTGTCCTCGGTGACGGTGACCTCGGCCTTCGTGATGTTGCCGTTCCGGGAGGAGATCGCCCCCGTGATCTCGGCGAGCAGCCCCGGGCGATCGTTCGAGATGTAGACGGCGATCCGGACCGGCCGCGTGGCGGTCCCCGGCTCCTCGCCGTCCCAGTCGACGTTGATCAGGCGTTCCCGGTCGAGCACGCTCTTGGCGACCGTCAGGCAGTCGCGCGTGTGCACGGTCAGCCCGCGGCCCCGCGTGATGAAGCCGACGATCTGATCCCCGGGCACCGGCGAGCAGCACTTCGCGAAGCGCACGAGGAGGTCGTCCACACCCCGGATCTTGACGCCGCTCTCCGTCCGGGGGCGGGCGCCCGCCTTGGGCCGGGCCTCGGCGCCGGCATCCGGCAGCGGGGCCGGCGCGAGCCTGCCGAGCACCTGGTGGACCGAGGTCTTGCCGTAGCCGATCGACGCGAGCAGGTCATCCAGCCCCGGGAAGCCCGCGTCGGCGACGGCCTGCTTGACGGCGTCGCCGCCGAGCAGCGCGCTCGGATTCAGCCGGTATTTCCGCGCCTCGCGCTCGAACAGCTCCCGCCCGAGGGCCAGCGAGCGGGCGCGCTCCTCGACCTTGAGCCACTGGTTGATCTTCGATCGCGCCCGCGTCGACTTGACGATCTTGAGCCAGTCCCGGCTCGGGTGCTGGTTGGGCGAGGTGACGACCTCGACGATGTCCCCCTGCCGCAGCGTGTAGCGGAGGGGGACCAGCTTGCCGTTCACCTTGGCCCCGACGCAGTGCTCGCCCACCTTCGTGTGCACCGCGTACGCGAAGTCGATCGGCGTCGCCCCCTCGGGCAGGGACTTGACGTCCCCCTTCGGGGTGAAGACGTAGACCTCGTCCGGGAAGAGGTCGACCCGCACCGTGTCCATGAACTCGCGCGGGTCCTTCATGTCCTGCTGGGTCTCCATGAGCTGCCGCAGCCACAGGAGCGAGTCGTCGAGCCGGTCCTTCCCGGCCCTCTTCTCCTTGTAGAGCCAGTGCGCCGCGATGCCGTCCTCGGCGATCTTGTGCATCTCCCACGTGCGGATCTGGATCTCGACCGGGTCGCCCTTGGGACCGATCACCGTCGTGTGCAGGGACTGGTACATGTTGACCTTCGGCATCGCGATGAAGTCCTTGAAGCGTCCCGGCACCGGTTTCCACAGCGAGTGCAGGACGCCGAGGGCGCCGTAGCAGTCGCGCACGCTGTTGGTGATGACGCGCACCGCCGTGAGGTCGTAGATCTCGTCGAACTCCTTGCCCTGCTCGTGCATCTTCTTCCAGATCGAGTAGAAGTGCTTGGGGCGGCCCCGGATCTGCGACTCGATCCCGACCTCGGAGAGCTTCCGCTCGAGGATCGCGATGACGTGGTTGATGTCGGCCTCGCGCTCGAGCCGCCGCTTGGCCACGCGCCGCTGGAGATCCACGTAGGCGTCCGGGTGGAGGCTGCGCAGCGCCAGGTCCTCCAGCTCGGCCTTGACGTTCGCCATGCCGAGCCGGTGCGCGAGCGGCGCGTAGATGTCGAGCGTCTCCTGACCGATCTTGCGCGCGCGGTCCGCGGTGAGGTAGTGCAGGGTGCGCATGTTGTGGAGGCGATCGGCGAGCTTGATCATGAGCACGCGCAGGTCGCGGGCCATGGCGACGAGCATCTTGCGGAAGTTCTCGGCCTGCCGCTCCTCGCGCGACGAGAACGCGAGCTTGCCGATCTTGGTGACGCCGTCGACCAACTCGGCGATCTCCTTGCCGAACTCCCGCTCGAGGTCAGCCTTGGTGGCGGTCGTGTCCTCGAGCACGTCGTGGAGGAGGCCGGCCGTCACCGTGGTCACGTCCATCTTGAAGTCGACGAGCAGGTTGGCGACCGCGAGGGGGTGGGAGAGGTACGGCTCCCCCGACGCCCGCTGCTGGCCCTGGTGCGAGGCCGCCGAGAACTGGTAGGCGCGCGCGAGGACGTCCAGGTCGGCACCCGGCTGGTATTTCGGGATCTCCTCGATCAGCGTCTTCAGCTCGGTCATGCCGTACCCGCCCTCCGGATATCCTTATATTGTTACACCCGCTCAGACCTTCGCGACGGCCTTTTTTGCCCTCTCGCGGCGCGCGAGCCAATTCTCCCAGTCGACGACGATCGGCACCGCCACGAACACCGAGGAGTACGTCCCGGTGATGACGCCGACCAAGAGCGCGAACGCGAAGTCGCGCAGGACCTCGCCGCCGAAGATGTACAGGACGAGGACGGTGAGGAAGACGGTCAGCGAGGTGAGCATCGTCCGCGACAGGGTCTGGTTCATCGCCGTGTTGAAGACCTCGGCGATCGTCTGGCCCTTCCTCAGCACCCGGCCCCGGTTCTCCCGGATCCGGTCGAACACGACGATCGTGTCGTTGATCGAGTAGCCCACGATCGTCAGCAGCGCCGCCAGCACCGGGAGCGACATCTCGCGGTTGGTGAGCGAGATCGCGCCGAGGGTGACGATCACGTCGTGGATCAGCGCGATCACCGCGGCCACCCCCCCCTTGAAGTCGAAGCGGAACGCCACGTAGATGAGGATCCCGGCCATCCCCGCCAGGACCGCGTAGAGCGCCTGGAACTGGAGATCGCGGCCGACCTGGGGCCCGACCGACTCGACCCGCCGGACCTCGAGCTTGCCGATCGCGGTCGTCAGCGCCTCCTCGGTGCGCCGCGTGAGCTGCTCGAGCGGCTCCCCCGTCAGCTGGGTCCGAATCAGGTACTCCTTCGGATCGCCGAACCGCTGAATGATCGCGCTGCCGAGCTTGATGCCGTCCAGCGCGGACCGGATCTGCTCGACCCGGACGGGCTGGGCGAACCGCACCTGGATCAGCGTGCCGCCCGAGAAGTCGATGCCCGCCGCCAGCCCGCCCTTGTACGCGATGTGGGCGAGGCCCAGGAGCGTGAACCCGATCGAGATCGCGTAGGCGATCCGGCGCTTGCCGACGAAGTCGTAGTTTGCGTGCGTGAAGATCTGGAGCATGAGCAGGCTAGATCGAGATGCGCTCGAGCCGGTGGCGCCCCATGTAGAGGAGGTCGAAGAGCAGGCGGGTGAAGAAGACGGCCGTGAACAGGCTGGCGGCGACGCCGATCGCGAGCGAGACCGCGAAGCCCCGCACCGCCCCCGTGCCGAACTGGTAGAGGATGGTGGCGGTCACGAGCACGGTCACGTGGGTGTCGATGACGGTGCGAAGGGCGCGGGCGAAGCCGGTGTCGACCGACGAGCGCACGGTCTTGCCCAGACGGAGCTCCTCGCGAATGCGCTCGAAGATCAGGATGTTCGCGTCCACGGCCATGCCGATCGTGAGCACGATGCCGGCGATGCCGGGGAGCGTGAGCGTCGCGTGGAAGGCGGCCATGGCCGCGAGCAGGATCAGCACGTTGAGGATGAGCGCGATGTCGGCGATGAGCCCCGAGACCCGATAGTAGGCGATCATGAACAGCACGACGGCGGCGGCGCTCGCCAGCACCGAGAGCACGCCCTGACGGATCGAGTCGGCGCCGAGCGACGGTCCCACCGTGCGCTCCTCGAGAATCCGCACCGGCGCCGGCAGGGCGCCGGCCCGGAGCACGATGGCCAGGTCGCGCGCCTCGTCGACCGTGAACTGTCCGGTGATGACGGCGCGCCCGCCGGGGATGCGCTCGTTGATGCGCGGCGCCGAGTAGAGGCTGCCGTCCAGGATGATCGCCAGCCGGTGGCCGACGTTCTGCTCCGTCACCTCGCCGAAGATGCGCGTCCCCACCGTGTTGAACTCGATCGCGACCTGCCAGTTGCCGGGCGAGTTCGGGTCCGCCGTGACCTCGGCGCGGTTCAGCTCGGCCCCCGTGAGCAGCGTCTTCTTCTGGACGACGTAGGGAACCTTGGTCTCGGCCTTCGTCTCCTTGTCCACCCGCCGCTGGTAGAGGACCTCGTCGCCCTCGGGGAGCTTGCCCGCCAGCGCCTCCTCGGGGGTCGCGCGATCGTCGACGAGCTTGAACTCGAGCAGGGCGGTCTTGCCGATGAGCGCCTTCGCGCGCTCCGGGTCCTGGATCCCCGGGAGCTGGACGAGGATCCGGTCCTCGCCCTGGCGCGTGATCGTGGGCTCGGCCACGCCGAACTGGTCGATCCGGTTCCGGATCGTCTCGACGCCCTGCCGAACGGCGAGGTCCGCGATCCGCCGCACCTCGCGATCGGGCAGCGCGAGCGCGAAGCGCCCCCCCGCCTGGTCGAGCGCCCGGAGGTCGTAGCCGCGGAAGTCTCTGGCCGCGGTCGTGGCCTCTCCCCAGGTCTGGGGCGACGCAAGCTGCACGGTGATCTGGTGGTCTTCCCGGACCACGCGGGTGACGGCGATGCCCTTCTGTTCGAGCGTTCCCTTGAGGTCCGCCGCCGCCCGGTCGAGCTGGCTCTCGATCGCCTTCTCGACCTCGACGCCGAGGACGAGATGCACGCCGCCCCGGAGATCGAGGCCCAAGTTGATGGTCTTCCCGGGTGGGTAGAGATACCAGAGCGAGGCGGCGGCGACGACGGCGACGAGCCCGACACGCGCCCAGAGGTACCTACGCATCTCGCTCGCGCTGTCCCTCCGCCACTCGACCGACCGCGGACCGGTCGAATTCGAGCTTGACGCCTTGGTCGGTGACCTTGAGCACGATCGTCTGCTCGTTCATGCCGACGATCGTGCCGTGCAGTCCGCTCGCGGTGACGACGCGGTCGCCCTTCTTCAGCGTGCCCAGCATCCGCTCGCGGTCCTTCCGCTGCTTCTGCTGCGGTCGGATCAGCAGGAAGTAGAAGATCCCGAAGATCGCGGCGAAGAAGAGGATCTGGGTGACGACTGAGCCGGGCCCGGTGCCGCTCGGCGGTCCGATGGCGGCGAACGTGACAGGAACCGCGTGACTCATGAACGGTCAGGCCTCCGGATCTGCGTTCGTCGTCAGCCGAGGCATCTGCGGATCATACTCCATTTTGCCTGAGTGGTCAGCATCTTGCTGATTCCGCCGATCTTTTTCGCCCCTGAGGGGGAGGACATGACGTGCGCGACATCGCGGCGGAGCCTCCCCCGGCGGTGACCCGACGTCACCGCCCCCCGTGCCTGTCCGTCGTCGTGTCTCCGTCGCGCGGGGAGGGACCGGGCGCCGGGGCGGCCGGCCCGAGGCGCCGCTTACTGAACGTGTCGGTCGGACTCCCCTGACGTCTCGCCGTTCCCCTCCGGGGCCGTGTCGACTCCATACCGCGCGAAGAACCGGGAGCGGAATGTGTCGAACCGGGCCGACTCGACCGCCGCCCGCGCCGCGGCCATGAGCGAGTGAAAGAACGTGAGGTTGTGGAGGGTGAGGAGCCGGTAGGCAAGGAGCTCGCCGGACATGAACAGGTGCCGCAGGTAGGCGCGCGAGAAGGAGCGGCACGCGTAGCAGCGGCACGCGGGGTCGAGGGGCGCCGCGTCGCGCACGAAGCGGGCCTGCTTGAGCACGAGGGGGCCGTCGGCGGTGAACGCCTGGCCGTTTCGCGCGTTCCGTGTCGGCAGCACACAGTCGAAGAGGTCGACGCCGCGGGCGACCGACTCCACCAGATCGGGCGGCTTGCCGACGCCCATCAGATAGCGGGGCTGCTCGCGCGGCAGCAGGCCCGCCGTCAGCTCGGTGAGGTCGAGCATCACGGGCTTGGGCTCCCCCACCGCCATGCCGCCGATCGCGTAGCCGTCGAACCCGATGGCGACGGTCTCCTCGACCGCGCGGCGGCGCAGGTCGGCGTAGGCGCCGCCCTGGACGATGCCGAACAGCGCCTGGCCGCCGGCGCCGCCCTGCCGGTGCGCCGCCTCCGCGCGGCGGGCCCAGCGGAGCGTCAGCGCGAGCGACTGCTCGGTCGCCGCGGCCGTCGCGGGGTGCGCCAGGCACTCGTCCAGCGGATGGATGATGTCCGCGCCGAGGGCCTGCTGGATCTCGATCACGAGCTCCGGGCTCAAGAAATGCTCCGAGCCGTCGATCGGCGATCGGAACCAGACGCCCTCGTCGGTGATCCTCCGGAGCTTGGAGAGACTCCACACCTGGAAGCCACCGGAGTCGGTGAGGATCGGCCCCGGCCAGGCCATGAACCGGTGCAGCCCGCCGAGCGCCTGCACCAGCTCCTGGCCCGGCCGCAGGAAGAGGTGGTAGGTGTTGGCCAGGACGATCTGGGTCCCCGCCTCCGCGAGGTCCGCCGGCGTGAGGCTCTTCACGGTGCCGCGGGTGCCGACGGGCATGAAGGCCGGGGTGTCGACGCCGCCGTGCACGGTCTCGAGCCGGCCTCGACGCGCGGCGCCGTCCGTCCTGAGCAGGGTGAACTTCACGCGCCCCCGTGCTCGACCCAACGCCGGCCGGCCGCCCGCCGCCCCTCGGCGAGTTCGCGCGCCACGCCCGCCCCCGTCACGCGATCAGCATGGCGTCGCCGTAGGAGTAGAAGCGGTAGCCCGCGGCAATCGCGTGGCGGTACGCGTCGAGGATCAGGTCGCGGCCGGCGAAGGCCGCCACGAGCACGAGCAGCGACGACCGCGGCAGGTGGAAGTTCGTCAGGAGCGCGTCGACCACGGCGAACCGGTGCCCGGGCGTGATGTAGAGCCCGACCGCACCGTCGAGCGGCCGCACCCGGCCCGCGCCGTCCACGGCCGCCTCGAGCGCGCGCGCGGTCGTGGTGCCGACGGCCAGGATCCGCCGCCCGGCCGCGCGCGCCCGGTTCGCCGCGTCGGCGACGACCACCGGAACGCGCGCCTGTTCCGGGGCCAGGCGATGGTCCTCGACGCGGGCGGCCCGGATCGGCCGGAAGGTTGCCGGCCCCACGTGCAGCGTGAGCGCGTGGATCTCGACCCCCCGCGCCCGGAGTTCGTCGAGCAGCGCCCGGGTGAAGTGCAGGCCCGCCGTCGGCGCCGCCACCGACCCCGGCGGCTCGGCGTAGACGGTCTGGTAGCGCTCGCGGTCGATGACCCCCGGCGTGGCGTACCGGGCGATGTACGGGGGGAGCGGCAGGGACCCGTAATGCTCCAGCAGCGGCAGGACGTCGCCGCTCTCCGACTCCACCACCCGGCTCCCGGCCTCCCCGAGCTCGACGACGCGGAAGACGCAGGCCCCGCCGGCGACCGCGAGGCGGGCCCCGGTGCGCACCCGGCGCGCCGGTCGCGCCAGCACGTCCCAGCGGGTCGGCGTCCGCGCGCTGACGAAGAGGAGCTCGATCTCCGCCCCGCCCGGCGACTGGCGCGCCGTCACGCGGGCCGGGACGACCCGCGAATCGTTGAGGACCAGGCAGTCGCCGGGCCGGAGGAGCCCGGGCAGGTCGGCGAACCGCCGGTCGGTCCACGTCCGCCGCCCCCGGTCGACCACGAGCAGGCGCGAGCCGTCACGCCGCTCGGCCGGCTCCTGGGCGATCGCCTCCGGCGGGAGCGCGTAGTCGAAATCGGCAACATTCACGGGAACCTAGTGTAGCAGCCCCGTGCCGCCGGCCGGCCGCCGCAGTGCCCCCCGCGGCGTCGCGCCCACCCGAACTTGTCTCGTTCGGTTGCATCCTGCTAATCTGGCATTAGTGGCTGAAGTCGATCTGGAACAGAGTCGAGAGGCGCCGAGCCGAGCGCAGGGCGCCCGGTTCCGCCGGACCGTCCGCCAGCACGCCTCGCTGCATCGCTTCCAGGCCCTCGTCGGTCTCCTCGCGGGGATGCTCTCGATCAGCGGGGCCTTCTACTCCTATACGCGCCCGCTGGCGCCGCCGCCGCCGACGACCGGCGAGATCGTGGCGCTCGTCCAGGATGAGCGCTCCTCGCGGCCCCTCACCGGTGCCTCGATCGAGGTGGTCACGGTCAAGGACGCCGCGATCGTGACCACGCTGCTCACGCAGAACGGTCGAGCCCGCCAGGCGCTGAAGGAGGGAATCTACCGGCTGCGGGTGACGTACCCGCGCTTCGATCCGCAGGTCCGTCAGGTGCTGGTTGTCTCGGGACAAACGTCGCGGCTCCGGATCGGGCTCGCCCTGCACCCCGTCCCCCCGCGCCCAGAGGAGGCCAAGCGCCCCGTCAGCAACTTCGGCGCCATCAGGCGCATCTTCCAGTAAGCGAGGGCAGGACCGCCAGCAGTCTTGCCGGCCCCCGCCGCCCCGAGTCGCCGATCCCGGATGCGGGTAGGGCCGCGACGATCGGGCCGGTGCCGTCCGAACCAGCCTCCCGCCGCCTCCGCGAGCGCCTCAGAGACGGACGGCCGATCAGCTCCGGGCCGACCGTCACGACCGAGACCCGCTGACGCCCGATCGATCCCGGGCGGGCCCGCGGGGTCACGCGGCGCGGGGCGTCGACGAGCGTGCCGACTTGCGGGTCGACGGCCGCACGCGCGGCCGGCTCACCGCTCCGCGAGCGTGGACAGGTTCGCGCCGCCGTAATAATAGGCGAGGATCTGAGCCGCCCTGTACCCCTGCTCGGCCATCCCCGCCGCACCCGCCTGGCACATGCCGACGCCGTGACCCCAGCCGCGCCCCGAGAAGTGCGCGTACTGTCCGTCGACGGCCACCGCGAAGAGCGTGCTCCTGAGCGTGTCGTACCCCACGAGCCGACGGAACTCGGTGCCCCGGAGGCGCGCCGCGCCGCCGGTACCGTGCACGACTAGCTCCTGCACTCGGAGCGTCTGGCTGCGTCCGGCCACGTCGATCCCGGTCACCGCGCCGACCTCGAATCCGGCTCGACGGAGCGTCTCGGACAGGTCCGCCAGGCGCAGGTCGAGGGTCCAGCGATAGTGCGGCCCCGAGTCGTACTGGCAGCGCACGGGCCGGAGCGCCGGCAGGTCCTTCGCGGCGAAGACGGCGCCGGGCGCCTCGGTATAGCCGCCGTCGTCGGTGTGGTAGAAGGTCGCGAACAGCGCGCCCTCCCAGAGGAGCACCTGCCCCGCGGTATCGCGCACCGCGTCCCAGACCGGGGAGGCGTCGTCCACGCGGCCCGCGTACTGCTGGTCGGCGGTGGAGGCGACGATGTGGTACGACCGGCCCGCGTTGAGCTGGCGCTGGTAGGCGGCGTAGGTACGGACGACGATCGCCTGGGCGCGCAGCGCTTCCCGCGGCCAGGTCGCGGGCGCCTCCGCCTTCAGGGCACCCGCCACGTACTGCTCGAGCGGCAGCTCGTTGATCACCACGACGCCGTCGCCGTTCGTCGCGACCTCGAAGTCGCCAACGTACTCCCGCCCGTTGACGCGGATCGTCGCGGCGCTGCGCACGCGGACCGTGCGGCCGAACGGCTCGCCGTCGATCTCGACGCCACCGTCGCGCGACACGGCGCGGAGGAGGATGTCAGCCCCTTCGACGTGCACCGGCTGCCCGCAGCGGGGGCACTCGCCGGTCCCGCTCACCTCCAGGTCCGTGCCGCGAAACTCGACGGCGCGCGCGTTCTCGAGCACCGCCACCCGGATCGTGGAGGCGGAGGCGGCCGGGAGCCCGGCGGCGGCGAGCAGGACGAGCGCCGCGGCCGGCCCGAGGACACCCGACCCCCTCATCGGCGATTGAGGATCCAGAAGACCAGGGTGAGGAGCGCGCTCACGATCAACGACGTCGCCAGCGGGAAGTAGAACGCCCAGCTGCCGCGCCGTACGTAGAGGTCCCCGGGGAGGCGGCCGAGCCACGGCACGCGGCCGGCCACGATCAGCACGACGCCGAGGAGGACGATCAGGAGCCCGAATCCGACCAGGACCTTGCCGAGGTCGTCGAGGTTCACTCGAAGAGCCCGCCCTGCCCGGCCGCCGCCGCCGGGGGGGTGGTGCCGAGGTGGAGGTAGGCCTCGCGCGTCGCGCGACGGCCGTTCGGGCTCCGCACGATGAAGCCGATCTTGAGGAGGTACGGCTCGACCATCTCGGCGAGCGTCTCCGCCTCGTCGTTGATCGTCGCCGCGACCGCCTCGAGGCCGACCGGGCCGCCGCCGTACTGCTCGATCACCGCGGTCAGGAAGCGACGATCCAGGCGATCGAGCCCGCGCGCGTCGACGCCCTCCCGGTCGAGCGCCGCCCGGGCGCTCTCGCGGGTGATCGCGCCGTCGGATCTCACCTGGGCGTAGTCCCGGACCCGGCGCAGGAGCCGGTTGGCGATGCGCGGGGTGCCGCGCGCGCGCCGGGCGATCTCCTCCGCACCCCCCGGGTCGATGCCGGCGCCCAGGATCGCCGCCGAGCGGACGACGATGCGGGCCAGCTCGGCCTCCGAGTAGAAGTCGAGATGGTGGAAGATGCCGAAGCGCTCGCGGAGCGGCGCCGAGAGCATGCCCGGCCGCGTGGTCGCCGCCACCAGGGTGAACGGCTGGAGCGCGTACTTGAGCGTCCGCGCGTGGAGCCCCTTGTCGATCACGAAGTTGACGGCGAAGTCCTCCATCGCCGGGTACAGCAGCTCCTCGACGATCCGCGGCAGCCGGTGGACCTCGTCGATGAAGAGCACGTCGCGGACGGCGAGGTTCGTGACGATCCCCATGAGATCGGCGCCGCGCTCGAGCGCGGGCCCCGAGGTGGGCACGACCTGCGCCTCCATCTCGTTGGCGAGGATCGTCGCCAAGGACGTCTTGCCGACGCCGGGCGGGCCGTAGAGGAGCACGTGGTCGAGCGCGTCGCCCCGCTGCCGGGCCGCCTCGACCGAGACCTGGAGGCTCTCGACGGCGGCGCGCTGGCCGACGAAGTCGTCGAAGCGCTGGGGTCGGAGCTGGCGCTCGACCTGGACCTCCTCGGGCAGCACCTCGCGGCTCAGGATGCGGGCGGAGTCGGGCATTACGGCCGCCGCCCCCGATAGATCTCGTCGAACAGCTCCTCTGGCGTCTCGATGTCCCCCTTGCGCCGGAACGCATCCGTGATGAGCTGGGAGGCCTCGCTCGGCCGGTGGCCGAGCTGCTTCACGAGAAGCTCCCAGACCATCGCGCGCAGGAGGTCGGCGGGGGCCGCCGCATCGGCCGGCGCCGCCGGCGGGGCGCCGCCGGGCCCCTCGCCCGTCCGGTCGACCGACCCCTCCCGGGCGAGGGCGAACTTCGACACCTTGGCCTGGAGCTGCGCGACGATGTTCTTCGCCTTCTGCGGCCCGATCCCGGGGAGCTGGCGGAGCGCCCGCTCGTCCTGCCGGGCGATCGCCGCCGCGAGCTCCGCCACCGGCGCCACGAGCGCGCGGGCGGCGACCATCGGCCCGATGTCCTTCACCGTGATCAGCTTCTCGAAGAACTCACGGTCGAGGTCGGAGGTGAAGCCGATCAGGACGGGCCGCGGCTGATCCCGTGTCGCGTGGTAATGGATGAAGAGCTCGATCTCGTCGAGGTCCGCGAGCCCCTTCATCGCCACGGGGGGGAGGAAGACCTCGTAGCCGACCCCGCCGCACTCAACGATCACCCGGTCCTCGAAGCGCCGGCGGAGCCGGCCGCGGAGGGTCGCAATCACAGCCGACCTCCGGCGCGCGAGAGCCCGATGAGTGCCAGGCTGAGCGCGTCGGCCACGTGCGACGGGCGGGGCGGACAGGGCAGGCGGAGGCGCATCTGGACGCCGCGCTCGACCTGCCCCTTGGAGGCGGCCCCGTTGGCGGCGATCGCGCGCTTCACCTCGGCCGGGGCCAAGGCGAGGACCGCCACGCCCCGCTGGGCGGCCGCGAGGTAGATGACCCCCCGCGCGTGGCCCATCAGGATCGCCGTGCGCGGGAAGCGGTACTCGGCGTACAGGTCCTCGACGACGAGCAGCGACGGGGCGTGCTTGTCGAGGAGCGCCCGCACGCCCGCGTGGATCAGGTCGAGCCGCCCCTCGAGCGCGGCGTCGGAAGCGGTGGCGATGACCCCCGAGTCGACGACCGTGACGCCGGCCGGGCCGGTCTCGAGGCATCCATAGCCGGTGGCGATCAGGCCGGGGTCGACGCCGAGGACCCGGAGCCCCGGCCGGGACGGAAGCGAGCTAGGCGGCCGAGATCGCCTCGATGACCTCGTCCGGAA
>QHRX01000318.1 GCA_003221455.1 Candidatus Rokuibacteriota bacterium
CGAGCAGGGTATCGACGAGGAGGCCCGAGGGGCGTTCGAGGGCGACGGGGAGGGCGGCGGGCGGGCCGAAGCGCGCCAGCCGTCGGAGGAGCTCCGCCAAGCCCGCGGCCGAGTGCTCGACGGTGCCCTGCCAGCCCACCTGGCCCGTGGCCTCCAAGACGCAGACGGCATGGGTCTGGCTCGCCCAGTCGAGACCGATGGAGAAATTCATTGCGTTCCTCCCGGAGGCGGCGAGACACTGCGCAGTGAGAGGTCCTGCCGGTCGCTCACTAACAGGCGCTCTGGGCTTCAGGTGCCCGTGGCGCTCCACCCTGTGGCCGGTCTGGGCCTCTCGTGGTTTGAGTCGGGGGAGCAGGTCTCACTCTGGCCGTCGAGCGGCGAGCACGATAGGCTCTCCCCGACCCCTCGAAGTTCCCATCCGGCCCAGAATCACCGACTCCGTGCGCCCGGCCCAAGAAATCCGATCGCGCATCGCCATCAGGATCGGCGATCGCCCCTCGGGCAATACCTAGGGATCCCCCTGCCGAGGACTCTCCTCGAACCTCCTCGGAGGAGGGTAGCCTAGTGAGCGCGTCCGGGCCCGTGCGACGATGACCGACCTCGACTTCATGCGCCGGGCGCTCGACCTCGCCGACCGGGCGGCGGGCCTGACCTCACCGAATCCGCTGGTCGGCGCGGTCGTGGTCCGCGACTCGGTGGTGGTGGGAGAGGGCTTTCACGCGGGGCCCGGTCGGCCGCACGCCGAGATCGAGGCTCTCCGAGCCGCCGGCGACCGGGCGGGCGGGGCGACCCTCTACGTCACCCTGGAGCCGTGCGCGCATCAGGGGCGGACGTCGCCGTGCGCGCCCGCCCTCGTCGCGGCGGGCCTCGCGCGCGTGGTCGTCGCCACCGGGGATCCCAACCCCCTCGTGGACGGCCGCGGGCTCGAGATCCTCCGGCGCGCCGGGATCGCCGTCGACTCGGGGCTGCTCGCGGACGAGGCGCGGGCCCAGAACCGGGCCTTCTTCACGTGGATCACGCACCGGCGGCCGCACGTCACCCTGAAGACCGCGATGACGCTCGACGGCAAGATCGCGGACGTGCACGGCGGCTCCCGCTGGATCACCGGCGAGGCGGCGCGGGCCGAGACCCACCGGCTGCGGAGCCGAGCCGACGCGATCGTCGTCGGCATCGGCACCGCCCTCGCCGACGATCCCGAGCTCACCGTGCGGCTGGGCGCGGCGTGGCCGCGCGAGCCGTATCGCGTCGTCGTCGACGGTGAGGCACGCTTGCCGACGCAGGCCCGCTTGATCCATGCTGGCACGCCGGCCCGGGCGGTGATCGCGGTGGGGCCGGGCGCCCCCGCCGGACGGCTCCGGCAGCTCGCGGCGGCGGGCGCCACCGTGGTGGAGTGCTCCGGGAGCCCGGGCCGGGTGGACCTCCGGCACCTCCTCGGCTGGCTGGCGGAGCGCGAGGTCGTCGCGGCGCTCGTCGAGGGCGGTGGCGGGCTGAACGCGGCGTTCCTCGAGGCCGGGCTCGTCGACCGGGTCGTGGTCTTCATCGGGCCGCGGCTCCTGGGCGGGCGCGCGGCGCCCACCCCCGTCGAGGGTGGCGGGCGCTCGCTCAAGGAGGCGCTCCGGGTCGTCGGCGCGACGGTGCGGCCGATCGGCGAGGACTTCGTGATCGAGGGGGACGTGGAGCCCGCGCGCTGATGTTCACGGGTATCATCGAGCAGATGGGAACCGTCACCGCGCTTGAAGAGCAGGCGGCCGGCGCGCGGCTCCAGGTCGCCACTGGCCTGGCGTCGGAGTGCGACGTCGGCGCCAGCGTGGCGGTCAACGGTGCGTGCCTGACCGTCGTCGCGCGGACGGGCGAGCGGCTCGCCTTCGATCTGGGTCCGGAGACCCTCCGCTCGACGGCGCTGGGCGAGCTCGGCCCCGGCCGTCCCGTCAACCTCGAGCGGCCGCTCCGGCTCGGCGGTCCGCTCGGCGGTCACCTCGTGCTGGGGCACGTGGACGGCGTGGGGACGATCACCGACGTCGAGCGCGCCGGCTCGGCGCGGATACGGGTCGCGCTGCCCTCCGCGGAGCTGGAGCCGCTCGTCATTCTCAAGGGCTCAGTCGCGGTGGACGGCGTGAGCCTGACCGTGGCCGCGCTCGGCGACCTGGCGTTCGAGGTGATGGTGATTCCGCACACGCTCGCGGCGACGACGCTTGGGCGGGCCGGCCCCGGCGGTCGCGTCAACCTCGAAATGGACGTGCTCGGGAAGTACCTGCTGCGGGCCCTGTCTCTGCGAGGCGCCTCGTGAGCTCGTTCGCGACCGTCGACGAGGCGATCGAGGAGATTCGCGCGGGCCGGATGCTGGTCGTCGTCGACGACGAGGATCGGGAGAACGAAGGCGACCTGGTGATGGCGGCCGATCGGGTCACGGCGGAGCAAGTCAACTTCATGGCCAAGCACGGCCGCGGGCTCATCTGCGTGCCGATGACCGGCGAGCGCCTGGACACGCTCAACATCTCGATGATGGTGAACGAGAACACGGCGCCGATGGGGACCGCCTTC
>QHRX01000015.1 GCA_003221455.1 Candidatus Rokuibacteriota bacterium
GACACACGCAGGTGCACGGTTCGCCGGACCGGCTCGCGCAGGTCGAACACCCGACCGCACTCCACACAGGTGAAATGGTGGTGCTCGGACAGGTTGCCGTCGAAACGGCTGCCGCCGGCGTCGGCCCGCTCGACGAGCAGGCCCTCGCGCACCAGCAGCCGCAGGTTGCGGTAGACGGTCCCGAGGCTGACACGGGGGAGCCTCCGCCGCACGTGCCGGAACACCCACTCGGCGGTGGGATGGACGTCGGTGGCCCGCACGGTCGCGAGCACGATCCGGCGCGCCCGGGTGTTTCGGAGCCCGTGTCCCCGGAGCGCCTCGACGTCGCGCGGGAGCTTCTCAGGAATGATTCTCATTAGCGGATCGACGATACCGCGGCCGCGGCCCGCTGTCAACTCGGGAGTTCGCGCCCCGCGAGGCGCGCGGTGGCGGCCCCTCGACGCCTCCGGTACACTATCCACCTCAGGAGGACCCGCCGGATGTCGCAGCCCTCATGGCTCCGGATCGACGGAGCGCGGCAGAACAACCTGAAGAACGTCTCCCTCGCCGTCCCGCACGACCGGGTGACCGTCATCACCGGTGTCTCCGGCTCCGGCAAATCGTCGCTCGCGTTTGACACGATCTTCGCCGAGGGGCAGTGGCGCTACATCGAGTCCCTCTCCTCCTACGCCCGCCTGTTCCTCGAGCGCGTCGACCGGCCCGACGTGGACCGGATCGAGCACATCCGGCCCTCGATCGCCCTCGAGCAGAAGAACCCGGTGCGGACGGCACGCTCGACCGTGGGAACCGCCACCGAGGTCTATGACTACCTCCGCCTGCTCTACGCGAAGATCGGACAGGTCCACTGCCCGCGCTGCGGCGCGCCCGTCCGGTGGCACTCGGCCGAGCGCGTCGTCGACACGCTGCTGGCCGAGCACCCGGGCGGGCGCGCCCTCATCGGGTTTTCGCTCATCGTGCCGCCGGGCACCGAGCCGGAGCGGCTCTGGAGCGATCTCACCCGGCGCGGGTTCGCCCGGGTCTGGCTCGACGGCGCCGTCGTCGACCTCTCGCCGCCGCCGCGGGGCGGAGGGGACGCGCTCCGGGCGGGGAGCGTCGTCGTCGTTCTCGATCGCGTCGGGCTCGACCCCGCCCACCGCAAGCGGATCGCCGATTCCGTGGAGATGGCGCTCCTCGAGGGAGGGGGACGGCTCTGGGTCGACGTGGCCGGCGGCGGGCCGCGGGTCTTCTCGCGCGAGTTCCGGTGCGTCGCCTGCGAGCTCGCGGTCGAGCGCCCCCAGCCGTTGCTCTTCTCGTTCAACCACCCGGTCGGGGCCTGTCCCGAGTGCAAGGGGTTCGGCAACATCCTCCGCTACGACGAGGCCCTCGTGATCCCGGACCCGACGCGGAGCCTGGCCGGCGGCGCCGTCGAGCCGTGGACCTCGCCGTCGGGCAAGTGGTACCAGCGCGAGCTCTTGAAGGCGGCCCGCCGGCGCGGCATCGACGCCACCCGCTCCTGGGCGGAGCTCGGGCCCGACGAGCGCCGGCTCGTCCACGAGGGCGACCGGTCGTTCCCGGGCATCCGCGGCTTCTTCGAGGAGGTCGAGGCGTACCGCTACAAGCTGCACGTCCGCGTGTTCCTCTCGCGCTACCGGAGCCAGTTCCCCTGTCCCGCCTGCCGGGGGACGCGCCTCCGTCCCGAGGCGCTCGCGGTCCGGGTGGGCGGGCTCTCGATCGCCGAGCTGCTGGCGCTCACGATCGAGGACGCCGCGCGCTTCGTGGCGGAGCTCGGGCTCGACGACTTCGAGCGCGCTCTCGCCCGCGAGATCCTGCGCCAGCTGCAGGCCAAGCTCGCCTTCCTCGTGCGGGTGGGGCTCGGCTATCTCACGCTCGCGCGCCAGACGCGGACCCTGGCGGGCGGGGAGGCTCAGCGGGTGAACCTCGCCAACCAGCTCGGTTCGCAGCTCGTGGGCACGCTCTACGTCCTCGACGAGCCGTCGATCGGCCTCCACGCGCGCGACACCGCGCGCCTGGCCGATCTCTGCGGCGAGCTTGCCCACGCGGGCAACACCGTCGTCATCGTCGAGCACGACCGGGGGTTCATCGAGGCCGCCGACTGGATCGTCGAGGTGGGGCCCGGCTCGGGCGAGCGGGGCGGGGAGATCGTGTTCGCCGGCGCCCTCGACGAGTTCCGGACGAACACGCGCTCGCTGACGGCGCGCTACCTCACGGGCCGGGAGTCGATCCCCGTCCCGTTCGTCCGCCGGGAGCCGCGGCGGTTCCTCGTCCTGACCGGCGCCCGCGAGCACAACCTGAAGCAGGTGACCCTCCGGGTGCCGCTCCAGACGCTGACGGTGGTCAGCGGCGTGTCGGGATCGGGCAAGTCGACCCTCGTGCACGACACCCTCTACCGTGCGGTGGCCCGCGCCTTCAAGGTCGAGTTCGCGCCGCCGGGGGCGTACGACGCGCTGCAGGGCCTCGAATATCTGAGAGGCGTGCGGCTGATCGATCAGCAGCCGATCGGGCGCACCCCGCGCTCGAACCCGGTCACCTACATCAAGGCGTTCGACGAGATCCGCAAGCTGTTCGCCGCCCAACCCCAGGCCCGGACCCTTGGCCTCTCGGCCGGGGCCTTCTCCTTCAACGTTCCCGGTGGGCGCTGCGAGGCGTGCCAGGGGGACGGCTTTCAGAAGCTCGAGATGTACTTCTTCGAGGACATCTACGTCACGTGCGAGGCGTGCGAGGGCCGGCGCTACGGCCCCGAGGTCCTGCGGGTCGCCCACCGGGGCCGGAACATCAGCCAGGTCCTGCAGCTCACCGTGGACGACGCGCTCGGCCTGTTCGCGACCCACTCGGGGATCGAGCGCCGCCTCCGCGCGCTCCAGGAGGTCGGCCTCGGCTACCTGCGGCTCGGGCAGCCCGCGACGACGCTCTCGGGCGGGGAGGCCCAGCGGCTCAAGATCGCCGCCGAGCTCGGCGCCCGGCTGGCCACGGACTTCCTCTACCTGCTCGACGAGCCCACGACCGGCCTCCACCTCGACGACGTGCGGAAGCTGCTCGCCGTGCTGCAGCGGCTGGTCGAGGCGGGCAACACGGTGGTGGTCGTCGAGCACCACCTCGACGTGATCAAGTCGGCGGATTGGGTCGTCGACCTCGGTCCCGAGGGCGGTGAGGCCGGCGGCGAGATCGTGGCCGAGGGGCCGCCCGAGGTCCTGGCGCAGGCCGCGGGGTCCTACACGGGGAAGTTCCTCGCGGAGCTGCTTCGCCGCCAGGGCGCATGAACTACCACCACGTCATCGAGGCGCTCGGCATTCTGATGTGCGGCCTCATCTTCTACTCGTACGCGTACCGGTGGTTCCCGTTGGTCCCGCGGCTCGCGCCGTATCGCGGCGTGATCATGGGCGCGGCGTTCGGCGCGCTGACGGTCGCGCTGATGATCGCGCGGATCGAGGTCCAGCCCGGGGTCGCCACCGACACGCGACACACCCCACTGGCCCTCATCGGGCTCTTCGAGGGGATGACCGCCGGCCTCGCCGCGGCCGTTGCGGGCGCGCTCTACCGCGCCCGCGAGGGCGGCGTCGGGGCCACGCCGGGGATCGCCGCCCTGCTCGCCGTCGGGCTCGCCGCCGGCCTCGTGCACCGCTGGGCCGCGCGGGGCGGCGGTGTCCGCCTGGCCCACTCGGCGGTCCTCGCCGCCGTCACGTACGCGCTCACCGCCGCCTCGTTCCTTCCGCTCGGCCCGAGCGGATGGCGGCTCTTCGCCAAGCAGTGGTGGGAGCTGCTCCTGGCCGACGCCGTCGGCATCTGGCTCGCCGCGCGGCTCTTCGTAGACGTGGTCGAGCGCGAGCGCCGCGAGGCGGCCGAGCGCGAGACGGCGGCGCTGAAGTCGGTGACGGAGCTGGCCAACGCGGCGGCTCACGAGATCAACAACCCGCTCACCAGCGTGGTCGGCCTCCTCGACCTGCTCGCCAAGCGCCTCCCGGCGGGTTCGCGCGAGACGGAGTGGGCCGGGCGCGCCAAGGAGGCGAGCCTCCGCATCGCCGAGATCGTCGCGCGCATGCGGCACATCACGCGCCTCGAGCGCGCGGAGTCGCCAGACCACCTGCCGCCGCTCCTCGACATCGAGAAGTCCTCCGACGAGCCGTCGTGAGCGGCCTGCGGAACCGGTACTGTATCGTCGGCGTCGGCGAGACCGAGTACTCGCGCGACTCGGGCCGGACCACGCGGGCGATGGCGGTGGAGGCGATCGGCGCCGCCGTGCTCGACGCCGGCCTTGGCCCGGGCCAGGTCGACGGCATGCTGAGCTACCAGCTCGCCGACTCGACGCCCGCGCCCTGGGTCGCCGCCGACCTGGGCCTCCGCCTGAACTTTTACATGGACGTGCTCGGCGGCGGCTCCTCCACGGAGGCGCTGATCGGCCTGGCGATGGGCGCCATCGAGGCGGGGATGTGCGAGACGGTGGCGCTGTTCCGCTCGATGAACGGCTACACGGAGGTGCGCATCGGCGGGACCGGCGCGCGCGCCGCCCAGCCCGTGCGTGGCCTCGACCTGGCCCAGCGTCCCTACGGCATGACGAGCGCGGGACAGAACTTCGCGCTCACGTTCATGCGGCACATGTACGAGTACGGCACGACGTCGGCGCAGGTCGCCCACGTCCGCGCGGCCCACAGCCGGCACGCCTCCCAGAACCCGAAGGCGTTGCTCAAGGAGCGCGTCACGGTGGCGGACGTGCTCGCCTCGCGCTGGATCGTCAAGCCGCTCCACCTGCTCGACTGCTGTCTGGAGACCGACAACGCCACCTGCCTGATCGTGACCTCCGCCGAACGAGCGCGGGACCTGCGGCAGCGCCCCGTGTACGTCATGGGCGTCGCCGGACGCGTCTCGAAGCCGCGCACGGACTTCCACTGGGCCCATGGCCCGATCACGCGCGTGGCGGGATACTTCGCCCGGGACATCGTGTTCGGCCAGGCCGGCGTCACGCCGGAGGACGTCGACGTCACCGGCTCCTACGACGCCTTCACCTTCACGACGATGTTGCAGCTCGAGGAGTACGGCTTCTGTGTGAAGGGCGAGGGCGGCGCGTACGTGTCGAGCGGGATCATCGAGCTGGGCGGCCGGCGCCCGAACAACACCTCGGGCGGGCACCTCTGCGAGGGCTACACGCACGGCATGTCGATGGTGATCGAGAACGTCCGCCAGCTGCGCGGCACCGTCGACGACTACTGTCCCGACGGCCGGGAGGGGAAGCACTCGTACGACTACGCGCCTGGGCGCTGCCGGCAGGTCCGGGACGCGACGATCGCGATGAACATGGGTTGGGCGTCGCCTCCGACCGGCAGCGCCCTGATCTTGGGACGGTAGACGCGGTGGCCCCGGTCGATCGCGCCGCGTCGAGCCGGCAGGGATAGGGCGGGGGATGCCCGCCGTCGAATACCGGGGAATGACGCTCGTCATCCCCGACAACGACTCCGAGTGGAAGGAGTACTTCGCGGCGGCGCGCGCCCATCGGCTGATCCTCCGCGCCTGCGTGGCGTGCGGCCGCCTGCGCTACCCCCCGAGCCACGGCTGCCCGTGGTGCGCGGACCTCGGCTGGACGTGGCGCGAGGTGTCGGGCCGGGGCACGATCCACTCCTACGAGATCGTCGTCCACGCGATCCAGCCCGGCTTCCGCGACTGGGCGCCCTACCCCGTCGTGCTGGTCGAGCTCGACGAGCAGCGGGGCCAGCCGACGGCCGACGAGGCGCTCCGCATCGTCGCCAACCTGGTCCGGCCAGACCTCCGACCCGAAGCCGAGGAAAACGTGGCGATCGGCAAGCGCGTCCGGGTCGTCTTCCAGGACCTCGCCGACCAGGTCGCCCTCCCCCAGTTCACGCTCAGCGACGAGCCTCCCGCCGGGCGCGTCTGGCGCCTGGCCTGACCTCGGCCCCCCCGCCGCCTCGACGTCGACGCGTCGACCGCCGATTCACCGGAATTCGCGCGCTGACCCGGACGGCGGGGCGCGGCCTCGCCGATCGCGCAGACCAAGGTCGGCGGAGCGTGCCGCTCGACCGCGGGCGGCGACGGTGAGAGGCCGAAGCTCGCCGGCGGCCCGCACGGCGCCCGTGCGCTGAGGCGAACAGGGTGACGGCGAGGGCGCCGGGCGTGCCAGACGCGTCGCGCTGAGCTCGTCCCGCCGGCGCCGTGGGCTGACGGGGCGGAGCTGCGACGCGCGCGTGGTCCGCGCGCCGGATCGACCTCGGACGGGACTAGTCCCGGCAGGCCTCGAAGTCCGCGTAGTCGCCCTCGGCGTAGCTCTGGGTGTCGTCCGAGTCGGTGAGGACGGCGATGCCGAGTGGCTTGGGCGGCGTCGGGTCGTTGAAGCGGCGCGCGTAGTCCGCGGCGACGTTGACGCGCTCCTCGACCCAGCGGTCCCGGTCCGGCGGCGCCCCGCTCTCCAGGACGAGCATCTTCGTCAGGCCGTGGCTCGCCTCCAGCATCGTGCCCTTCGGCACCTTCTCGCTCCAGATGTATTTCAGCGCCTTCACGGTCCTCACGACCAGGGCGCGGTAGGGGAAGACCGCGTACACGCCGACGGCGCTGTCGTTCCTTCCCGCCTGCTCGTCGGCGCCCAGGGGGAACTGGCGCGACCGCCACTTCCAGTGCAGCACCGGGTACGCCGTGAGATCCCACCCCCGCTCGAGCGCCGCCTGGACGCCGAGGTTGCGGGCGGCCGCGTGCAGGTACCGGCGATCGCCCTCGGCCCGGACCGTGTAGACGGCGCGGCCCGACTCCTCGCGGACCTTCCATCCGTTTGGGAAGGCGCCCGCGGCGGAACCGGCGAAGTCGTCGAAGACGATGCAGCCGTCCCTCGCGGACGCGGGAACGGGCCCCGCGAGGAGCAGCGCCAGCAGGACGCCCGCGATCATCGGCCGCGGCGCCACCAGTGGTGGACGAGATCGTCGACGACCTCGCCCAGCTGGCCGATCGTCCGGCACTCGCGGACGACGTCGCAGGCGGGCGCGTAGAGCGGCATCACGCTGTCGCCGACGCCCCACCCCCACTGCCCCTCGGGGTTGAGCCAGATGACGCCCTTGACCCGCTCCCGGATCAGCCGGAGCGCCCACGCCTGGGGGTCGTTGTAGTTGTTCCGCGCGTCGCCGAGCACGAGCACCGTGGTGCGTCGGTCGAGGCCGTCGAGCTCGTTCCGGCAGAAGCGGCTGAAGGCGTGCCCGAAGTCGGACCGACAGTGGTAGTCGACGGGCGCCCCGCGGAGCGCCCACTCGATGGCCCGCTCCACGGGATCGCGGTCGAAGGCCTGGGTCACCTCCGCGATCTCCGAGACGAGCACGAAGGAGCGGACGCGCGAGAAGCACTCCTGCAGGCTCCACACGAGCTGGAGCATGAAGCGCGATGCGTTCCGGACAGAGTCCGAAACGTCGCAGATCGTCACGAGCTTCGGCTTCTCGCGGTGCCGCCGCCGCAGCACGATCTCCATGGGGATGCCGCCGTACTGCAGGCTCTTGCGGATCGTCCGGCGGGAGTCGAGGCGGCCCCGCTCTTCCTGACGCTGCCGGAGCGCCAGCGCGTCCTTGATCCGGCGCGCGAGGCGCGCGACCACCGCCTTCATCTGCGCCACCTCGTCCGCGGTCAGCGCGAACAGCGGCTTGTCGCTCAGGAGCTCGCGCGTCAGCCGCTCCCCCTGTCGGTACGCGCGCCGCTCGAGCTCCCGCTCGACATGCTGGCGGATCATCCGCCGGAGGGCGTCGAGCCTCAGGTCGAGGTAGCTGCGGATCCGGGCGAGGCGACCGGGATCGAGCCCGCGCGCCTCCAGCATCCGGACCAGGCGGTCGAGGTCTCGCTCGATGGCCGCCCAGTCGAGGCCGTCCTGGATCCGCCGCGAGAAGACCCCCACCTGGAGAAAGTACATGAGCCGCTCGAGCCCGGCGCTCTGCCCGCTCGAGCGGATCGCCCGCTCGAGCTCCGAGCCGTGGCCTCGCAGCAGGAGCTCCGTCAGCTCGTCGAGCTCGATCGCCTCCTCGGTGATGAGGCGGTCCAGGAGCTCCTGGATGGGGGGATCGTCCGGGCCGAGCGCCCGGGCGAGGCCGGCGCCGAGCGCCTGGAGGTCGAGGAAATAGAGGCTGAACAGGCGCTCGAAGGTCGGCAGGTCGCGCGCTTCCTTAATGAGCGAGGCCGCCAGCGCCCACTTGAAGGACTCGCGGTCGCCGAGGCCGATCTCGGCGCTCGCGGCGAGGGCGTCGAGAGCCTCGGAGGGGGAGATCCGGATCTCCGCGCGCCGGAGATCGCCCACGAACTCGAGGACACGCCGGTCCACGGCTCGATTATCCGACACTCTCGCCCGGTCGGCGACCGGGCGGCGCTCGGCCCGGTGGACCCGCTCAGGCGCCGGAGCTCTCGAAGAGCTCCACCCGATTGCGGCCGGCGCGCTTGGCCGCGTACAGGGCGGCGTCGGCCGCGCGCAGCAGGTCGCTCACGGTCGTGGCGTCGTCGGGGCAACCCGCCACCCCCACGCTGATCGTCAGCGGGTCGCCCGACCACTCGCGCGTGACGCCGAACGGGACGGCGGCGATGCCGGCCCGGAGCTTCTCGCCGATGAGGCGCGCGTGCGCCTTGCTCGTCACCGGAAGGATCACGACGAACTCCTCGCCGCCGTACCGCGTGACGACGTCCGTCCGACGGACCTGGTCGCGCAGGCGCTGGGCGACCTCGCACAACGCCTCGTCGCCGCGCGGGTGGCCGTGCCGGTCGTTGTACGCCTTGAAGTGGTCGACGTCGATCATGGTCACCGCCAGCGGCAGGTTATAGCGGGCGGCGCGCCGTATCTCCGTCTCGAGCACCTCCTCGAGGTACCGCCGGTTGAAGAGGGCGGTCAGCGGGTCTCGCAGGGACATGTCCGTGGCGCGGTTGAGCACCGTGGCGTTGTCGAGCGCGATGCTGAGCTGCCGGCCGACGGCCTTGAAGTACGCGAAGTCGCGCGCCGAGAACGCGGACGGCACGGGGGAGTAGACGAGCAGCGCGCCGAGCGGCCGCTCCCACCCGAGGAGTGGCACCGCGATGATCGAGCGGCTCGGCGGGGGGGTGTCGAGCCAGGCGAGCGGAGCCTCGCCCGTGAGCATCTCGGCCACCCGCGTGCGGCACACGCGGTCGGCGAGGCTCTTGTCCGGCGGCAGCGGGCCGCGCGGCAGCATTTGGGTCACCGGGCCGCCCGCGCTCTTGGCGACCAGGCGGCGGGTGACCGTGTCCACCACGAACAGCCCGTAGCCCTCGATGCCGGTCGCCTCCGCCACGCGCTTGAGCGTCGTCGTCAAGAGCTCGTCGAGGTGCAGGGACGCACTGACCGCACGCCCCACCTCGACCAGCGAGTAGAGGTCGAGCACGCCGTCGATGAGGGCGCTCGCCATCGCGTCGACCCGTCCCGGGTTGCTGTCGCGGTCCGGAGCGACGCCCCGGCGACGCAGCCAGACCGCGGCCCCCGCCAGGAGGGCGCCGCCGACGGCCGCGAGGAGGGCGGACACGGAGAGGGCGACGAGACCGGCGGCGACGAGGAGGACGACGCCGGCGACGCCCGCGAGGACGGGCCACCGCGACGACGCGGTGAGGATAGTCATGCGGCTCTCGCCATCATAGCCCACGTCCCCCCTTCGGGACCCGTTCTTTGGGCCCGGTCGGCGGGGGCGGGACCGACCGCGCGCCGACATCGCGGAAGGCCGAAGATGCTTGATCTTTCGCGCGGCCGCCCGCGTGCGCGGTCAGTGGCGTCGTCCCTCTGGTTCCAGCTCCGCGCCCTCGCCGGCCCGCCGACTCGCTGGCGGTCTCCTTCTCGGAGGCGAGTTCACGGCCGCGTCGAGAGAACCGGCCCGTCGGGGTCCGCGAACGGGAGACGGCGACGAGGCGAGTCGCCGAATCGGCCCCGCGGGCGACTGGCCAAGCGGGGAGCCCCAGGAAGGGCCCGGGGACAGGCGCGGCGGCGCCTAGCGCAGGTCGGCGAGCACCTTATCGAGCGAGCCGCGGACGCGCTCGAGATCCTTCTCGTACTTTACGAGCATCGTCAGCGTGGACTCGACCAGCTCCGCGTCCAGGCGGTCCGCGTTCAGGATCACGAGCGAGCGCGCCCAATCGAGCGACTCGGAGACGGAGGGAGGCTTCCGGAGCTCCATCGTCCGGATGCGCTGGACCGCGCTGACCACGGCCGCGGCCAGCCGCTCCGACACCTCCGGCACCTTGAGCCGGATGATCGCCAGCTCCTCGGCGGGCGCCGGGAAGTCGATGAAGAGGTGCAGGCAGCGTCGCTTGAGGCCGTCCGAGAGCTCGCGCGCGTTGTTGGAGGTGAGGACCACCAGCGGGATGTGCTTGGCCTGGATCGTGCCGAGCTCCGGCACCGAGACCTGGAAGTCGGACAGCACCTCGAGCAGGAAGGCCTCGAACTCCGGCTCCGCCTTGTCGATCTCGTCGATCAGCAGGACCACGCGGTCGTCGGACTCGATCGCCTGCAGGAGCGGGCGCGGCGAGAGGAAGCGATGCGAGAAGAACGCGTCGTCCTGTCCGGCGATGCGGGCCACCGCGTCCGGTAGCGACGGCGCGTCCTGGATCAGCTCACCGATCCGCTCGCGCAGGAGCTGGGTGTACAGGAGCTGCTTCGCGTACTTCCACTCGTAGAGCGCCTTGCCCTCGTCGAGCCCCTCGTAGCACTGGAGCCGGATCAGGCGGGCCCGCGTCACGTCGGCAAGGGTCTTGGCGAGCTCCGTCTTGCCGACGCCGGCCGGCCCCTCGACGAGGACGGGACGGCCCATGCGCGTGGCCAGGTACACCACGGTGGAGATCCTCCGGCTCGCGATGTACTGCGCCTCGCGAAAGCGCTGCTGGACGTCCTCGACGGACTGGAACATGACCGCTCCTGGCGCTGAATTGTCGTTCATTGTAGCACGCGCGGCGCGCCCCCCGGCGGGCGCCGGGACGGTGCCGGCGGGTTGTAGAATGGTCGGCGCATGGACGACCAGGCGCGCGCCTCTGACCACTGGCAGCTCGGCCTGTCGGTCGCGATCCCGTTGCTTCCGAACCGGGTGAAGGAGCAGCGGCTCCCCTCACCGCCGTCGATCGCCCGGCGCGTCGCCCGGGCGGCCGACCGCCCGGGAGTCCACCGATGACCAAGCGCGCCCGGCTGCGCGCGCTGGTCACGCTGAAGCAGGGTCTCGTGGTACCCGGTGCCTACGACGGCGTCTCCGTGAGGCTCGTCGAGCGCGCCGGCTATCCCGTGGTCTACATGACCGGGTACGGCACCTCGGCCTCACGGCTCGGGCTGCCCGACATGGCCTTCGCGGGGCTCGGCGAGATGGTCGACCACGCCCGCAACCTCGCCGCGGCGGTCGGAATCCCGCTCATCGCCGACGCCGACACGGGCTATGGTAACGCGCTCGCGGTGCGGCGGACGGTGCGGCTGTACGAGAGCGCGGGGGTGGCGGCACTCCACCTCGAGGACCAAGTGGCGCCCAAGCGCTGCGGACATCTCACGGGCCACCAGGTCATTGCGCTCGCCGAGTTCGAGGGAAAGATCCGCGCCGCCGTCGAGGCGCGCACGGACCCGGACCTCCTCATCATCGCGCGAACCGACGCGATCTCGGCGGCCGGATTCGACGAGGCGCTCCGCCGCGGCGAGGCCGCGGCCCGGGCGGGCGCCGACGTGCTCTTCATTGAGGCGCCGCGGACCGAGGAGCAGATCGAGCGCGTGGCGCGCGAGTTCGACACCCCGCTCCTCTTCAATCACGCGGCGGGCGGCCGCTCACCGCTGCTGCCGTTTAGCCGACTGCGCGCGCTCGGCTACGCGATCATCCTCCTGCCGGTCGACACGCTGCTGGCCGCGGCCAAGGCGATCGACACCTACCTCTGCGAACTTCGGGCGACCGACGACACCCGCGCCCTCGCCGACCGGACCATGGCCTTCGCCGACTTCAACGAGCTGATCGGCGTCGCCGAGCAGCTCCGACTCGCCGAGCGTTACGCCGTCGGCGGCTGACGCCGCCCCTGCGCCGGCGCCCCGCGCGCGACTCCACCTGTGGTAGGCTGTGGGCCGCGCGCCAGAGGAGGTCCACATGCGGCCCGAGAAACTCGCGATCGTCGACGCGGTGGAGCGTCTCGCCGACGAACTGGACCAGCTCTCCCGCCGGATCCACGACAACCCCGAGCTGGGCTACGAAGAGCTCAAGGCCTGCGGCTGGCTCACTGAGTTCCTGGGCCGCCAGGGCTTCAAGGTCGAGAAGGGCGTGGGCGGGGTCGACACCGCCTTCCGGGCGACGATCGAGACCGGCGAGGGGGCCACGATCGCGATCCTCTGCGAATACGACGCGCTCCCCGGTATCGGCCACGCGTGCGGCCACAACGTGATCGCCACCGCCGGCGCGGGCGCCGGCGCCGCGCTCGCTGCGATCCGGGCCCAGCTGCCTCGGGGCCGCATCCACGTGCTCGGCACCCCCGCCGAGGAGGGGGGCGGCGGGAAGATCAGGCTCATCAAGGCTGGGCTGTTCAAGACCGTCGACTGCGCGCTGATGGTCCACGGCTTCGACCGCACGCTCCTGCACCAGGACCATCTTGGCATCGTCCGGGCCGGGTTCGAGTTTCGCGGCAAGGCCTCGCACGCCTCTGCCGATCCCTGGGAGGGCGTCAACGCGCTCGACGCCTGCATCCAGATGTTCAACAACGTCGCGATGCTCCGCCAGCAGACGCGGCCCGACTGCCGGATCCACGGCATCATCACGCACGGGGGGGCCGCCGCCAACATCATCCCCGAGCACGCGGCGGCGCTCTTCTACGTCCGCGCACCACGCATCGACCAGATGTGGGCGCTCTACCAGCGCGTCGTCGCGTGCGCGGAGGCTGCCGCGCGGGCGACGGGTGCCACCCTCACCGTCACCCAGCACGACAACGTGTACGAGCCGCTCAAGCGGAACCAGCCCCTCCTCGACCTCTTCGCCGCCAACATGACGACGGTCGGGATGAAGGAGGGCGAGCCGATCCGCGACCGAATGGGCTCGTCGGACATCGGTAACGTGAGCCAGATCGTCCCGGCCATCCAGCCGATGGTCGCGATCGCGCCCACCGGGATGGCGATCCACACGCGCGAGTTCGCCGCCGCGGCCGTCCAGCCGATGGCCCGGGCGGGGATGCTGGCCGCCGCCAAGACGCTGGCCATGACCGCCTTCGACTTGCTTGCCGAGCCAGCGCGGGTGCAGGCGGCCAAGGACGAGTTCGCCCGGGCGCGCTAACTGGCGCGCCCGCGGACCTACCCGCGGCAGGATCCCGGTCGAGAGCCGCTCGCCCAACGAGCAGGCGCGCGCGCGTCGGGGCGAGCGCGGACGCGACGGTCGCGACGCAGAGGAGCGGGAGCCGCGGGCGTCGGTTGCCGAGCCACCGCGCCCTCGGCCCCGGCTCAGGGGGCGCTCGTCTCCGCGTCGAGCGGCGAGCCCCTCACGGCCCCGGACGCCGGGTGCGGCCTGACCGCAAAGCGGTCGAGGGCGCCGGGGAAGAACGGGAGATCGAGGAGAGCCTGCGCGAACGCGTGGGCCGCGATCTCGGACAGCGCCGGGATCCCGGACTCCCAGCGCCACCGACCGAGGCGGGCGAGGGTCACGCGGGCCTGCGCGGAGGCGGGCTCGAGCCCTGTCGCCTCAAGGTGGTGATAGAGCTCGTGCGCCAGGTAGATCCCGGAGACGGACAGCGAGGGATCGGCGGCGCCGACCGCGCGTACGGACTCGGCGAACAGGCGAATGGCCGGCGGCCGCGACGCGTACTCCGCGATCCGCACGATCGAGCCGAGCGCCGGGGGCTCGCCGCACCAGCTGACGGCGACCTGGAGCCGGGCGGCCAGCGCGAACGGATCGGCCGGCCCGTGCGCCGCCCGGAGGCGCCGGGCGGCCTCCCGCCCGGCCGTGAGCGCTTGGCGGACCGCGGCCGGACGGTCGTCCTCGGGAAGGCGCCGGCCCACGCGGTCGGCCGCCAGTCGCTCACGCCCCCAGACCTCCCCGGCCTCGCGGTGGATCGGCGGGCCCTCAGAGGGAGCGGGGGACGCCGATCACGACGACGGCGTCCTCGGGGCCGAGGCCGGCCAGCTCCCCGGACGCCACCGCCTCGGCCTGGGCCAGGCTCGGGAGGCCCGAGAGGTCCAAGAGGTGCTCGCCGAAACCGAGGAAGATCTCGGGAAAGACGACGCTGTCGCCCGAGTAGTGCGTCGTCTCCTCCCAGACCGCGCGGAGCAGGCGGAGCGCGTCACTCGCCATCCCCGGCCGCGCCAGGCCCCCGCCCTTTCGGAGCTTGATGAAGCCCGAGCGGTCGACGACCCGGAGCGGCCGCCGGGTGCGCGTGAAGAGCTTGAGCCAGCGCTCCTGCCGCGTCGCCGTGAAGACGTAGAGGCCGCTCGTGCGGGCCGCCAGCGCCGGCGCCGAGTGGCCCGGCGCGAGCGAGCCGGCGGCGACGGCGCGCGCCTCGGCCTCGGAGACCGTCTCCCGGAGGTCCCGCGCCCGCAGCTCGGTCGCCCCGAGCGCGGTGGCGCGGACGCGCTGTCGCGGCGCATCGACCTCGACGTAGACCTCCACCGTCTCGGGCTGGGCGCCGAGCCTCAGCACGCTCGCCCGCGCCTCCTGCTTGATCGCGGCGAGGTCTTCCGGCCGCGGACTGGGGACGACGCGCTCGACCACGTCCTGGACCATCGCGAGCGCGACGCCGATCGACGAGATCACCTCCGCGTGCTCGGCGATCCGGTACGGCAGGCCGAGGAGCCGCGCCGTGAACGGGATCAGCGCCGCGGCGCCGCCGCCACCGCCCACGAGCACGACCTGGCCGCGATCGAGCCCGTACTCCGCCAGCAGGGCCTCCACGAGCGGCACCACCTTCCGCGCCGCCGTCTCCAGCACGCCCTCGGCGGCGGCCTCGATCGACCGATGGAGGCGCGCGGCGAGCGGCGCCAGGGCGCGGCGCGCGCTCTCGGGGCGCCCGTGGGCGTAGGCGCCCGGGCTGGTCAGTCCGAGCGCGTTCGCGGCGCACGTCGTGGTCAGGGCGAAGAGCTTCCCGCCCGCCCGCACGGCCACGTAGTCGTCCGGGTCTCCCGGCCGGGGGCTCAGGAGCACCAGCTCGGCGTCCCGGACCTCGGCGGGGTCGGCGAAGGCCGAGTACGGGAGGCCGGCGATGTGGGCGCTCCGTGGGCCCACGTCCGCAATGTCCCGGCCCGAGAGCCGGACGAGGCTCCCGCCCGCGACCCCGAGCACGCGGACGTCGAGCGAGTGGACGTTGGTCCGGTGGCCGCCGAGCTCGACGTACTTGAGGGTCGGCCGCCCGTGGCGGATGACGCCGACGTTCGTGCTGGTTCCGCCCACCTCGAAGAAGACGCCGTCGGAGACGCGGAGGTGCATGAGCGCGCCGGCGACGCTCGCCGCCGGACCCGAGAGCATCGTCAGGACAGGCCGCCGCCGCATCTCGGCCGCGTCCATGACACCCCCGTCGCCGCGCATGATCATGAGCGGCGCCGTGATCCCGGCCGCGCGGATGCTCGACTCCGTCATGTCGGCCGTCTCCATCATTTTCGGCAGGATGCTCGCGTTGATGACGGCGCTCCGGGTGCGCACCGTCAGGCCGTAGAGCTTCGAGATCTCGTGTCCCCCGGTGGCCGGCACGCCCAGCTCGGCCGCGGTCTGGAGGACCCGGCGCTCCTGCTCCGCGTCGTCGACGCCGAAGGCCTCGCTGGCCACGATCACCTTGGCCCCCTGCCCGAGCAGCCCGCCGATCGCGGCGCGGACACGGTCCGCCGACGCCGAGCGCCGGTCGAGGAACGCGTGGAAGGTCTGGAGTCGGCGACCGGGGCCGAGCTCGAGGGCGTCCACCGCCGTCCCCCGCCGGGCGAGGAAGCCTTCGAGTGCCCCCGTGCCCATGCCGAGGATCCCCACCGGCGCCACGTCCCCTTCGAGGAGCGCGTTCGTCGCCTGGGTCGTGCTGTGGGCGAGGAACGCCACGGCGCCCGGGTCGACGCCAAACCCCGCCAGCGACCGCCGCAGCACCTCAACCACCCCCCGGGCGACCCCCTCGGGGGCGTCGTGCGTCGTGAGGACCGCCGCCTTGCCGCGGATCTCGTGGGTGGCGTCGTCGAGCACGACGGCCTTGGTGAAGGTCCCGCCGACGTCGATCCCGATCCGGACTCTCACCGACGCGTCATCGCCCGAGCATGACGTACGCGATGAACGCGTTGATCGCGACCATGAGCCAGCCGAACGGCAGCGCCGTCCTGAGGAAGTCCTTGTGCGTCACCTTCGTGAATCCGAGGGTCCAGAGCGTCCAGGAGTTGGTGGGATCCTGGCTGCCCTGGAGGCAGAGCGGCCCACGCCAGAGGGCGTAGAGATACGGGACCGCGAGGAACTGCGACTGCAGCATGATCGAGAGCAGTGCGGCGCCGGTCCCCACGACGGCGAACGGCCCGCGGTAGATCGCGAGCGGAGCGAGCCCGGCGAAGAAGACCGCCGCCTGGAGCGGCGTCTTGGGCAGGACTGGCCGGAAGATGGGCTGGAGCGCCTGCTGGACCTGGGGGAGCTGGCCCGCAACGATCAGCATCCCGCAGATGATCCAGAGGGCCGCAATGGTGGCGATGTCCGGGAACGCGTCGTAGAAGGCCTTGTGGAAGAGGTCGACCGAGCCCTTGAGGCTTCGACTCCGTCCGGTCGCCAGGAGCGCGAAGACGATGCCCAGCAGGAACGCCGGAATCATCGGCCACCTGAGGAGGGCGACGGCCGCGAGCGGGACCGCGGGAGCCAGGTACGCGTAGCGCGGGACGCGCGTCCACGCGGCCGTCTGGGCCGCCGGCGCCGCGACCGCGGCGAAGCGCCGGGTGCCCCCGCGCGCCAGGTGCCAGGCCGACATCGCGAGCGCCATCCCCAGGTAGACGGCGCCGCCGATCAGGAAGAAGCGGAGGTACGCCCCCTCGTACTTGATCCCCGGGAAGAACTTCTGGAAGATGCCGAACTCGACGAGGTTCAGGTAGTTGCCGGCGCCGATCGCCATCGTGAACGCGGGGGCCGCCACCCTCGGCGGGATGCCCATCGACATCATGATCGGGAGCGCGATGACGCCGACGCCGATGGCGGCCCCGACGCCGTAGAGCGAGGTGAAGAGGAAGGCGGTGACCAGCGAGACGACCCACGCGACGATGAGCGGGCGGTCGCCCGCCAACTCCACCGCCGACCGGATCAGGCTCTCGGCGATCCCAGTCTGGACCAGGACCTGCCCGAACCACGCGCCGAAGACGATCAGGATCACGGCCCCCGCGTACGCGGTCGCGCCGCCGTCGATCACCTTGCCCAGCACCTCGCGGAGCGGCGCACCCGTCATCGCCGCCCACAGGATCGCGAGAAGCATCAGGACGATGATGGGGCTCTGGCCCCGCATCACGGCGACGACGCCGACCAGGAAGCAGAGCAGGAGCAGGATGCCGAGGGCGACCTGCATGGGTGCCGTCCTCCCCGTGGAGGGCCCGATTCGCGCTCGGGGCGCGACGCCCGCCCCGGCCCGGGCCAGACTCGGCCGGAGTCTAGGCGGTGGACCGGCGACTGTCAACGAACCCCGGGTACAATGAGCGGCACCTGACCCGTCTGGCGGCCGGCGGAGCGCCGGACGAATCCGACGAAAGGAAACGGAGACGTCCAATGAGCAGACGGCTCGAGAAAAGAACCGCCCTCATCACCGGCGCGGCCTCCGGGATCGGCGCGGCGTGTGCGCGCCGGCTCGCCGCCGAAGGCGCGCGGCTCCTCCTCGCGGACCTGGACGGCGCCGGCGCCGAGAAGCTTGCCGGCGAACTCGGCCAGGCCTCCGTCCAGGCGGACGTCACGCGCGCGGCCGACATCGAGCGCATGGTGGATGCGGCCTGGGAGCGCTGGGGCCGGCTCGACGTGCTCGTGAACAACGCCGGGATCGTCCAGGTCAAGCCGCTCCTCGAGATCACCGAGGACGACTGGGACCGGATCATGCGGGTCAACCTGCGCGCGGCGTTCTTCGTCCTCCAAGCGGTGGCGCGGCGGATGGTGAGGCAGGCGCCGATCCCGGGCTCGGAGCTCAGGGGCAAGCTGATCCACACCGCCTCGATCGCGGCGTATCGGGGCGGCCAGCCGCTCCTCGGCCACTACTCGGCCTCGAAGGCAGGCCTCGTGAGCGTGAGCCGAACGGCGGCCCAGGTGCTCGCCCCCCACCGGATCACGTCCAACTGCATGTGCCCGGGTGCCGTGGACACGCCGATGTGGAAGCAGATCGACGCCGACTGGACGACGCTCGAAGGCTGGGAGCGGGGCGAGGCCTGGAAGCGGCGTACCGCCGGGATCCCGCTCGGCCGGCCAGAGGTCGCCGAGGACCTGACGGGCCTGGCCGTCTTCCTGGCCAGCGCCGACTCCGACTACATGACGGGCCAGGCGGTCAAGGTCGACGGCGGCCTCGTCATGGGCGACTGAGACCCGGGCGAGAATCGCGAGACGCGGAGCCGTCTCCCCAGGGCCGACCTTCCCCTCGCTCCCGACCTCCGAGAAGGAGGCGCGCCGGGTCAGCCCTCCTCGGCTGGGGTGTCCTTCCCTCGCGGCGCTTTCAGCGGCCCTAGGCACCGGCGGCGGGAACGCCGGGTCCGTTGCGCGCGTCGCGCGCCCTGTGATACCGTCCGCGCGTCATGGGCGACCAGGTCGGGCTCGTTCGCGAGGACCGTGTCGCGACCGTCACCCTGAACCGCCCGGACCGGCGGAACTCGTTGAGCGATGCGATGTTGACCGAGCTCGCGACGACGTTCACGGTGCTCAGGGATGATGCCGAGATTCGTGCCGTCGTGGTCACCGGCGCGCCGCCCGTCTTCTCGGCGGGCGCCGACGCCCCGCTCCGCTCGACGATGTCGGCCGACGAGCGGCGGCGGGCGTTCCTCCAGAGGCAGACGCAGTTCCGTCGCCTCTTCGAGCGCGCCACCACGCTGCTCGAGAGTCTCGAGCAGGCGACGATCGCCATGATCAACGGGCACGCGGTCGGCGGGGGATGGGGGCTCACGCTCGCCTGCGATTTCCGTTGGGCGGCGGCGGAGGCGGAGTTCTGGATTCCGGAGGTGGACCTCGGCGTCCCGCTGGGCGTCGCGTCCACGACGCGCTTCGTCCGACTTGTCGGGCCCGCTCGCGCGAAGGAGATCATCATGGAGGGTCGACATTACTCGGCGGTCGAAGCGGCGGCGTGGGGTCTCCTCCACCGCGTCGTTCCCGGCCCCGCGCTCGCAAAGGAGGTGCGCGCGTACGCGGAGAGCCTCGCCGCCAAGCCGCCGAAGCCGCTCGCGGAGGCCAAGGCACGGATCAACACAATCGCGCGGACAGGTATCCCGGAGGTCAACGCGATGACGGAGGGGTTCCTCGACCGCCGATGACCATGCTCGAGGGGATCCGCGTCCTCGACCTCTCGCGCGTGATCGCGGGCCCATACTGCGCCACCCTCATGGGCGACCTCGGAGCCGACGTGATCAAGGTCGAGCGCCCGGGGCGCGGCGACGACCTCCGGTGGACGCACGGCGACGGGATGAGCGCCGTCTTCGCTGCCATCAACCGGAACAAGCGCGGGATCGCCGTCGATCTCCAGGCGCCCGAAGGCGCGGGACTGGTCTTCGAGCTGGCGCGCCGCGCCGACGTGGTCGTCGAGAATTTTCTCCCCGGCGTCGCGGCCCGGCTCGGGCTCGGGTACGACGGGCTGAGCGCTTCCAACCCTGGAGTCGTGTATGTCTCAGTGACCGGCTTCGGCCAGACCGGGCCGTACGCGGCGCGCGCGGGCTACAACACGATCGCCCAGGGGATGAGCGGTCTCATGGCGCTCACCGGGATGCCCGGCAGCCCCCCGACGAAGGTGGGCGGCTCGGTGGCCGACCTCGCGGCCGGTTTCCTCGCCTTCGGCGTGGCGACCGCCGCGCTCGTCCACCGGCAGCGGACCGGACAGGGCCAGCACCTCGACGTGAGCCTCCTCGCCTCGACACTGGCACTCCTCCCCGACCCGGTCGCCCACTACTTCGACTCTGGCACGCGCCCGACGCGCATCGGCAACCGCAACCCGATCCTCACTCCCGCCGAGGCGTTCCGCACCAGGGACGGCTGGCTTCAGGTCGTGATCATGAACCCCGACCAGTACGCGAGATTCTGCACGGTGCTCGGCAACGCGCGGCTCGCGACCGAGCCCGCCTTCGCGACCAACGACAGCCGACTCGTTCACCATGACGAGTTCCGGGCGCTCGTCGAGGCGGCCCTTGCGGAGGCCCCGACGGGCGAGTGGGTCGCCCGGTTCCAGGGGGTCCAGGTCGCCGCGGGGCCAATCTACGAGTTCGACGAGGTCTTCGAAGACGCGCAGGTGAGGCACCTCGGCCTCGTCGCCGAGGTCGACCAGCCCGGCTACGGCAAGGCGAAAATGCTCGCCTTCCCAGTCCGCGCATCGGCGACGCCCGCCCGCATCCGCCGCCCGGCCCCGCTCCTCGGCGAGCACACCGCCGACGTATTGGGCGAGCTCGGACTCGCCACGATCGAGGTCGAGCGGCTCGCCGCAGCGGGAGTCGTCGCGCTCGGCGGCTCGAGCTAGGACGCGTTTCGACCACTCGAGTTCCGTCGCCAAGCCCCCGGGCGGCCAGCCGGCAGCCTGCACGGGGTGAACCGACGTCGCCGGCGCCGGCGGGGTGATCGCCCGGTCGAGCTCGCGCTCGTCCGTGTGACGGCGCGGGGCCCCAGGGCGTATCGGACCGATGACTGTTGTCGCGACCCGACAACGCGGAGGACCTCGAGATGATCCGCCATTTCTCGACGCTCTATGCCGGGCACGTGGACCTCGGCGACCTCGGACAGCACGCGACTCCTGCCAACGAGCGTCGCTACCCCAACGAGCATCTCGCCACCGTGTTCGAGAAGACCGAGGCGATCGCCCGCGCCGCGGACGACCTCGGCTACTACGCGCTCTGGCTCGCGGAGCACCATTTCCAGCACGAGGGCTACGAGTGCCTCCCCAACATCCTCATGGTCAGCGTGCAGCTCGCCCACGTGACGAAGCGCCTGCGCCTCGGGTGCGGCTTCAACATCACGCCCATGTGGCATCCGCTCCGTCTCGCCGAGGACTTCGCCGTCGCCGACATCCTCACCGGCGGACGGGTCATCTTCGGCGTCGGCCGGGGCTACCACACCCGCGAGGTCGAGACGCTAGGCGGCTTCCTGCTCGACTCCGAGGCCAACCGCTCGCTCTTCGAAGAGCAGGTGGAGATCATACTCGGCGCCTTCCGCGAGGAGCGCTTCTCCCATCGGGGCAAGCACTACGTGCTGCCGCCGGCGGTGCCGTACCGCGGGTACGAGCTCCAAGAGATCACCCTCGTGCCCCGTCCGCTCCACCAGCCCGTCGAGTGCTGGCAGCCCATCGTGAGCGCGAGCCCCCGAGCCCTCGACTTCATGGCCGCGCACGGCATCAAGGGGATCATCGGTGGCGGGGCCGCCACCATGGCGGAGGGCCCGATCACCGGCTACCGCGAGGCGTTCGCGCGCGCCGGACGCGAACTTGCCCTGGGGGAAAATCTCTGTCTCGGCCTCTACTTCCACCTGGCCGACTCGCGTGAGCGGGCACTCCGCGAGATGACGCCCTGGTTCGAGGAGCACGTGAAGATGTTCGCCCCCCTCGGCTTCGTGCCCGGCATTACCGAGGGCCAGATCCGCGCGGCCGCCACGCGCGGCGGCTGGGCCGCCGCCGGCGTCCCCAGCCTCGAGGATTTCACCAGGAGCGGCGCGTGGTACTGCGGCGCCCCCGAAGGCTTCGTCGCCTCCCTGAAAGACCTCGAGCAACGCTATCCGGGCCTCGAGTACGTCAACGTCAGCTCGAGCATGGGTACCCCGACGGCAGTCTGTCTCGAGCAACTCGCCCGGTTCGCGAAGGAGGTCCTGCCGCACTTCCCGGGGCACACGGGGTAGAGGCGATCTGAGTCGACGCCAGCCGAACGAGGGCGTCGAGCCGATCCCCAACAGGGGGAACCGGGAATCCCAGCGCGTGAGTGTCCGGGCCCCGCGCCGCGGCGACCCGGCGAGGTCGACTACCCCGCGGGCTGCCCGTAGAGGCCCTCGCGGGTGCGCGGGGCGTCACCGCCGGCGCGATCGCCGTGCTTCTGCAGTAACACTTGATAAAGCCCGATCGAGCTGGCCTCAAAGGCGACGGCCGAGCTGGTGAGATACAGGAGCCAGGTCCGGTACACGCGCTCGCCCACGAGCCGCCGTGCCTCGTCGGCGTGCGCTCGGAGGCGCTCCACCCACTGCCGGCACGTCCGCGCATAGTGCAGCCGGAGGCACTCGACGTCGAGGATCTCAAAACGCGCCCTCTCCATCTCGGTGAGGGTCTCCGTCAGCCCGGCCAGATCGCCGTTGGGGAAAACGTATCGGAGGAGGAACTCCGTCTGGCTGGTCGGCCGCCAGTAGAAGTTGTGCGTGATGCCGTGATTGAGGTAGAGGCCGCCGGGATGGAGCATCGCGTGGATGCGGTGGAAGAAGGCGGGGTAGTTCGGGATGCCGACGTGCTCGATGACGCCGACGGCGGCGATCTTGTCGTAGCGGGTGCCGGCGGGGATGTCACGGAGGTCGCAGTATTCCACCCGGCATCGTCCCGCGAGCCCGAGGGACGCGATGCGCGCGGCCGCGTAGTCGGCCTGCGCGCGCGAGAGGGTGACGCCGAAGGCGCGGACGCCGTAGTGCTGCACGGCCCAGATGGCGAGGCCGCCCCAACCGCAGCCGATGTCGAGCAAGGTCTCGTCGGGCGCCAGCCGCAGCTTCCGGCAGACGAGATCGAGCTTGTCGGCCTGCGCCTGCTCGAGCCCACCGGCGGGGTCGCGGTAGTACGCGCACGTGTACACCATGAGCGGATCGAGGAAGAGCGAGTAGAAATCGTTTGAGACGTCATAGTGATGCGCGATGGCCCGCGCGTCGCGCGCCCTCGTCTGCGTGCTCACTGGGCGGCCTCCTTCATGCCGAAGATCGTGTCGAATACGACGCGCCGGCGCGCCACACCGGAGCCCAGCACGAGGCGCACGGCCGCCCTGGCGACCGTGTCGGGGAGTCGGGCGACGCGCTGGCCAAACCAACCCGGCTCGCCGCGGCCGTAGAGACGCACGACCTCTCGTGCGTACGCGTCGAGCGGAACGCCGCGCCCGAAATGCGCGAGCACGGCCTCGGCGGCCAGGCGGCCACTCCGGACGGCGGGGCCGATCCCCTCGCCGCTCAAGTCGCGCGCGAGCCCGGCCGCGTCGCCGACCAGACAGAAGCGTGGTCCGCCGAGCCGCCGCGGCGCCTGGCGCCGCACGACGTACGCGTGCCCCTTGAAGGGCGCGATGTGGAGATCCGCGGGCAGCCGTCCGCACGCGCGCAGCGCGTCCACGAGCGCTTCGCGACGACGCGGAAGACTTCCGTCGGCGCCGCCGGTACAGCCGATGCCGACGTTGACCCAGTCCCCTTTCGGGAAATACCAGCCGTAGCCGCGCAGGTCGGGCTCGACGTACAGCTCGGGCGCATCCATGAAGGGCGCCAGCGTGGCCGCGTGGTCGGAGGACAATCGTGTCTCGCTCTCCTGCGCGACCACCACCTCCTCGCGTTCGGAGATACGGCCGAGCGCACGGGCGACGGGGCAGCGATGCCCACCCGCACCAATCACGACGGGCGCCTCGAACTCGCCCTGCGCGGTCAGGACGCGGACGGCGTCGCGCCTGACACAGACGTCGGTGACACGCAGCCCCCCGCGCACGTCGGCGCCGGACGCCGCCGCGCGCTCGAGCAGATAGTGATCGAACTCGCGGCGAAGGATGCCGTAGCTCGCCGGCCGGCGCCAGCGCGTCTCGTGGCGCGTGCCCTCGAAGGTGAGCGTACAGGTCGTGAAGGGCTGGATCGTGAGCGGGTACTTCTCGGGATCGATCTCGAGGTCGGCCAGTGCCGCCGGCGTCACCCAGCCCGCGCAAATCTTGACCCGCGGGAACACCGCCGCGTCGAGCACGAGCGGCCGGGCGCCCGCCACCGCCAGCCGCCACGCCGCGGTGCTGCCGCCGGGGCCGCCGCCCACCACGATGACGTCGTGCTCCACGCGCTCACTCCTCCCGATGGGAGGCCGGCCGGAGCGCCAACGGACTCAGCGAGAGCAGCAGGCGCAACCGCTCCGCCAGCGGCGGGCGGGTCTCCTCGAGCGAGTTGGCGACGTGCATCGCGGCGAACAGATCACCCTCAATGTCGAGGGCGCCCTCGACGTAGGCCTCGCCGAACGCCAAGGGCGTGGGATCGCGGAGCAGCCGGAAGAACGTCTGGGAGGCGTGGACGACGACCGTAAACGACGGCGGCCCGTCGCCGAACACGACCGTCGTCCCGTCCCAGAGGCGAAAGGCGAAGTCGGCCGCCACGGCCGCGAAGAGCTGCCGGAGAACGCCCGCTGCGCGATCGGACAGGTGAGCGGCCGCGATCCGAGGGCTCATGGTGATCTCCGCCTCCGGTATTATCGACGGGGGCCGCCGACTGTCAACGTCGCGGGCCCGGGGCGGGCCGCCGAGCGCCTCGTCTGGTCCGCGTTCGACCGGACCGACGACCGGCCACGAGGAGACTTCAGGCGCGAAATGAAGGCGATCGGGGGTTCGCCTGAGACCCGCCTCGGTCACGAGGGGCCGTCGTGGCCCGTGTCGGCAACGGTCGGACAGTCGGCGATCAGTCGCCGATCGTTGCCATCGCCGCCGGCCGGCGTCGTCGCCGGTGCGGCGAGGCCCGCCGCGATCGGGGAGGCCGCGAGGAGCCGCCGAGCGAAACGGAACGGCGCGAGACGGCCGCCGCGCGGTCGAGGACCGCCCGCGCCGGGATGGCGGTGGCGTTCGGGCTCGCGGCGCTCCGCGAGCGCCTCAAGACGCCCGTCGTCGAAGGCGAGCGAGCGAACGAGTCAGCGAGGTTGACTCAGAGCGAGGGCGTCGGCCAGGACGCTGAGCACGCGCCCCCACTTGAACGGCTTGACGAGGACGAGATCGATGCCACTGTCACGCATCTGCTCCGGCGTCATGACGTCGCCCCAGTCCGCGATCAAGACGACCGGCGTCGCTGGGCTCAGTTTCTTGACCGCGCGGGCCACGTCGACTCCCGAGCACTCCGACATCGACAGCGCGGTGACGACCACGTCAAAGGCTCCTTGTCGGAACTGGGCGAGTCCCTCCAGACCGCTCGCCGAGCCCAGCACGGCGTGCCCGGCCGCTGCCAGGGTGTCCAGGAGCATCCGCCGGGGGTGTTCGTCGCCCTCAATGACGAGGATCGTGCCCGTGCGGGTCGCCTGCGTGGCCGGTGACGACGGCAGAATCGGCGCTCGCCGCGATCGAACGCCGCGTGCAACCCCGGACCGGGCGGAAATGCGAAGGGCAGTCACGTCCTTCTTCCTCGCCTTCCAGCCGATCCGCACCCGGAGCCTGCCCTGCTCCCCCTTCTCCGTCGCCTTCAACTCGACCACGATCCCGGCGGTCGGAGCGAAGCGAACCGCCAGCCCACCGGACGTGAAGCTGACCTCTCCCCGCTTGAGCCCGTGGGCGACCGACGTCAGGCACTCGGCGACCTCGTCCGGCGACGCGATGCGGGCGAATTCGAATCGGATCCCTCCGATTGCGGTCGCGTCGTCGTCGCCCATCCTCAGACCCTCGGGTGCCTCCACGCCACACCGATATCAATCGTCCCGTTCGCCTTTGTTCTCTTCGCACCGATCTGGACCATTAAATGTCCGTCGGGAAAGATCGTAATCTCCTCGTCCCCCGCCGTCAGCGAGAGCGACCTCGCGCGGATCCCCTCGGCGATTCGCGCGAGAGTATCGGCAGCCTCCGATGGCGTCGCCACCCCCTCAAACTCGAATGCCTGGTCAGCGCTCATTCAACCCAAGCCTCGAGAGCGCGGGGACGGGCGGGCGGCGACGCCCCCGCGGAGGTTCGCCAGCTCGCAGACGCCGACTCGTCGCCCCGTCGTCATGCATCCGCGACGGCGGGCCACTGCCCACCCACTTGCCGTAGGCCGTCGCGCCTCCCCAGAATGAAGAACTCGAACCCGCAGGACGTATTGACCTCCCGTGCCGCGGCGCTCGGCGCCCGTCCCGGCTGTGGCACCCCCACTCCATGCGTCAATGGTAACCGATCCCCTCTTCTTCGCGGATGTGAGCCCGCGGTCTGGCACACCCGTGTTAAACTTCAGACGTTCGGTTCGAGCGTCGCGTCTTGGTGACTCTGGGCGCCCGGTCGTGCGGCGCGGGAGGCGGCGGAGACGCCTGCGGGGACCGACAATCGAGCTCGAGGCACTCGGCTCGCTTTTCGGGGCCACCGAAGACGACCCGTGGGGCGTGCGAGCGCGATCACGCGGCAAAGACGTCTCCGGCCTGGCCACTGGAAGCGAGCGTCCGAGATCCACGCCACTCGCGGGACACTCAAATCGGGGGACGAGGTCGTCCTCGCCGGGATGCACGCGGGGACGAGGAGACCTGGAGATCGTGATGGGTAAGAACGGATTGGAATTCACCTGTATCAAGTCGCTCGACGAGCTCGCGGGGTACCTGGTCTCGATCGCCGATGGGCTCACGCACGGAGGGCTCAACCTCAGGTTCGGCGACCGGGTGCTTCGACTGGCGCCGGGCGCCGACGTCGAGATTCAGCTCAAGGAACGGAAGGGGAGGATCGATCTGAAGATCGGCTGGAAGCAGCGCACGACGACTCCGGTCTCAGCTCTCCGCGTCTCGGTCGGACCAGGGGCAGTCTAGTCATGTCGTGCGACGGCCGTCGTCTACGCACCCCCGCACCTTCGCGACGCCGTCGTCATCATCCTGCAACACAGTTCGGGTAGGACTGGATCGTTGAGGGTCGGCTGACCATGCGGCAGGCGCCGATCGACCGGATCGGCTCGACGCCCTCGAAACGGCTCCCGACGTCAGGAGGCTCGAACATGGGCGAAACCCTTCGACCAGCGGATCTGTGGCAGCGTCACCTCGGCGAAGGTCCGCCGCGAAAGGGACGAATGACGTGGGACGAGTGCCAGTCGAAGCTCCTCGCGCTGACCGCGGAGGTGGCGCGCTCAGCCTCTACCACGTCACCGGAGAAGGTTGAGGACTTTCTCCGCACCGAGCGCGAGATCGGGCTGGTCGAGGAACTTGCGGCATTCATCTGCGAGCACTTCAGGGAACTCGACGAATGGGGTGAAGCGGTCGGGTGCACCCCCGCGGAAGCGCGCGCCCGAGCCGCTGACCCGCCAGTGGCGCGGCTCGCGGACGGGCGTGGCGCACTGAGCCTCCTCTCCCGGGGCTCGCGGCGATTGCTCGAACCGCTCAGAAGGCTGGCGGACTCGGCGCTGCGGACCATGGCGCCGAGCCGTCGTGGCGGGTCACGAAATCTCGCGTCGACTCTCGGGGGAGGTCGACTGCGGCCCGAGGGCGCGCCGAGGGCCGGGGAACGGCGCCGCGCCGCGCGGGCGTCGTGCCAGCGGCCTGTTGAGGTCCGCAGCCGAAGCGGCCGTCTGGGGAACGGTCAAACCGTTGACCTCAGCGTCTCCGGCATGCGCGTTCGCTTCGCCCAGCCGATCGACCTGCGCTGGCATACGGTCATTCTCCTCGACCCCGGTGACTCGCTCGGGCCGATCGTGACCCGCTTCGCGCTGGTTCGCGAAATCGTCCCTTCCCGGGAATACGCGATCCGGTTTCTGGACCTCTACCCGCAGGACGTCCACCGGCTCAGCCGGCTGCCGGCCGCGTAGCACCGCGCCCGAGGCTCGGCGGGCCCGCCACCCACGACGGCCGGCGCGGCGTCGAGGTCGCCCAGCGGGTGCGCACTCCACGCGCGGCGGACCCGACCGCCGGGCGAAGCGGGCGATCACGCGCGCGTCTGGTCGCTGTCTCACTGGACGCTCGCGGCACGAGGTCTCTCCCCACCGTCCAGAGGACACACCAGGGGGGGCACCTGCTCGGCGGCCCGATCCCCTTCACTTGGACCCGCGGGCAAAAGCCTCGAGGAGCGCTCGATCTCGCTCGTAGGTGAGCATCTCGGCCGCGCTCGCCAGAGGGAGCCACCGGACCTCATCGACCTCGTTTCGGGGCGCGGCGACGCCACCGGCTGGCCGCATGGCCCAATAGCGCACCACCTTCAACCGCCCCTTGTGGTCGGTGTGGGAGGTGCGGGGCAGTTCGGTCCCGAGGACACAGCGGAGCGCCGTCTCTTCCTCGACCTCCCGGAGGGCGCAGGCCTCGTCCGTTTCGCCCGCGTCGACCTTCCCCTTCGGGAACGTCCAATCCTGACGATGTGGGCGGTGGATGAGCAGCACTTCGAGCTCGCCCCGCTCGTTCTGCCTCGACACGACTCCACCGGCGGCGCGCACGACTTCCCGTGTGGCCATACCCGCGACCTCCCCCGCTACGCTGGCGGGTCCGACCTGTGTGCCGCGTCCCAGTTCTGGCAGGGAGCGTCCCGGCGTGACGCGCCGCAACCCCGTGACAGGACGAGGACGGGCGGGACCGGGCGTCAGGACGGGTGCCGCGCGCCTCGTTCGGACCGGGGAGGAGCGCCGAGGTTTCCGGAACCCGACCTCGCTGGGGTCCGAGCCTGATCGACAGTAGGGCCGCCCGCATGAGGTACGCCACGAGGGCCGAGGGCGGCCGGCACCCCTGGCTGCCGACGGACGCAGTCGACGTGGCGCACGTTGGGTCACGACCTCTCCGGCCTCGGCCGCTGGCATTCCTCTTCCCAAATCCGATGACACCTGCCGTGGAACCTGAGGATCGTGCCGTCCGCATACCGGTAGGTGACGCGCGCCCCGTCGGCGTCGCATCCCGAGCACCTCGCCAACCCGATGGCGGTGTCCGCCTTGATGTGCGCGCGCGGCGCGAGTGGCTGCCCGGGACCGCCCGTCAGCGGCGGGATCTCCCGAGGGAGCGTGCCGGCCGCGAGCCGTTCGCGAATCTTTTGCCGTATTGTGTCCTGCTCCATCGGCGTCCTCCGTCTAGACCGGGACCTGCGGCGACCTCGCCCACCGCCTTCCGTCGCCTCGCGTTCTCGGCGTCGCGCTCTCCCCTCCGACTCCGGCCGGCTCGCCGAAGCTCGGCTCGCTCTGGTGCGGCGCTCCGCCCCGGTCGGAGCCGGACCCGGCGCCAGGTCGCCACCCACTCGACCGACCACATTGACCTCTGGCCGACGGTGGCGCCGGTCAGAACACGACGACGGCTCGCGTGACCTCGCCCCGCTCCATGCCCTCGAAGCCGGCGTTGATGTCCGCCAAGCCCAGGCGGTGCGTGATCAGCTCGTCGAGCCGGAGCTGGCCGTCGAGGTAGGCCTGGGCGATACGCGGGAAGTCGACGCGGGGGCGGGCGCCGCCGTAGCTCGAGCGCACGATTCGCTTCTCGCCCATCAAGGAGCCGAAGCGGAGCGACACGCGGGCATTGACCGCCGTCTTGCCGAGGATGACGACGGTCGCGCCCGGCCGCGCGGCCTCGAGGGCCTGCTGGAGACTCGCCTCGGTGCCCGCCGCCTCGAAGACGTAGTCCGCCCCGCGGCCGCTCGTGAGCGCGCGGACGGCGGCCGTCACGTCCTCCCGAGTCGCGTGGAGCGTGTGGGTGGCGCCGAAGCCCGGGGCCATGGCGAGATGCCGCTCGCTCAGGTCCACCGCGATGATCCGATGCGCGCCCGCAAGCCGGGCCCCCTGGAGGACGTTCAGGCCGACGGCGCCGCAGCCGACCACCACCACGCTCGACCGCGGCTCGACCCGGGCGCAGCGGATCGCCGCGCCCACGCCGGTCATGACGCCGCAGCCGATCAGGCACGCCCGGTCGAACGGCACCTCCGCCGGCACCGGCACGGCGCCCGCCTCGGGGACGACGCAGTACTCGGCGTGCGAGGACACGACCGAGAAGTGGTGGAGCGTGCCGTCGCCGAGGCGGAGACGCGACCGGCCGTCCGGCAGATGGCCCCCGGTGACGGCGGCGACCACCCGCTCGCAGAGGATCGGCTGATCGTGGTCGCAGTAGTAGCACTGCCCGCAGTTCGGGCTCCACGAGCACACCACATGGTCACCGGACCGAACCCGCGTCACGTCCCGGCCCACCGCCTCGACCCGGCCGGCGCCCTCGTGGCCGAGGACGATCGGAAGCGGGAGCAGGAGGGAGCCGCGCATCACCTCGAGATCGGTGTGGCAGAGGCCGCTCGCGCCCAGCCTGATCAGCACATCGCGGGGCCCGAGGTCCGCAAGGTGGACGCGCTCGACCTGGAGCGGCTTGCCGACCTCGTGGAGGACGGCCGCGCGCATCTCCACGCGCGCCGCCCCCTCAGCCTGCCGCGGGGGTCTTCGTGAGGGCCTCGAGGAGCCGCCGCGCCGCCGCCGCCTGAGCCGCGATCGCGTCGTCGATCGGCCCGTCGGGCGGCTTCGGGAGCAGCTCGAAGTGGTGAAAGTCGTCGCGGCCGCGGGCGAGGACCGCGGGCGGGCGCTCGCCGGCCTGCGAGACGTCGGGTGTGATGAAGCGGACGGCGAAGCCGACGCGCCGGCCGTCGGTTCGGTTCGGGTTGGAGCCGTGGATGATGTTGACGTGGTGGAGCGACATCTGCCCCGCCCGGAGGACGACGTCGGTCGCGTCCTCCTCGCGGACCTCCGCCTGGACCTCCTGGCCGCGGCTCAGCAGATTGTGCGGAGCCCAGGTGTCGACGTGGGGAAGGATCGGACGCGCGTGCGAGCCCTTCACCACCCGCATGCAGCCGTTCTCGACGGTGCTGTCGGTCAGGGCGACCCACGCGGTCGTGACCTGAGTCGAGCTGAGGCCCCAGTAGGTGCCGTCCTGGTGCCAGGAGATGTAGCCGGGATCGCGCGCGTGCTTGGGGAAGATCGAGACGGTCCAGACCAGGATGTTCGGCCCCAGGATGGCCTCGACCGCGTCGAGGACCGCCGGGTGGGTCGCGAGGTCGTAGGCCCAGCGGAAGTAGAGATGGGTCTGAGAGAGCTGCTGGGCCGACGGCTTGCCGCCGAGGCGGGCTTCGAGGTCGAAGTAGCCCGCGCAAAACCGCTCCACCTCCCGCCGCGAGAGGGCGGGGACCGGGAAGAGCACGCCCTCACGGTGGTAGCGCTCGACCTGCTCGCGAGTGAAGACCCTCGGCATGCGCGTCGCCTCCTGCGGGACCGGGTCGCCGAGCCCCCTACACCCCGCGCGTGCCCGCGGGGAACGAGGCCGATTGACTCGCGTCGGGCCCGGGCCTAGTATCCCATCCTCCGGTCGGGCCGTCGAGGAGCCTGTCGCCGCGAATGGTTTGTTCGTCAACCTGCCGTACCCGAGAGGGAGGACACCATGGGAATCCTGGATCTGCTGAAGCGGAGCGTCGTCGTTGTCACCCTCGTCCTGCTGGCCGGCCTCGCGCTGACGACCAGCGCGCGCGCCGTGGATCCCGGCTTTCCGGCGCCGACCGGTGATCCCAGCATCGTCCCGGCGGGCGCCCACCTCGACCGCATTTGGGACGGCGGGTGCGTCCTGACGGAAGGCGTCTCCGCTGGCCACGACGGGATGATCTACTTCAGCGACATCACCTTTTCCCGGTTCTGCAAGGACCCGTCGGGCAAGTTCATCCAGGCCGGGAACATCTGGCGGTACAACCCCAAGTCCAACGAGGCCACGATCTACCGGTCGCCGAGCGGCATGTCCAACGGCATCAAGTTCGACCGCGACGGCAACATGATCGCCGCTCTCGGCGCCGACTACGGCGGGCGGGCGCTCGTCAAGACCGACATGAGGAGCGGCCGGAGCTGGATCCTGACGGGCCTCTTCGAGGGCCGGCCCTACAACGCGCTCAACGACATCGCGATCGACGAGCGGGGGCGCATCTACTTCACGGATCCGCGCTACCTCGGCTGGGAGTCGATCGAGCAGGCGGGCGTCGCCGCGTACCGTCTGGATCCCGACGGCTCGGTGCACCGCGTCGCGGCGGACTGCGGCAAGTGCAACGGTATCCTCGTCTCCCCAGACCAGGGGAAGATGTACATCGTCAGCAACGACAACGGCTGGTGGGAGTTCCAAAAGCTCCGCGAGGGCGAGAAGACCCTGCCGGGCACCCACGCTCTCTTCGTGTACGACCTGGCGCCCGACGGCACGCTGAGCAACCGCCGCGTCTTCAAGGACTATAGCAAGGACCGGACGCCGCCCTGCAGCGGGCCCGACGGGCTCGTCGCCGACTCAGAGGGAAACCTCTGGGTGGTCGAGCGCTGTGAGCACCGTCCGGGTGTCACGGTGTACTCGCCCGACGGCACCGAGCTCGCGCACATCTCGACCGGCAAGGAGCTGCCCACGAACGTCGGCTTCGGCCGCGGCGAGGACTCCAACCTCCTCTACCTGACCTCCGGCAAGAGTGTCTACCGGATCCGGGTGGGGAAGAAGGGCTACCAGCTCCCGTAAGCCTGGACGCCGGGGGCCGGGGAGGCGCCTCCCCGGCCCGCTTGCCCTCGACGGTACACTCGACCTCGATCGCCCCGTGCGGCCGGCCCGAGCCGGCCGGCGGGCCATCAAGCTCGATGGAGGGACTGATGCGGCGTATCGTCGTCCGGGTCGCGTGGCTCCTCGCGCTGACGGGCTGCGCCGGGCTCACCGTCGGCGACCGCCCGGCGGCCAGGGCCGAGCTGCGCGACGCGACCGGCCGAGCGGTCGGGACGGCGCGGCTCGAGCAGGTGGGCGACGGCGTCCACCTCGTCCTCGAGCTGACCGGGCTGCCACCGGGCGTCCACGCCGTGCACCTCCACGCGGTCGGCCGCTGCGACCCCCCGGACTTCGCGTCGGCGGGCGGCCACTTCAACCCCGGGAAGCGCCAGCATGGGCTCGAGAACCCCCAGGGGCCGCACGCGGGCGACCTGCCAAACATCACGATCGACGCGGACGGCACGGGCCGCCTGGAGACCGTGACCGAGCGCGTCACGCTCGGGAGCGGGCCCACGTCGCTCTTCGACGCCGACGGGAGCGCGCTGGTCGTCCACGCAAGACCCGACGACTTCAGGACCGACCCCGCCGGCCTCGCGGGCGCCCGCATCGCCTGCGGGATCGTCGTGAAGGTCGAGCCGCCCAAGCCCGAGCCGGTCCGCGGCTACTGAGCGCGGTCAGCGCCAGGCGAGCACCCCGAGGCCGGCGGCGAGGCTGGCGACGGTCAGCGGCGCGCCGACGCGCAGGTATTCCCCGAAGCCGAGCGTGACGCCCTCGCCGCGCGCGCACTCGGCGACGATGAGGTTCGCGACCGACCCCACGAGGGTGAGGTTGCCGGCCAGGGTCGCCGCCATCGCGAGCACGAGCCACGCCGCCCGCGGCGCCGCGAACGTCGGGATCACGCTCTTGAAGAGCAGCACGGCGGGGACGTTCGACACGAGGTTCGAGAGCAAGAGCGCCGCCGTCGACAGGACGAGCGGCCGGTCGAGGGCGAGGCGTCGGGCCAGGCGGAAGGCGTCGTCGGCGAGCCCGGTCGCCTCCACGGCGCCGATCACGATGAAGAGCCCGCAGAAGAGCACGAGCAGGCCGAAGTCGATCTCGCCGTACACGCGGGTCGGCCGCACCCGCCGCGTGATCAGGAGTGCCGCGGCGGCGCCGAGCGCCGCCGGCGCCACCGGGTAGCCCGCGAAGAACGCGCCCAGCATCCCGCCGGTGACGATCAGGCTCTTCACCAGCACCGCCCGGTGGACCGTGACGCGCAGGGGGTGGGGGCGCTCGGGCAGCGGCCGGGCGAGCTCCCTCCGGTAGACCCAGGCGATGATCAGGACGTCCAGCCCGAGCCCGATCACCGCCACCGGTCCGAGCGCCGCCAGGAAGGCCCCGTACGGGATCCCCGACAGGCTCCCCACGATCATGTTCTGCGGGTTGCCGGTGATCGTGGCCACACTCCCCAGGTTGCTCGCGGTCGCCAGGGCGATCAGGTACGGGACCGGGCGGAGCCCGAGACTCCCGACGATCTGGATGACGAGCGGCGTCAGCACCAGGCAGACGACGTCGTTCACGAAGAACGCCGACAGGACGCCGGCGGAGGCGATCACCGCCACCAGCAGGCCGAGTGGGCTGCGCGCGCGCCCGATCGCCCAGGCGGTCACGAGGCCGAAGAACCCCGAGAGGTCGAGGTAGGCGGCGACGATCATCATCCCGAAGAGGAGGACCAGGGTCGGCACGTCGACGGCCGCCACTGCCTGCGGCAGCGGCAGGACGCCGGTGACGACCACGAGCCCGGCGCCGATGATGGCGGCGCCCGTCCGGTCGATGCGAAAGCCCGGCAGCGTGCCGACCGCGAAGACGAAGTAGGTGGCGAGGAAGATGCCGCCCGCGATGAGCTCGCGGGTCGGGCCGGTCACCGCCGCTGGCGGCGGCGCTCCGTGGCGCGCTCGGCCTCGAGCCGTTCGAGCGCGACCTCGGAGTGGTCGGCGAAGCACATTGCGGCGGCGATCGCGCGGTGGCCGGCCTGCTCGGCGATCAGGCGGTGCATCTGCTGGCAGATCCGCCGGTACGCCGGGTGGCCCTGCGGCGTCGTGCGCAGCTCGATCAGGTGCAGCGCCTCCCGCGCGTTCATGTGCATGTAGAAGCGTACCCGGTAGGCCATCGCGACCGCGTACGGCGCGACCTCGGGGAGCCCCGCCGCCACGAGGGCGTCGTAGAGTTCCGCCGAGTCGGTGAGCACGCGGGCCCAGTCGGCGACGGCGCCCGCCTCCTCGACGGCGGCGGGCGCCTCCCAGCCGTGCCGCGGCGACAGCGGCTGCCACTCGAGCGTCAGCAGCCGGTGGCGCTGGAGGTCGCGGAAGGCGCCGTAGTCGCCGAGGATGTCGAAGCGGTACGCCGTCCGCTCGAAGGCGCGGCCGGGCTTGTGGCGCCGGTTCGTGCGTGCCCCGACGTAGGCGGCCAGCACGGCGCGCCGCTCGTCCGGCGACAGCCGGCGAGCGAGCTCGAGGAGCTGGTCGTCTGGGAGCGTCGCGGCGGGGTAGAGCGCGGCGGCCACCACCTTCAGCTCGCCGTCGGGATCGAAGTCCGTCAGGGTGACCTCGCCGCGCCCTTCCGGGCTCACGCCGGCCAGGAGCCGCCCGGCCGTCGCGTGCGCCGCCACCCGCGTCTCCGCCAGGTAGGCCGACCAGGCCCCGCCGCGCGCCGGGACGTCGACGCGCCGGAGGAAGGCGGGGATGACCGTGCGGAGTTCGCGCAGCATCTCGTCCGCGTACCACCGGACCTCGGCGAGCGGGTGCGCGCGCATCCGGAGCAGGAGCTGCTCCCACGCCTGGCCACTCCCGTAGATGCCGACGTTTGAGGTGGTCGCCGCGGGCAGGAGGCCCCGCAGCGTGTCGAGGGCCTTGGCGCGGATCGTCAGCCGATAGACGCCGTCGGACTCCTCGGGTGCCTTCGGGAACGCCCGCGCGTAATGCTCGCGGAGCCGCGGCAGCCACGCCTTGTAGGTGTCGAACGCGCGGTCGAGCGTGCGCACGTAGCGCGCCCGGAGCTCCCCCGCGAGCTCGGCGGGGACGTGGTAGCGATAGCGGCCACCGGGCTGGTCGTCGTAGGGCACGTAACGGGTGGATTGCTCGAGGTACGCCATCAGCCGGCCCCACTCGAGCACCTTGGTCAGGACGTTGGACACGCCCTCGCAGGCCAGGTGCACGCCGCCGAGCTGCGCGACGGAGTCGTCGCCGTACTCGACGAAGACGCGCGCGTAGAGCTCCTCCGCCCGGGCGAGGCCAGGCGCGGGCGGCCGGCCGGTCGCCCCCCCGTCCCCGCCCGCCTCGAACTCGCCGGCGAACTCGTCGAGGAACAGGCGGCGCAGCGACTTCGGCGACCGCGAATAGCGGGCGAAGAGCGCCCCCTTCACGACCTCGGGGAGGTTGACGAGGGCGAAGACCGGGCCGTCGAGGGTGGAGAAGTAGGGGGCCAGCGCGCCGCGCTCGGCCGGCGTGAAGGCTTCGGTCATTCGTGCCCGGCGAGGGGCGCCGCCCCGCTCATGGCGAGCGATTTTAGCAGGTCGAGCGGCGGCAGAGCGACGCCCCGCGGGCGCTCCGCCGGGCCTGGGCCCGGCCGGGAGCGCCCGCGGGGAGGTCCGCGCCGCTCAGCTCTTGATCGTGAGGAAGAGCGCCGAGCCCTGGCGGTGGACCAGGAGCAGCGTCGGCTTGCCGTCCGACCGCTTCTCCACCGCGCGCCGGAGATCCTCCACGGAGCTCACCGGCTGGCGATCGACCTCGGAAATGACGTCGCCGGGCCGGATGCCGGCTTCGGCGGCCGGGCTGCCGTCCTGGACCTCGCGCACCACGAGGCCGTGCTCGATGGAGACGCCGAGCTGGCGCGCGATGTCCGGGGTGAGCGGCTCAACCGCGAGCCCGAGCTTCGTGTGCTTGCCGCCGGCACCGCCCCCGGCCGCCGCGGTCTCTTCCTTGTCCGTGAGCCGCGCGATCGTCGGCGTGAGGACGAGCGGTTTGCCCTCGCGGATCACCCGCATGGTCACGCCCTTGCCGACCGGGGTCGCCGCGACGAGCCGCGACAGGTCGGTGGTCCGGCTGATCTTCTGGCCGTCGAACTCGACGATGATATCGCCCGACTTCACGCCGATCCGGGCCGCCGGCGAGCCGTCGAAGACGCTCGAGACGAGCGCGCCGTCGTAGCGGGAGACGCCGAAGGTCTTGGCGAGATCCGCGGTGAGCGGCTGGATCGTCACGCCGAGCCACCCTCGGGTCACGCTCCCGTGGTCGGCGAGCTGGGGCACGACGAACTTCGCCATGTTGATCGGCACCGCGAAGCCAATGCCCACCGACCCGCCGCTCCGCGTGAAGATCGCGGAGTTGAGGCCGACGGCCTCGCCCTTGGCGTTGACGAGGGGCCCGCCCGAGTTGCCCGGGTTGATCGAGGCGTCGGTCTGGATGAAGTCGTCGTAGGGCCCGCCGCCGATCACGCGCCCGGTGGCGCTGACGATGCCGGTCGTCACGGTCTCCTCGAGCCCGAACGGATTGCCGATCGCCATCACGGGCTCGCCCACCTGGAGCGCGCTCGAGTCCCCGAGCGGGATCACGGGCAGGCCGGCGGCGTCGATCTTCAGGAGCGCGATGTCGGTCTTCGGGTCCCGGCCCACGACCTTGGCCGTGAACTCACGCCCGTCGCTGAGCTTGACCTGGACCTCGGTCGCCTCGTCGACGACGTGGTTGTTCGTCAGGATGTAGCCGTTGCCGTTCATGATGAACCCCGAGCCCCGGCCCAAGGTCGGGCGATGCTCCTGCTGCGGCGGGCCGAAACGCTTGAAGAACTCCCGGAACTCCTCCGGCATCTGCGGCTGGTCCTGCTCGCCGGTGAGCTTGGTCGTGACGTTCACGACGGCCGGTTTGACCGCCTTCACGATCTCCACCCAATTCGGGGCGGTGACGGTCGGCGCGGGCAGCGATGGGTTCCGCTCGGTCCAGAGGTGGCCGGCGGAGTCCGTAAACCCGATCCGCGGACCGAGCGCGAAGACGGCCAGAATGGCCAGGAACGCGATGGGCGGAGCCCACCGCCGGTACGAGCCTATCCGATGCATACGTGAGCCTCCTTAGGGTTGGGGCGACGAATCTCACCCTGCAAGACGTTCGACCCCCGCCCCATATTCTCCCGAGCCCCGGCGTTCCCGCCCACTTTTCTCTCCCTCGGCCGCCCGGCGCCGTGTCTCCCTCACCGCGCCGGCGGCGGCCCGAGGACCACCGTGGTGAGCGGGTGGAGATAGCTCCGGGCGACCCGCAGCAGGTCCTCCGCGGTGACGGCCTCGACGGCGGCGCGGTACCGGGCGGGAAAGTCGTGGCCCACGCCGAGGGTCTCGAAGAACGCCAGATACCAGGCCTGCCGCGCGTTCGTGCGCCGGTCCATCTCGAAGGTCCCCAGCAGGTAGGCCTTGGCGCGGAGGAGCTCCGGGGCGCTGACCCGCTCGGCGCGGATCCGCTCGATCTCCCGCCGGAGCGCCTCCTCGGCGCGGGCCGCGTTTCCGGGTGCGGTGTTCATGTAGACGAGGAAGGAGCCCGGCTCGCGCAGCGGATCGAAGAACGCGGCCACCGTGTAGGCGAGGGCCTGCTTGTCCCTGAGCTCGACGAAGAGCCGCCCGGCCTGGCCGCCGCCCAGGACGGTACCGAGGAGCTTCACCGCGGCATAGTCCCGGTCAGCGACCCGCGGCGCGAGGCTCCCCACGAGGATCTGCGTCTGCTGCGACGCCTGCTCCACGACGGTCCGGCCGCCGGCGGGCTTCGGCGCGGCCAGCGGGGCGTCGTCGCCCGTCCCCCCGCGCGGCAGACCGCCGAAGAGGCGCCGGGCCTCGGCCGTCACCTCGGCGGCCGGCACCTGGCCGCTGACGGCGAGCACCATCCGCTCCGGACGATAGAATCGCCGGTACCACGCGACGATGGCGGCCTGGTCGATCCGCGCGAGCGACTCGGGGGTGCCGAGGGTGGGCAGGCCGTACGGGTGTGTCCCGTAGAGCGTGGCGAAGAACACGTCGAAGGCGTGCGTGGGCGGATTGTCCCGGCGCTTCTGGACCCGTGCCAGCAGGAAGTCGCGCTGAGCCTGGACCTGGTCGGGCTGGAAGGCCGGCTCGAGCGCCAACTCGGCCGTCAGCCCGAGCAGCTCCCGCCAGAATCGGGCGAGCGCGGTACCCCGGATCTCCGAGTAGTCGGTGTCGCCGTTGGCGGAGAGCCTGCCGCCGAGACCAGTGATCGCCTCCGCGATCTCGCCGCCGTTGCGCTTGGCGGTCCCGGTCACCATCACGGCCTGGACGAAGTTGGAGAGGCCGCCGTCGGCCGCGGTCTCCCAGCGCGTGCCCATCCGGACCAGCAGCGAGACCGCGACCACCGGCGCCGCCGGGTTTGCCCGTACGAGCAGGGTGACGCCGTTGTCGAGCCGCTCCCGGACCACCGGCAGCTCGCCGGCGGCGGCGGGCGCCGCCAGCACGAGCGCCGCCAGCGCGCCCGGAAGCAGCCTCCTCACCGGGCGCCCGCCTCGGGCACGAAGCGCACCCGCGCGTACTCGCCGAAGTACTTCCGGGCGGCGGCCTGGATCTGGGCGGCGGTGGTCTGGCGGAGCCGCGTGAGATAGCCGAGCTCCTCCGCCAGGGTCCAGTTCGTCTCGGCCTCGCCGTAGTCGCGGGCGAGCCCCTCCGCGGTCTCGATGTCGAAGGCGTAGTTCGCCTCGGCCGTGATGATCGCGCGCTGCCGCTCGGCCTCGCCGACGCCGTCCTGCTGCAGGCGGCGGATCTCGGCGAGGATCGCGGCCTCGGCGCGGTCGAGGTTCTCGGGCTCGAGGCGCGCCGTCACGGTCACGAGGCCTCCCCGCTGCCGCGTGACGTAGCCGGCCTCGACCGCCGACACGAGGGCCAGCCGGTCCCGCACGACGACGCTCAGGCGCGAGCTCGGCGAGTCGCCGAGGATGTACGTGAAGAGGTCGGTCGCGGCGGCGTCCGGGTCCGCCACCGCAGGCGCCTTGAAGGCGAGCCCGAGGTAGGCCTGCTTCTCGGGTCGCGGCACGTCGACGGAGCGCCCGCCGAGATCGGGCGGGGGCGGCATCGGCGCCCGCGGGCTGTCCGGGCCCCGCAGCCGACCGAACGCGTCGTCCGCGGCCCGGCGGATCAGCCCGGGATCGACGGCGCCGACGACCACCAGGCTCATGTTCTTCGGCACGTAGTGCTTGTGGTAGTAGCGGGCGAGCTGCTCGCGCGTCAGCGCCCGGATCTGCTCCGGCGTCCCGAGGATCGGCCGGCCGTACGAGGTCGGGCGGTAGGCCTCTTCGGAGAGCCGCCGGGCCAGGAACCGGTCGGGGTCGTCCTCGGTCAGGCGCACCTCGTCGAGCACGACGAGCCGCTCGCGGTCGAGCTCGGCCTGGTCGAAGCTCGCGTTGACCGCGATGTCGGCGAGGAGCGCGATGCCCGCCGCCGCCTGGCCGGCGGGCAGCAGCAGGTCGAAGTGGGTGAAGTCGTAGGAGGTGAACGCGTTGTCCTGACCCCCGACGCCCTCCACCATCCGGTCGATGGAGCCGGGCGGACGCGTCGGCGTGCCCTTGAAGAGCATGTGCTCGAGGTAGTGCGAGAGTCCGAGCTCGTCGGGCGCCTCGTCGCGGCCGCCGACCCGCATCCAGAGCTGGAGCGCGACCACCTCGCTCGCGCGCTGCTCCTGCACGATCAGGACGACGCCGTTGCCGAGCACGTGACGCTCCGGGCGGGGTCGCCCCGGGTCCTCGCCGCGCGCGACACCACCGCACGCCAGGAGCAGGAGGAGGGCGGTCACCACGAGCGGGCGGACCCGAACGCACATCCGACTGGAGCGTACCATCAAACAGAAGGGGACGCGAGGACGCGGACCGGGGGGAGTCCCTCATCCGAGAGACCGTGCGCGGCTCGCCGCGGCGCAGCGGGAGCTGCCTCGTGGCGAGGCGGCCGCGCCGGGTCACTCCGGCCCCGGAGGCCGCTCCGGCCAATCGCGTCGGTCGCGAGACGAGATCGCCCGGGCAGCCGCCCGACGTGAGGCCGAGGCTCACGGCGGCACGCCGCGCCGTCCCCAAAACCGGCGCGGGCATCGCGGGATGTCGTCTCGACTCCCCCAGCGCGTCGCGCCAGGCAGGTCGGCGGACCGACGGTCGACCCGCGACGGCCCAGACGGGACGCCGTTCCGGACCGTCTGGTCTATGATGGTCGTCCGATGAGGCCCGGGTGGCGAGGCTCGCTCCTGGCCGCGCTGCTGGTCGCGGGCGCGGCCCTCCCCGCGCAGGCCCAGCTCTTCCTGGCGTCGCGCCCGCACCCGGAGTTCGCGATCGGCCCGCTGTTCGTCCGCGCCAGCGTGGGGCCGGCGCTCGGCCCGGTCACGGTCGACGTCCTCTGGAGCCTGGAGATCCCGTCCACCCGGAGCGCCGGCACCCTCGAGCAGGATCTCTACCTCCTCTGGCCCGGCGAGGTCGGCGATCTGACGGCACCCGGCCCGCCCGATCCCGCGCTCGCCCGCGACCTCGAAGCTCGCGGGTTCGCGACGCTCACCGAGGGTCGGCTGCCGCTCTCGGCCCTGAGCCTCTATCACGTCGGCCAAGACCGGAAGCCCGAGCCGCTCGGCGGCGCGCCGTTCGTGACCTACGTCCGGAGCGACCGCGCCTTCGGGCTCAGCGCGCCGGCGACCCTGATCCGCATCCCGTGGACGCCGAGGCTCGCGAACCGCGCCTGGCTGGTCGACCTACGCCTGCGCGTCCCCGCTCTCGTCAAGCCCGAGAGGGCGCTCTGGATCGAGAAGGCCTTCTGGGGGCCCCGGCACGTGGTCTCGCTCGGCTACTACCAGGTCCAGGGCCGCGCCCTCTTCCCGTTCTACTTCGCGCAGCGGGATCGCGTCGTCCCGCTCGGCGAGGCGCCGGCCGAGCTGCTGATCAACTTCGCGGACGCGGACCACCTCAAGGTCGAGCAGGTCGTCCCCGAGTCGAGCACCCGACGGCTCAGCGAATCGCTCGAGAGCACCGAGGTTGTCTCGACCTATCTCGACAAGTCGCGGGGCGTCGCCCCCCAGCAGCTCACGGTGCACTTCGGCTACTTCTCGAGGCTGCAGGGGCTCGCGGTGGTCCTGATTCCCCTGGTCTTCTTCGTCCTCGGCAACCTGGCGGGGCCGCTGCTCCAGCGCCTGGCCGCGCGGCTCCACCGGACCCTCACGGCCCGCGTCCAGCTCGGCCGCCCCCAGGCGACCCCGCGGGGGCGGCAGGCCGGCCCGGTCGTCTCGCGCGACACGCTGGCGCGCCTCGTCCCCGGGGAGACGACCTACGACGAGGTGATCCGGCTCTGCGGGCCGGACGCGGAGCACCACGAGCAGCTCGGGGCGCCCGGCCGCCGGACCCTCGTCTACCGCGGCCGGCGCCTGGTCCCCTACCGCAAGCGCGCGTTCTGGCTCCTCTCGACGCTGAGCCACTGGGACGTCGAGGAGCACACGACCCAGATCGAGCTCGAGGACGATCGCGTGCGCCAGGTCCAGGCCCACGTCCGGCGCTCGCGCAGCGCCGCGCCCGCGACGCCGTAGCGCCTCGGCTCGACGCGACCGGGCACGCGCCCGGCGGGAGCGTCAGTGGGCCAGGTGGTAGGGAACGTCGGTGACGATGACGTCCTTCCGGAACAGGAGCGCCCCCTTGATCAGGAGCGCCGTCTGATTGTGGAGCAGGTGCTGCCACCAGCGGTGGGGGATGAACTCGGGGAGGACGATCGTCACCACCCGCCGGACCTCCCCCTGCTCCTCCTGCAGGTGGTCGATGTACTCGAGGAGCGGGGTGAGCACGGACCGGTAGGGCGACGTGAGGATCACGAGCGGGACCCCCATCCCCCACTTGATCCACTTCTCCTCAAGGGCCCGCGTGGCCGCGGGGTCCGTCTCCACGTAGACGGCCTTCGCCTCCGGCGAGAGCAGCTTCGCGTACTGCACGGCGGCGACCACGCCGCGATGGACGTCGCCGATCGGCACCAGGACGGTGTGGCGGATCGGCGGCGGCCCGCCGTAACCCTCGAGCGAGAGCTGGTCGGCCACGAGCGCGTAGTGCCGGTTGACCGTCTGGAACATGAGGACCAGGATCGGCACCAGGAGCACAACGATCCAGGCGCCGTGCGTGAACTTCGTGACCGCGATGACGATCGTCACGACGCCGGTGAGGAGGGCGCCGGCGCCGTTGATCAGGAGCCGCCACCGCCACCCCGCGCCCCGCTCCCGGTACCAGTGCCGGACCATCCCGGCCTGCGAGAGCGTGAACGAGATGAAGACGCCCACCGCGTAGAGCGGGATCAGCGCATGGGTGTCGCCGCGGAAGGCGATGATCAGGAGGGCGGCGAAGGCGCCGAGGATCACGATGCCGTTCGAGAAGACGAGACGATCGCCGCGCTTCGCGAACTGGCGCGGCGCGTAGCGGTCCTGGGAGAGGAGCGACGCCAGCCGCGGAAAGCCGGCGAACGAGGTGTTGGCGGCGAGGATCAGGATCAGCGCCGTCGCCGCCTGGATCAGGTAATAGAAGGCCCCGCGGCCGAAGAGCGCCCGCCCCAGCATCGACACCACCGTCTCGTGCTCGACCGGCACCACCCGGTAGGCCTGGGCGAGCAAGGTGAGCCCGAGGAAGAGCACGGCGAGGATCCCCGCCATCCAGCGGCTGGTGACGGCCGCGTTGTGCGCCTCCGGCTCCTTGAACGCCGGCACGCCGTTCGAGATCGCCTCCATTCCCGTCATCGCGGTGCAGCCCGACGCGAACGCGCGCAGGACGAGGAAGCCGGAGAGCGTGGTCGCCGGGTGCACGACGGTCTCGGTGAGCGGCCGGACCTCGCCGAGCGCGTACCGGATCAGGCCGGTCAGGACGAGGGCCCCGAAGGTGAAGATGAAGAGGTAGGTGGGCACCGCGAAGATGCGGCCCGACTCGCGGACGCCGCGCAGGTTGCCGAAGGCGATCACGGCGATGCAGGCGACCCCGAGGGTGACCCGGTACGGGAAGAGCGCGGGGAACGCCGACGTGATGGCGGCGACGCCGGCCGCGACCGACACCGCGACCGTCAGCACGTAGTCGATCATCAGCGAGGCCGCCGCCACGAGGCCCGGGGTCGGACCGAGGTTGACGCGGGCGACGATGTACGAGCCGCCGCCGTTGGGGTACGCGTGGATCGTCTGCTGGTAGGAGATCGCCACGACGATCAGGAGGAGCGCGATGGCGACCGCGACCCAGATCGCGAGCCCCAGGGCCGCGGAGCCTGCGAGGACGAGGACCCGGAGGATTTCCTCGGTCGCGTATGCGGTGGACGAGAGGGCGTCGGAGGCGAAGACGGCCAGCGCGACCGTCTTGGAGAGACGCTCGTGGCGGGCCAGGGAGAGCGGCATCGGGGCGCCGACCACGAAGCGCTTCAAGAGACTGGTTTCCATCGTCCTCCCGTCGCGCCGGCGGCGGCGCGCCCGCGCGATCAGATACGCCTTCTATCATAACCGCCCGGGGCGACCGCAACGGGTCGGTCGCGTGAGGCTAAAGGCCCGCGCGCGGGCGGGCGTCCCGCTCGAGAAAGTAGTTGATCCAGGAGGAGGTCCCGGCGAGCCCGGGGTCGGCCGGCGGGATGTAGGCGCGGAGCCCGTCGAGCCGCCCCGCGGCCCGGGCGCGCGCGTACACCGCCCCCCAGATGCACGGCTTGTCCTCGACCTCGCAGCGCCCGTGGGCGGTGCCGCCGCACGGCCCGTTCCGCTCGTGCTTGGGGCAGGTCAGCGGGCAGACGTACTCCAGGTCGCCGAGCACGCAGTTGCCGCAGGCCTGGCAGCCGAACGCGGGCTGCTTGAGCGCGAACTCGAGCCGCTCGACGGCGCGGGCCAGGCCGCGCGACCGGTCGATCGCGCGGAAGATCCCGCGGAGGCCCTTCCGGAGCCACGTCTCGCGGCGGACCGGGAAGAGGCGGCCGAGCGTGTCGAGGACGAGCGGGATCGCCTCGCGGCGCGGGCCGCGCGCCCGCGGGGCCTCCCGGTACAGGTAGAAGCCGTCGGGCCGGCCGAACCGGAGCTCCGCCGCGAACTCCTCCCAACGCGGCGCGAGCACGTCGCTCCGCGCGATGAGGCGGGCGATCAGCTCGGGGTCCTGAGTGCCGCCGATGTAGGCGCCGGCGTAGCCGAGCCCCCGCAGCACGGCGATCGTCCGCGCCGCACGCTCGAGCCGGGCGCCGAGGCCGCCGTCGGCGGCGGCGCTCTCGCGCTCGACGAGCGCCAAGAGCTCGGGCGGGACCCAGCAGCCGGGCGGCTCGCCGCGCGCCATCTTCGCGGCCGTCCTTGGGCCGAGCAGGTAGACGTTGCCGACGAGGGGCAGCCGGAGCCCGCGCTCGTCGACCCAGCGCTTGAGCTCCCGGAACTTCTCGGCGTCCCAGCCGACCTGGGTGATCGCGTAGTCGGCGCCCGCCCGGGCCTTCTTCTCGAGCTTCAGGTACTGGTAGACGCAGTCGGACTCGAGGTACTTGAAGGGAGAGACGGCGACGGCCACGTGGAACGGCGGGCCCGCCCGCCGCAGGCCGGCGATCAGCGAGACGAGCTGGACGGCGTCGATGTCGTAGACGGCCGGGGGCCGGTCCTGGCCGACGGGCGCCGTCGGCCAGTCGCCCGACATCGCGAAGACGTTCTCGATGCCGAGCGCCGCCGCGTCTTCGAGCAGCTTGCGGAGGCCGTGCCGGTCGAGGCTGACGCAGGTGACGTGGAGGCTCGGGGTGAGGCCGCGCGCGCGGGCGGCGGCGCCGATGCGGAGGGGGTCGTGCCCGGGGGCGCCGCCGGCGTAGGAGGTGATGCTGCCCGCGACGACGCCGGGCACCCGCGCCAGCCCGGAGGCGATCTCGAGCAGCCGCGCCTCGCGGGCGAGCCGGCTCGCCACCAGCTCGACCAGGTAGCAGAAGCGCCCCGCCGCGAGCGCCGCCCGGAGCGGGTTAGAGCTCGCCACGAACGATCTTGGTTCCCTCGACCATCGCGGCCAGCTTCTGGAACGCGACCTCGCCCGGCAGGTGGAGCAGCCCGCAGTCGGGGTTGATGTACAGGCGCTCGGCGGGGACCACGTCGAGGGCGCGGCGGATGCGCTCCCCGACCATCGCGGGGGTCTCCACCGTGTGGCTCTTGACGTCGATGACCCCGAGCCCGAGCTCGAACGGCGGCTCGAACTCCCGGAAGAGCCCCAGGTCCTCGACCCCCCGCCGCGCGAACTCGAGCGTGAGCTGGTCGAGCTTTGCCTCCAGGATGGCGGGGAAGAGGTAGCGGTAGCTCCCCTCCCAGGACGGCTTGCCGTAGCGGTTGCCGTAGCAGACGTGCAGGCCGATCTTCGCCTCCACTCCGTCCACCATGACGTTCAGGGCCGGGATGCTCCAGGTCAGGTCCTCGGGGAAGCCCGAGTAGTAGGGCTCGTCGACCTGCAGGTAGGTCGCCCCCGCCTTGACCAGCTCGCGCAGCTCGAGGTTCAGCGCGCGGGCCACGTCGAGCGCGAACTCGGCCTCGTCCTTGTAGTGCTCGTTGCGGATGCGTTTGACGAGCGAGTGCGGCCCGGTGACCGTGAACTTCGTCGCGCGATCGGTGTAGCGGCGGAGGAAGCGGAAGTCCTCGACGAGGCCGAGCGTCGCCATCGGCATCTTGCCGCGGATCACGCTGTCGAAGAAATCGTAGTAGAACTTCTTCGACCCGTGGTCGATCTCGACGCCCGGCAGCCGGAGCGCGAAGTAGTCGATCAGGTTGTCGCGGCGCAGCTCGCCGTCGGTGACGATGTCGATGCCCGCCGCCTCCTGGTCCTTGATCGCGGCCTTCACCGCGGTGTCGTGGATCTCGTCGAGATCGTGCCGGCTGATGCGCCGGAGGAAGTAGTCCGTCTTGAGGCGCTCGAGCCAACCCGGCATCGCGTAGGATCCGACGACGGCCGTCGGGAGCAGGGGCCGCTGGTTCGTCATCGTCGCCGGCGGGGGCCCCGGCCCCGCCCTCTTCGCGCGTCGATCGCCACGCTCGGTCTCCAGTCTTCCCCCCGGCTAATCCCGCTGGGTGGTGTAGAGGATCTTGGTCCGCGAATCGGGGCGGTAGTGGAAGGGCGCGAAGTGCACGTCGTACCCCGCGCGCGCGCCGACCTCACGGAGGAGTGCCCCGTTGATCCAGTTCACGACCGAGCCGTCGAGCTTGCCCGGACCCCGGAAGCCCTGCCGGTACTCGTCCATGTCCGTGACGAAGATGTCCTGCACCTGGAGGAAGCCGCGCGGGTGGAGGAGCGGCACCGTGTTCAGGAAGCTCTCGACGGCGCCGGTGGACAGATGGAACCGCACCTCCGCGGGCGCCGCGCGCACGCACTCCTCGATGTGGGCCGGGTCGAGGCCGCTCGGCAGCCGCGCCGCGGCGAGGTCCTCCAGCTCGACGAGCCGCTCCTCGAGCCTCACCGCCCGCCACACCGCCTGCCAGAACTCGACGCCGCGCCGGCGGTCTGGAAAGTAGTCCGGTCCGACCCCGAGGAACTTCCCGATCGTGCGCGCGAGCTCCTCCGCCGGCAGCTCGAATTCCTCCGCGATCGCGGCGGCCAGGGCGGCGGGCAGGTAGGCGCGCGTCTCCACCGCGAAGAAGCGTCCGTCCTTGCGCACCATCTCGTCGGTCGGGAGGTTGTCGTACACGTTGGTCAGGTGGATGTGGAGGAGTTTGTACCGCAGGAACGCGAGCGTCTTGAAGGGGTTGAGCGCGTCGAGCGCGATGAAGCTCGAAACCTCCCGGTGTCCCCGCACCGCCTGCGCCGCCCGGTCGAGGATGCGGCTCGAGTAGTCGCTCAGCAGAAAGCGGAGCCGCGGGTAGAAGCCGCGCCCCCGCTCGGCGTCGAGCTCCCGGAAGCGGTCGAGCCACTGGGCGGCCCGCGCGCCGGTGCCCACGCCGATCTCGAGCACGAAGATCTCGGGCGGGAGCTGGTTGCGCATCTCGAGGTCGCGCAGCAGGGTCCAGAAGTCCGCGACGGCGTCCGCGATCGCCTGGGGGTGGTTGGCGTCGGATCGCCCGCTCGGCAGTACGTGCTCGAAGGGCCGCCCCGACACCGCCTCCCACGCGGCGACGTGCTGCCAGAAGAGGGTGTTGAAGCCCCAGATCACGCTCGCGCGGAGGGGGCCGAACGACTCGAGCGCCACGCCGCCGGGCTCGCGCTCGAGGGCGGCCGCGAGCGCGGGGGCCAGCCCCGCGCGCGTGGCCTGCCGGACGTCGATCGCCAGCTCCACGAGCGGCATCGCCGCGCCGCGGCAGTCGACCGCCCGACGGACCGCGACCGCCTCGCGGAAGCTCTGGCGGTACTGGATCCAGTCGAGGTGCACCCGCAGACGCGCGAGCATCCGCCGATCGGCCGGCGCCGACTCGAGCGCGGCCACCACCTCCCCCACCAGGGCGGCCGCCCCCGCGCGCTCGCCCGGCAGGAAATTCACATGCAGGATCATCGGTGTGGCGCCACTGTAATCCGCGGCCCCGACGAACGCAAACCGCCCGGGCCCGGGACGCCCCGCGGGGGGAGGCCCGGCCTCGCTCAGCCGGCCCGCGCGCGGACGGCGGCGCGGGCCGCCGCAGGCCGCGGCGCGTAGAACGACGGCTCGGGAGCGTCGCGCAGGCTGTCGCGCGTGAACTCGATGAGATGGTGGCTCACCACGGCGCTGTGGATCAGGTGTTCCACGCGCCCGGCCCGCAGCATCTCCCACGCCATCCGCCAGAACACCCGTCGGTAGTGCCCGCGCGCGCCGAGCCGCCAGAAGAGCCGCAAGAGGATCGCGGCGCCGCGCCCGACGCTCGCGGGAGCCAGGCGCGCCGGATTCAGGGGAAAGCGCCGTCGCCGCCGGAAGGTGTGGCGCTGGTTATAGGCGTAGCGGGCGTAGAGGAACTCCGGGGTGTAGGCCGCCCGAATGCACCGCCGCCACATCTCGAGCACTGTCTCCTCGGGCAGCCGGAACCGGACGTTCGACTCGCGCGCGGGGTCCTCGAGCAGCCGCCCCTCGCGGGCCAGCCGCTCCCAGAGCGGCGTCTTGGGGAGCGCGTACAGGACGTTGATCGTCAGGATCGGGATCTGCGAGGCCCGGATGAACTCAAGGATGTGGTCGGCCGTCTCGGGGGTGTCCGTGTCGAGCCCGAGGATGATGCCCGACACCACCTCCAGGCCGTAGCTGTTGATCCGCCGGACGGCCTCCACGATCGGCAGCCGAAGGTTCTGCTCCTTGGACATCGCGCGCAGGGCCGCCGGCTCGGGCGTCTCGATGCCGCAGAAGACCGTGACGAACCCGGCCTCCCGCATCAAGGCCAGGACGCGCTCGTTCTTCGCGATGTTGAGAGTCGCCTCGCACGAGAGGCGGAGGGGATAGCGGTTCCGCGCCTGCCACGCGACGAGGTGCGGGAGCAGCTCGAGCGCGGCCTTCTGGTTGCCGATGAAGTTGTCGTCGACGAAGTAGACCGCCTGCGCGCCGCCCGCGCGGAGGCGGTCCAGCTCGGCGAGCACCTGCGCAGGCTGCTTGAGGCGGGGATTCCGTCCGTACAGCGCCGGGATGTCACAGAACTCGCAGGTGTATGGGCACCCGCTCGAGAACTGGATGCTCGCGAGGAAGTACTCGCGCAGGGAGATGAGCTCATAGGCTGGGATCGGGAAGTCGTCGAGCGGCAGCCGCGTCGTCGTGGTGAAGGCGAGCTGGCGCCCCGGGCATCCGCTGTGCGTGTCGAGGTACTCGATGACGCGGTCCGTCGCGTCGCCCACTTCGCCGATGTGCAGGATGTCGGCCGTCGGGTACGACTCGGGACACCCTGAGACCGACGGGCCGCCGAGGACGACGGGCCGGCCGGCGGCGTGGGCGCGGCGGACGATGTCGTCGATGTGCGGCCGCTGGACGTGCATGCCGGAGACGAACACCGCGTCGGCCCACCCGAACTCCTCCGGGGTCACCGGGCACGCGTTCTCGTCCACGAGGCGCACGCGCCAGGCCGCGGGGAGGTAGCTCGCGACCACGAGCAGCCCCTGCGGCGGCATGAACGCGCGGACCCCCCCCAGCAGCGCGTACGAATGATGGAAGGTGCCGAACGAGGGCGTATAGCGCGGGAAGACGCACAGGATGTTGCGCACCGTCGTCGGCGTGTACGGAGTCCGCATCGGGGGGGACCGGCCGATCCCCGTCCTCAAGAATACTACAGGCTCGGCTATAATCCGGCGCGGAGGTCGCCATGCGCGTCGCGGAGTCGACGGCCGTCGTGACCGGCGGCGCCTCGGGACTCGGGCGCGCCACCGCGGAGCGCCTCGTCGCCGGGGGCGGGCGGGTGACCCTCGTCGATCGTCCAGCCTCGGCCGGCGCCGAGGTGGCGCGTCAGCTCGGTACGAACGCCCTGTTCGCCGCCGCCGACGTCACGAGCGCCGACGAGGTGGCGGCCGCGCTCGACCAGGCCCGGGAGCGGTTCGGCGCGCTCCACGTGCTCGTGAACTGCGCGGGCATCGGCCTCGCGCAGCGGACGGTCGGCAAGCAGGGTCCGGCCCGGCTCGACGATTTCACCCGCGTGATCCAGGTCAACCTGATCGGAACGTTCAATTGCATCCGGCTCGCCGGCGCGGCGATGGCCGCCAACGCACCGACCGACGACGGCGAGCGGGGCGTGATTATCAATACGGCCTCGGTGGCGGCCTTCGACGGCCAGATCGGGCAGGCCGCCTACGCGGCGTCCAAGGGCGGCATCGTCGGCCTGACGCTGCCGGTCGCGCGGGACCTCGCCGAGCTCGGCATCCGGGTCGTCACGATCGCGCCCGGCCTCTTCGACACGCCGCTCCTGGCGTCGCTGCCCGAGCCCGTGCGCGCCTCGCTCGCCAAGCAGGTCCCGTTCCCGAGCCGCCTCGGCCGCCCCGCCGAGTACGCGGCGCTCGCCCTGCTGATCATCGAGAACGCCATGCTGAACGGGGAGACGATCCGCCTCGACGGCGCGATCCGGATGCAGCCACGCTGACCGGGTCGCGCCCCGCCTCGACGGGGCGCCGCGCGCGGATCCGGAGGCGCCGCCGGGGCGCGGTCCTGTTCGAGGCGCGCTCGGCGCTCTCGGGGCGTATCCGCGTCGTCCAGCGCGGGCCGGAGCGCCGGCTGATGATCGGCGGGGAAATCCAGTCGGTCTACTTCCCCGGCGGCGACTGGGCGCCGGCCCAGCGCGAGTACTGGGCGCGCGCCCTCGCCCCGGCGCGCGGCCTCCCACGCCGGCCGCGGGTCCTGCTGGTGGGCCTGGGCGGCGGTACCCAGATCCACCTGCTCCGGCGCGCGATCGAGCGCGCGCGCATCACCGTCGTCGAGCACGACCCGCTCGTCATCCGGATCGCCCAGGACTGGTTCGGCCTCGCGGCGCAGGACGGCCTCGAGATCCTCTGCGCCGACGCCGCCGCGGCCGTCCGCCGGCTCCGGCTCGGCCGCCACCGCTTCGACTTCATCATGGACGACATCTCGTACGCGGCGCCGCCCGCCGACGCGATCGGCCTGGCGCGAGGCCTCGCGCGGTTGCTGGCCCCGCGCGGCACCATCGTGCTGAACCAGCACCAGCGGCCGGCCGCGCAGGCGGTGGCGGAAGCGGTGACGGACCTGTTGCCGTCCGTCCGGCTCGAGCGCGTGGGGCGCTCGGTCGAGAACGTTCTGGTCGTCGCGCGGCGGTGGGCGCGCTAGGAGCGCCGCGGGGCGACGGGGGTCGGGACACGCGACCGATATCGGGTCGCCCGGGCCGACGCCCACTCACGATCTCGCTCCCGCCCAGACGCCTCGTCCCGTCGCCGTCGGGGCGCCCCTCCGAGAGGATCGGACGTCGCCCCTTCCGGGGCGCCCGCGACGCGCCCACCGTTCGCCCGGCCGGCGCGAGTCTCGGCCGACCTCCACGCGAGGTTCTCCGCCGGGTCGCGAGGCCGCCGCCGGGCGCGGGCGCTCTGCCGTCCGGACGGAGTCGAGGCCCACGTTTTCCTTCGAGGTCGAATCCTTCGTTGCTACCCTGAAGACGTTGCGCGACCCCGCTCTCCTGGCCTTCAAGGGATCGCTCTCGGCGCTGGTGACCGGGGGACTCCTGCTCCTGGCCGCCGCCGGTCTCCTCGAGTCCCCGGCGGTGCAGCTCCGGCTCGCGAGCCTCCTCCCCGGCCTCACCTGGGTCATCATCGGCGCGGGCGTCCTGCTCGCGTGGCGCTTCGACCGGATCCGCGTGATCTTCGCGCTCGTGGTGATCGCCCTCACCGCCTGGGGCGTCGCCTTCTTCCCGGCGGGCGCGGCCGAGCGGGCCGGGCGCGGGGCGATCGTCTGGAGCACGCTCGTATTCCTCCTCCCCCTCGACCTCGCCGTCTTCGCCTGGTTCACGGAGCGCGGGCTCCTCTCCCGGGCCGGACGGCTCAACGCCACCCTCATTGCGACGGAGCTCGTCGCGGTGCTCCTGCTGTGCGCCGACGCCTCGGGCGGCCCGCCCCGGCTTCTCCTCCGGATCGAGGACTACGCACACCTCGCCCTGCCGGCCCTCGCCGTCTTCGCGGCGGCGTTCGTCGTCACCGCCGCGCGTTTCGCGCTCCGGCGGGGTGCCGTGGATGCGGGCTTCGTGTGGGCGCAGGTCGGCGCGTTCCTCGCACTCCGCGGCGGCGGCTCGCCGCTCTCGACGGCTCTCTACCTCGCCGCGGCGGGCCTCATCCTCGTCGTCTCCCTGATCGAGGAGTCCTACGCGCTCGCCTACGTGGACGAGCTCACGGGGCTCCCGGGCCGCCGGGCGCTCAACGCGGCGTTGCTCAAGCTCGGGTCGCGCTACACGCTCGCGATGGTCGACATCGACCACTTCAAGAGGCTCAACGACACCCACGGCCACCTCGTCGGCGACCAGGTCCTCCGGAAGGTCGCCGCCGCCCTCGCGCGGGTCACGGGGGGCGGGCACGCGTTCCGCTACGGCGGGGAGGAGTTCGCGGTGATCTTTCCCGGCTGCTCGGTGGACGAGACGCTGCCCCACCTCGAGGGGCTGCGCCAGAGCATCGAGGACTCGGCCTTCGTCGTCCGCGCCGTCGACCGGCCCCGCCGGAAACCCAAGAAGGCCATCCCGGCCCGGCGGACCCGGAAGACGTTCCACATCACCGCGAGCGTCGGCGCCGCCGCGCCAAACGGGCGCGTGGCCACGCCGAACCAGGTCCTGGAGGCGGCGGACAGCGCCCTCTACCGGGCCAAGCGCGCCGGCCGGAATCGCGTGGCCAGCTGACGCCGGGAGCGCCGGAGACGATGGTCCGGAGCCGCCCACCCGGGATTTAGCGGCGCGCGTCCGGGTGACGGGCGTCGACCCGGATCGCGATCGCCCGGTCGGTGGGCCGCTCAGCCCCGCTGAAGCCGCTTGTACTTGAGCCGGTGCGGCTGCTCAGCCTCCACCCCGAGCCGCTTCTTCCGGTCGGCCTCGTACTCGGCGTAGTTGCCCTCGAACCAGAGGACACGGCTCTCGCCCTCGAAGGCGAGCATGTGGGTCGCGACCCGGTCCAGAAACCAGCGGTCGTGGCTGATCACCAGGGCCGAGCCTGCGAAGGCGAGGAGCGCGTCTTCGAGGGCGCGGAGCGTGTCCACGTCGAGATCGTTGGTCGGCTCGTCGAGCAGGAGCAGGTTGCCGCCGGCCCGGATGACCTTCGCCAGGTGCACGCGGTTGCGCTCGCCACCGGAGAGGTCGGCGACCCTCTTCTGCTGGTCGCCGCCCTTGAAGTTGAAGGAGGCGACCCAGGCGCGGGACGGGACCTGGCGGGGGCCGAGGGTGAGCGTCTCCTCCCCGCCGGAGATTTCCTCCCAGACGGTCTTCCGGCCGTCGAGGGTGTCGCGGCTCTGGTCGACCCATGCGAGCTTCACGCTCTCGCCCACGCGGAGCTCGCCGGCGTCGGGCGGCTCCTGGCCGACGATGAGCCGGATGAGCGTCGTCTTGCCGGCGCCGTTGGCGCCGACGACGCCGACGATCCCGCCCCGCGGCAGGTTGAACGAGAGGTCGTCGATCAGCAGCCGGTCGCCGTAGCCCTTGGCGACGTGCTCGGCGCGCACGACGAGGTCACCCAGGCGCGGTCCCGGTGGGATCGTGATCTCGACCACCTCGGCGCGGCCCTCCTGCTGCTGCGCCAACAGGGCCTCGTAGGAGGTGAGGCGCGCCCGGCTCTTGGCCTGGCGGGCGCGAGGCGCCTGGCGCACCCACTCGAGCTCGCGTGCGAGCGTGCGCTGTCGCGCGGATTCGGCCTTCTCCTCGTGGGCAAGCCGCTGCCGCTTCTGCTCGAGCCACGAGGAGTAGTTGCCCTCCCACGGGATGCCCTTGCCCTGGTCGAGCTCGAGGATCCAGCCGGCGACGTTGTCGAGGAAGTAGCGGTCGTGGGTGATCGCGACGACCGTGCCCGGGTACTCCTTGAGGAAGCGCTCGAGCCAGGCGACCGACTCCGCGTCGAGGTGGTTCGTGGGCTCGTCGAGCAGCAGCAGGTCGGGCTTCTGGAGGAGCAGCCGGCAGAGCGCGACGCGCCGCCGCTCGCCGCCCGACAACGTCCGGACCGTCTGGTCGCCGGGTGGCACTCGGAGGGCGTCCATGGCGATATCCACGGTGCGGTCGAGGTCCCATCCGCCGACCGCCTCGATCTGGTCCTGGAGCCGCGCCTGCTCGGCCAGCGCCTTGTCGAGCGCGGCGTCGGCCAGGGGCGCGCCGAGCCGGGTGCTCACCGCCTCGAACGCGGCGAGCAGCGCGCGCGTCTCGGCGACGCCCTCCTCGACCGAGCCGCGCACGTCCTTGTCGGGATCGAGCTCGGGCTCCTGCGGAAGGTAGCCGATCCGCACCCCCTCGGCGGGAACGGCCTCGCCCAGGAAGTCCTGGTCGACGCCGGCCATGATCCGGAGGAGCGTGCTCTTGCCCGCGCCGTTCGGACCGAGGACACCGATCTTCGCCCCGGGGTAGAACGCGAGCCAGATGCCGCGGAGGATCTCCCGCTTGGGCGGGACGACCTTCCGGAGCTCCTTCATCGTGAAGATGAACTGGTGGGCCATCGCCCTACGCGCGCCTCACGGCGTGCGCTCGCCGATCCGCTGGCCGACGATCACGAGGTCCCGCTCGATGCCGTCGAGCTCCGCGACGCGCGGGAGCCGGCCCCACCGCGTGAAGCCCAGCGCCTCGAAGAGCCCGAGGCTCGGCGCGTTGTGCGCGAAGACGAAGCCGAGCAGCGTCCGGAGCCCGAGCGCCGGCGCCCGCCGGACTGCCTCGCCGAGGAGGCCGCGGCCGATGCCCCGGCCCTGGACGCGCGGCGCCACGTACACGCTGACCTCCGCGGTCGCATGGTACGCCGGGCGTCCGTAGAAGGACTGGACGCTGAGCCAGCCGACGACCTGGTCGTCGCGCTCCGCCACCCAGACCGGGCGCCGCGCCGGCGTGTGCGCCCGGAACCAGTCGAGCCGCGTCTCGACCGACACCGCGTCGACGTCCGCCGTCGCCATCCGGCCAGGGATGCTCGCGTTGTAGATGGCGACGATCGTCGGCAGATCCGCTTCCAGGGCGTCGCGGATCCGGCGCGGCTCCTCGGCCGACATCGGCCCTCAGAAGATCGCGACCGGGTTCACCGGCGAGCCGGTGGCGTTGGCGAGCCGGAGCGGCGCAATCGCGAGCATGAACTCCCACCGCTTGCGCGTCGCGCACGCCCGCGCCAGCTCCTCGAGGTTGCAGTTGTCGATCAGCCACAGGCCCATGGCGACCAGACAGGCGATGTGCAGGGGGTGTCCGACGGCCGGGTGCGTGGTCGGGCTCACGTCGTTGTGGGTGTCGGTGCCGAGCATGGCGACGCCGCGCGCGCGAAACCACGGCGCGCACGCCACGTGGGCGGCGGGGGAGCCGTCCCGGAGCGGGTGCCGCGGGCCGTGGGCCAGCCGGCGCCCGTAGTAGCCGGTGCGGATCAGCAGCACGTCGCCGGGCTCGACCCGCACGCCGGCGGCCGCCTCGGCCGCCTCCAGATCCTCCGGCATCACCCCCTCGCCCGACTCGAGCCACCGCCCGCGCACGGCGGCGACGTCGAGCAGCACGCCGCGCGAGACGACCCCGTCGTGCAGAAGCTCGACGGACTCGACCTGCGCGCCCTCGCGCGAGGTGACGAGGTTGCAGGACCGCCCGTTGTAGATCTTGCCCTGCCAGAAGAAGTGGGCGGGCGTGTCCACGTGCGTGATCGTGTAGCCGTGGAAGACCATCCCGATGAACTCGGAGGCGCCCCGCCGCTCGAGCGCGCGCGCGGGCGGGCACGTGTCGCGCCCCTCGCCGCTGTCCACCATGAAGCGCAGCGTCTGGAAGGTCGTGTCGGCCGTCAGCTCGGTCGCGATCGGCCGCGCGCACGTGACGGTGACACCGTCGCGGACGAGGGCGGCCGCCCGCACCCGCATCGCGGGCGTGACGAGGTTCAGGGTTCCGAGCTGATCGTCGGCGCCCCAGCGCCCCCAGTTGCTGAGCGTGTCCATCAGCCGCGCAAACTCCGTGTCCGTCGCGATGTCGGCCATGTGGGTTCTCCGGAGTTCTAGAGTGCGCCCGGGAGCAGCCGGCGATGTTCCGGCATCATGCAGCGATCCTGGACGACCCGGATGCCGGCGCGGGCGAGCCGCTCGGCGGCGGCGGCGTGGGTGATGCCGAGCTGGAACCAGACGACCGCGGGCGGCGCCGCCATGGCCAGGATCTCCTCGGCGTGCGCCGGCAGGTGGCGCGGCGCCCGGAAGACCTCGACCACGTCGGCGGGCTCTCCGAGGTCGGCGACGCGATCGACGGCGGCCGCGCCGTGGACGACCCGGCCACTCAGGCGCGGATTGACGGGCAGGATGCGGTAGCCGCGGGCGGCCAGGTACGCCGGCACGTCGTAGGCCGGCTCGCCGGACCGCGCCTTGGCCCCGAGCACCGCGATCGTCCGCGCCTCGGCGAGGATCAGGCGGAGACCGTCGTCGTCGTCGATGAGGTTGGCGCGCCAGGCGGCCACGGCCGACAGTATACGGGAGCCCGCGGGGGCGGGCCGGGAAACCGGCGGCGGCGGCGGCCGACCGGGGCCTACTTGATCGCGACCGCCTTGACCTGCTTGTAGTCGGTGACGCCCTTGAGCGCCTTCAGGATGCCGTCCTGGAGGAGGGTCGTCATCCCCTCGGACTGCGCCGCGGCCGCGATCTCGGACACGCGCGATCGAGTCTGGA
>QHRX01000144.1 GCA_003221455.1 Candidatus Rokuibacteriota bacterium
TGAGCGACGATACCGTGAGCGTCATCGTTCCGATCCTGGAAGACATCGTCGGCTGGGATCCCGCCCGGATCCGCGCCCTGCTGGAATCGCGGGGCGTTGTCATCCAGGAGTGGGAAAAGATCCGGACCGACTGCTTGACCATCCGGCCTCGCGACCGGAGTCCGGCGTCGCAGCTCGAAGAGGCCAGTGCCTGACCCCCGCGTCGGCGTCGGCCGTCGGGCTCAGGTGCGCGGCGGCCGTCTGCCATCTGCGCCGGCCCCCCCGCCGGGATAGGGGTCGCGACTACCGGACGCGGTATTTGCGCTCGGCACCCGGGGCGAGGGCCATCCCGTGCCCGGGGCGGTCCGGGATGCGGAAGTGGCCGTCCTCGCAGCGTGGCATCTCGACGAAGAGGTCCGGGGGCGTCCAGTCGATGAACTCCACGAGGAAGCCGTTGGCGAGCGCACCGGCGACGTGGAGCGACAGCTCGTGCACGACATGGGGCGAGACCGCCACCTGGTGGGCGGCCGCGAGGCGCCCGATCCTGAGCGTCTCGCTGAAGCCGTTGGCGCGGCAGACGTCGGGCATGAGATAGCGCGCCGCCCGGCGCTCGATCAGCTCCCGGAACTCGAACCGCGTGTAGTTGTTCTCGCCGGTCGCCACCGGAATCCGGATGCTCCGCGCGACCTCGGCGCACGCGGCGATGTCGTCGGCGAGTACCGGCTCCTCGTACCAGACGAGGTCCAGGTCTTCCAGGAGCCGCGCCTGGCGGATCGCGCCCACGACGTCGAGCTTCTGGTTGGCGTCGACCATGAGGCGGACGCCCTCGCCGAGCGCCTCGCGCACGGCCTCGACCCGCTGCCGGTTCACTCGGGGATCGGGATCGTGGATCTTCAGCTTGTAGTAGCGGCAGCCCATCGACGCGTAGCGCTCGGCCTCCCCGATCAGATCGGCGAGGGTGTATCGCGGCCAGCCACCGCTCCCGTAGGCCGGGATCCGATCGCTCCCGGCGCCCCAGAGCTTGTAGAGGGGCAGGCCGGCGGCCTTGCCCACGATGTCCCAGAGGCCGATGTCGAGCGCGGAGAGCGCGTAGGCCGCCACGCCCTGGCGCTTGATCCCCCGGTCGAAGCGGAACATGCGTTCCCACAGCCGCTCGACGAAGAGTGGGTCCTCGCCCAAGAGGAGCGGCGTGAGGCGCGTCTCGAGATAGACCTGGATCGCCTCGGCGCCGCCGCCGCCGAAGGCGAGGCTGTAGCCGAGTCCGCTGAGGCCCTCGTCGGTCTGGATCGACGCGACGACGAGCCGGTGCTCGGGGAACTCGAGCGAGATCGGCTTGGGCGTGGGGATGCGGAGGACGAAGCTCTCGACGCCGGTGATCTTCATCAGGGAACCGGCCCGGCCCGCCCCGCTCAGGCGGGCTTCGCCAAGACCTCGACGCCGACCTGGGTCGCGACCGCGACCGCGCGGTAGAGCGGTCAGCGGTGGCGGTAGGTCTCCACGAGCGCCTCGGCCTGCGCCTGGTCCACCCCGTGGAGCTCGAAGCGCATGGTCACGGACTCGAAGGTGCCGGGGTGGGCCGGGCTCCGCGTCCCCGCGATCGTGACGTGGAGGCTCCGGAGCGGCACGCCCGTGTCGCGCGCGTGCATCTCGATCAGGTTGACGCCGCAGGACGAGATGCCGGCGAGGAAGGCCTCGGCCGAGTTGAGCGCCTCGTTCGGCCCCGACGACGAGTCGAGCACGAAGTGGTTCGTACGCGCGCTGTTGAGCGACCGTCCGACGACGCCGCTCGAGTAGGAGCGCACCGTGTCGATCACGACGCCGTCACCCATCCCCCACCTCGCCGATCCGCACTCGACCTGCGGGCGGATCATGCGGCGCGGTCGGGAAGCTTGTCAAGGCGCCCGCCTCCGCGGCCTCCGCGGCGGCGAGCCGGCGCTCGAGGAAGCGGCGTTCGGGCGCGCTCGCGACGAGTCCGAGCGCCTGGCGGTAGGCCTCCCGCGCCTCGGGCCACCGCCCCAGGCGCCGCAGCATGTCCGCGCGCGCCGCCGGCAGGAGGTGATACCCTCGCAGGACGCCGCGCGCCTCCAGCGCGTCCAGGAGGACGAGGCCCGCCTCCGGACCCTCCGCCATCGCGACCGCCACCGCGCGGTTGAGCTCCACGACCGGCGAGGGGGCGACGCGCCGGAGCGTGTCGTAGAGCCGGGCGATCTGGCGCCAGTCGGTCTCGGCGGCGGATTCCGCTCGCGCGTGGAGCGCGGCGATGGCGGCCTGGAGCGCATAGAATCCCGGGCCCCGGTCGCGGAGCGCCGACTCCACGAGCGCCGCACCCTCCCGGATCTGGTTCCGGTCCCAGAGCCGACGGTCCTGGTCGTCGAGGAGGACGAGCTCGCCGTCCGGGCCGACCCGCGCCGCGCGCCGGGAGTCGTGCAGCAGCATCAGCGCGAGCAGCGCGCGCGCCTCCGCGCGCTCGGGCATGAGCTCGCAGACCAGGCGGCCCAGGCGGATCGCCTCGGCGCACAGCTCGGTCCGGATCAGCGCCTCGCCCGACGTCGCGGCGTAGCCCTCGTTGAAGATGAGATAGACCACGACCAGCACCGCGTCGAGGCGTTCCGGGAGCGCCTCGTCCGGCGGCAGCTCATACGGGATGCGCGCCTCGCGGATCTTCTGCTTGGCCCGCACCAGCCGCTGCGCCATCGTCGGGCCCGGGACGAGGAACGCCCGCGCGATCTCCTCGGTGGAGAGCCCGCCAAGCGTCCGGAGCGTGAGCGCGACCTGCGCCTCGACGGCCAGCGCCGGGTGGCAGCAGGTGAAGATCAGTCGCAGCCGGTCGTCGGCGAGGGTGCTGTCGGGGGGATCCGGCGGCATCGGCGGCTCCTCGAGGGCGGCCAGCGCCTCAAGCTCCTCGCGCTTGGCCTCGAAACGCCCGCGCCGGCGCAGGCGGTCGACCGCCTTGTGGCGCGCGGTCGCCACGAGCCAGGCCCGTGGGTTCGCCGGGCTCCCCGCGGCGGGCCACTGCTCGAGCGCCACGGCGAACGCCTCCTGCACCACTTCCTCGGCGAGGTCGAAGTTGCCGAGGAGGCGGATCAGCGTAGCGAGGATCCGCCCCGACTCCTCCCGATAGAGACGCTCGATGTCCATCGGCTGCCCGGTGACAGGATACCCCACCGGGCGGCACCGGAGCCGCGGGACGCGGGACTAGAGCTTCAGGAGCGGCCGCACCTCGATCGACCCCGTGCGGGCCGAGGGAACGCGGGCGGCGATCGAGAGGGCCTCGTCCAGGTCTTTGGCTTCGATCAGGTAGTAGCCGCCCAATTGCTCCCGCGTCTCGGCGAACGGCCCGTCGGTCGTGAGGGTCTTGCTGTCCCGCACCCGCACGGTGGTCGCCGCCCTCACGGGCTGGAGCGCGCTGCCCGCCTTGAAGTTCCCGTTCTTCACGAGTCCCTCGGTGAACTTTCCGTACTCCTGGAGCATCGCGCCCCGGTCCTTTTCCGCCACTTTCGCCCAGTCGGTTTCCCGGTCGTAGATCAGCAACATGTACTCCATGGCGTAGACTCCTTTCGCTCTGGTCTCACCAATCAGTCGAACGGGCGGGCCCCCAATCGACAGTCGCCGGGGCGAGTCAAATGAAGTCGCGGATCAGGCGATTGACCAGGGCCGGCTGCTCGTGGACGAGCCAGTGCGTGCCGTCGGGGATGCGACGGATCGTGAGGTCCGGAACGTAGCGCGCCAGCCCGTCGAGATTGCCGGTCAGGAGCGCCGTGTCGCGCTCGCCCCACAGGACGAGGGTGGGCACCCGGACCGTCGTGTCGCCGGCGAGCTCGCCGACCGTCGCCCTGCCCGGCGCGCCGTCGCGGGCGGGCGGTCCGACCCGCGCGGCCCGGTAGTAGTTGAGCCCGCCCGTGAGCGCCCCCGGCTGGGCCCAGGCCTCGAGGTAGGCCCGCCGGTCGGCCTCGGTAAAGGCGCCCCGGGCGAGGAGGTCGGCGAGCACCGCCTGCTCGAGACGGGCGAACCCGTCCGCGGAGAGGAGCGGCTCGGCGGTGGCGCCGCGGAACCAGAGCATATACTCGCTGGCCTGTTGCTGCGCCGGGTTCTCCCGGAGCTCGCGCGCGAACACGGCCGGGTGCGGGGCGTTGATGATCACGAGCTTCTCGAGCCACTCGGGGTGCTTGATCGCGAACGCCCACGCCGTGGCCCCGCCCCAGTCGTGGCCCACCAGGATCAGGCGCCGGTGGCCGAGCGCCTCGGCGAGCGCGCGCAGGTCCTCGACCAGGTGCCGGACCGCGTACTGCTCCACGGCCGGCGGCTTGGACGAGAGGTTGTAGCCGCGCATGTCGAGCGCGACCGCCTGGTGATCACGCTCGAACTCGGCGAGCTGGGCCTTCCACGCGTACCAGAACTCGGGGAAGCCGTGGGCGAACATGATCAGCTTCCCCTGCCCCGCGGTCGCGTAGTGCAGGCGCACGCCGTTGACATCCGCGTAGCGGTGCTCGGGCATCAGTTGATCCGCTTGTCCCGCCCCGCCCACTCCTTGTTGCGGAGGACGAACTTCTGCACCTTGCCGGTGGAGGTCTTGGGCAGATCGCCGAACTCCACCGCGGCGGGGGCCTTGAAATGGGCGAGGTGCTGCTTGCAGAACTCGATGATTTCCGGCTCGGTCGCGGTCCGGCCGGGCTTGAGGGTGACGAAGGCCTTGGGGCGCTCGCCCCACTTGTCGTCCGGGACCGCCACCACCGCGCACTCGAGCACGGCGGGGTGCTTGGCCACCGTCTGCTCGACCTCGATCGTCGAGATGTTCTCGCCGCCCGAGATGATGATGTCCTTCTTTCGGTCGCGCAGTTCGATGTAGCCGTCGGGGTGCCAGACGGCGATGTCGCCGGAGTGGAACCAGCCGCCGCGGAAGGCCTCGGCGGTGGCGTCGGGCTGCGCGAAGTAGCCCTTCATGACGTTGTTCCCCCGCATGACGACCTCGCCGAGCGCCTGGCCGTCGCGCGGGATATCGTTCATCTTCTCGTCGACGACGCGGACGAGGTCGAAGGCGACGTAGCCCTGGCCCTGGCGCGCGGCCAGCCGCGCCTGCTCGTCGAGCGGCCGGGCGTCCCACTCCGGGTGCCAGCCGCACACCGTGTGCGGGCCGTAGGTCTCGGTGAGCCCGTAGACGTGGACGGGCCGGAAGTTGAGCTCCTTCAGCTTCGCGAGGAGCGTCGGCGAGGGCGGCGCGCCGGCCACGGTCGCGGTGACGGAGCGGTCGAGCCGGTGCGCGGTCGGGTGGTTGACGACGCCGATGTGCACGGTGGGGGCGCCGTTGTAGTGCGTCACGCCCATCGTGTCGAGCATCTCCCAGATGCGGCCCGGGTCCACCCTCCGCAGACAGAGGTGGACGCCGGCGACCGCCGTTACCGCCCACGGAAAGCACCAGCCGTTACAATGAAACATCGGCAGCGTCCAGAGATACCGGGTCCCGAAGGTCATGCCGGTCTCGAGGATCTCGCCGATCGCGTTCATGTAGGCCCCGCGGTGGGTGTACATGACCCCCTTGGGCCGGCCCGTCGTGCCCGACGTGTAGTTGATCGAGATCGTCTCCTCCTCGTCCTCGAGCCCGCTCTCGACCGGGTCGGCCGAGCCGGTGCCGAGGAAGTCCTCGTAGGGGTCGCCCGGCGCCCCCGTGTCGTCCACCCGGATCACCCGCACGCCGCGGAGGTCCAGGGGCTTCAGCAGGGACTCGAACTCGCGGTCGACGAAGACGAAGCGGGACCCCGCGTGCTGGAGGATGTACCCGATCTCGTCCGAGCTGAGACGGATGTTGACGGCCACGAGGACCCCGCGCGCGGCGGGGACGCCGAAGTGCGCCTCCAGCATCGCCGGGATGTTCGGGCAGAGGAAGGCCACGCGGTCGTGCGCGCCCAGACCTGCCCCCCGAAGGGCGGAGGCCAGCCGGTTCACCCGCTCCGCGAGCTGCCGATAGCTATACCGCCGGTCGCCGTGCGCCACCGCGACCGAGTCGGGAAAGACGTAGGCGTTTCGCGTGAGGAAGCTGACCGGCGTGAGCTCCGTCCGATAGACCTTGGGTCGCTGGGCCATCGCGTTATCCCCTCCGCGAATCATCCGCGCTAGGGATTCTAGGAACTTGCAGGACGGGTTTCAAGCCACGCCCGGGGGTGGCCCGAAGCGTGTGCCCCATCGCGGCCTCCCGCCTGCGAGCGACCGACTGGAGGTGCGCCGGCGAGAGGAAGTGTCAGGGTCGACCATACTGCGGCTCTTGTGCCCGGTTCATTGCGACCCGTTCGCCGGGGTTCCTCGCTGACGCGGATGGCACTACCCCGCGGATGGCACCACCCAATGGGTGACGCGACATTTGGCCCGATTCGCTCTCGTTCACTCCTCAGCTCGCGTCGGGTTCCGCGGAGCCGCGGTCACTTCCGCCGCGGTCACTTCCGATGCTGAGCTGTTGCTCCCCGCGAGTTGGACGAGCGCCTCGGCCTGAGCGCGTTGATCGAGCGATCCTCGCACCAGCTACAACCGCCAATTCCCTCTAGGAGATCTCTTCTGCCAGTCCATCTAACAGCACCCGTGGTGTTTTCCGTTTGTGACCCTCCGCCGGCTATCCGGGCGGCGCTTCCGGGGCCCACGGTCAGGGTTGCGTGATCTTGCGGAATTCTCACGTGATCCGAGTCGCCGCACGGCGCGGCCGCCTCTAAGGGACGTCTCAGGTTGACGAGCCGACCGACGGGACGGGCGGCTCCGTGGACGCCGTCATGAGGGCGGCAATCGGTCCAGATCGCTCAGCTATCGCCGCGGACGGGAGAGCCCTTCGACGCAGGAAGTTTCCATCAACCCGTAAGGGAGGACGCCATGCGCTTGGACAAGCTTCTCGAGGCCGTGCTGGTCGCCGGTCTTGTCGTTTTCTCGGCTGGTTACGCCCACGCAGAGGAATTCTCTGCACGCTTGAACGGGTTCCAGGAGCTCGGAGCGCAGAACGCTGAAACCGGGGCGATCCTGTCCAACGGCAGCGGCACGCTCCGTCTCAGCCTTGATAAAGACGCTGGCACGGCGACCTTCACCCTGACCTTCTCGGGCGTGGGCACCACGCCGCTGAAGACCGGCACGGTGACGCAGGCGCATATCCATTTCGGCAAGGTGCATTCGGCGGGCGGCGTCATGGTGTTCTTTTGCACGAACTTGGCTAACGGCCCGGCGGGGACGCAGGCATGCCCGTTGAATTCCGGGACCGTTACCGGCACCTTCACGAGCGCGAGTGTCGTAGCGATTGCAGGACAGAACGTCAACGCCGGCGACTTCGACGCGCTCGTCGACGCACTCGACTCGAATACCGCCTACGCCAATATCCACACGACGGCCCTCCCGGCGGGTGAGATCCGCGGCCAGATCCGCGGGGACGAGCACGATCACTACGCCGGGCACGACGACGAATAATTCGACGATCAGGATTGACATGAGTCTGGGATTTTCACCCTCTCTGCCCCGATTTAACGATGGAATCGCTCGGCCCGTGAATCGCCCGGGCCCTTCACGATCCAGGCTCGGGGGGAAGAATGTCGTCGGGGCGTAGGCTCCCGTCGCGTGGTGTTGCGGTGGTCGTGCGTCAACTCATTGATCGTAGACAATAAGGACGGAAATCATGGGCAAACGACGATGGATCCCGCTATCGATGTTCGTGCTCCTGCTCGCAGCGCTCTCCAGTTTCGCTGGCCCGGCGGGGGCTCAGCCCAACCAGCTGCAGTATGTCGTCATCTATGCGGAGTTCAAGCCCGCGGACACCGAGGCCGGGGGCCGAGTGCTCGACGAACTGGCCTCGCAGGGCCTGGCCAGTGTCGGCGTCATCCGCTTCGATGTGCTGCAGCAGGTCGACCGCCGCAACTTCTTCGCCCTGTTCGAGATCTGGAGCAGTGCGCAGGCGTTCGCGGCTTTCGAGAACTCGTCAGCGACCCAGGCCAGGTTCACCCAGCTCGCGCCTCTGTTGGAAGCCCCGCTCGACGAACGGGACGGCAATCTGCTCGAGGGAACCGTGAACCCTCGCAGTCGCCACGCGGAGCCCCGTCAGATCTTCGTGATCACGCACGTGGATATCGAGCCCCAGTCTGTCGCCCAGGCCCTTCCGGTGCTCGATACATTCGTGAGCGACAGCGCCAGCGATCCCGGGGTCCAGACGTTCGCCCTGCTCAGCCAGTCGGGGACCACGAACCACTTTCAGCTCATCGAGGTCTTCGCACATCGGCAGGCATTCGACGCCCACGTGAGCGCCCAGCACACGCTGGATTTCCGCGACGATCTCCAGTCATTTATCGGCGCGCCGTACGATGAGCGCCTCTATCATTTCTCGTCAACCGGTGACGCCACGGCCGGCGGTCACGAGGACTAGTCCGGCGTGAGCTCACTGCAATAAGACGCTGGGGGCGCTGGGGGCAGACCACCGAGATGCTTTTCTAGTCATCAGCACAATAACAATGGAGGTGCAGTCATGAGAAAGAGTCTGTTCGCATCGATTCTTATGGTTCTCATTGGAGGATTCTTCGCTTCGTCGGTCATGGCCGATGATACGTTGGTGAGATTCCAGGGTGGCATCGGTGATATTCCTGTCTCAAACGTGGCGGGTACAGCCAACCCCGACGGCACCTTCCCTAACGTGACCCGGAACATTGTCCGCCTCGTCAACCCCGCCGGCCAAATCTGGGTGATCGCCGCTCTCAGAGCGGACGTGAAGGTCGACGGGCGGATCCGCGTCGACGGCCGAGGCCTGCTGCTGGGCGGAGGCAACGCCATTGGCTTGAACGGCAACGCCAGCGTCTTCGCGACGCTGATTTGTGAAGCAGTGGCACCCTTCACCCAACGCAGCACGGACCTCGCCGGCGTCCCGCTGGCGGCCAACGGCGACTTCCAGATCGACGATGTGCTGGTCCCGGCGCCACCGCCCGTCTGCGACAGCCCCGTGCTCCTCATCCGCGAGACACGCGGCGGGACCTGGTTTGCTGCGGGCATCCCCAAGAGCTCGATTGGCCCCGATCGCGAGTAGCCCTGATCCGAAAATAACTCAGGCCGCCAAGGCATGTCGGAGTCGATCCGAGATGTGCTGAACTCCCGCATCCGTACCGCCACTTCTCGTCTGGTGACGGCCGGAAGCACGATCGGATAAGCATCAGGGCGCCGGGTCATGCGGGGCGGCCTGCACGACCCGGCGCGTGATGTTCGCCGCCGACCGTTTTGCGAATCGACCCGAAGTGACCGTCGAGGTCCTTGATCAGCCTGTCGACCACGACCTGCTCAGCGGTCATCGCCGGCATGCCGGTCAGCACCGTGCCGCTCGTAGCCAGCTGATCGTCGCCAGACTCGCGGGGTCACGGTCTGCCGGTCGGTGGCGGCACGGCACCTGGGCGGGCATCTCGACATTCGCGGCCCGATCCAATATGGTGTCGAGAGTCCGGTGAGGGCCCGACAGCCCCACGATCGGCATAGAGAGGGCCGCGAGATGACCATCAAACGCCACAACCCAGGGACGCGCATGAGCGCCGCCGTCGTCCACGACAGCACGGTGTACTTGGCCGGCCAGGTCTCGGCCGACGCGCCGAACGCCCGGGGCCAGACCGAGCTGATCCTCAAGAAGATCGACGCCTTGCTGGGCGCCGTCGGCAGCCACAAGTCCAAGGCCCTGTCGGCCACGGTCTACCTGGCGAGTATGGCGACCTACGACGAGATGAACGCGGCGTGGGACGCCTGGGTGGATCCGAGCAACGCCCCCGCCCGGGCCACGGTCGAGGCCAAGCTCGCCCAGCCGAAGTACCTGGTCGAGATCTCGCTCGTCGCCGCGGTCTGAGCGGCGCCCGCGCTCCCGAGAGGGCCCCCATGATCCGCGAAGTGCCCGGCCGCGCGCCGCGCATCCACCCGGACACCTGGATCGATCCCTCCGCCCAGGTGATCGGCGACGTGATCATCGAGGCGGGGGCGAGCGTCTGGCCCTGCACGGTGCTGCGCGGGGACCAGGACAACTACGTCAGGCTCGGGCGGAACTCGAACGTCCAGGACGCCTCCGTCCTGCACGTCACGCCGCGCTACCCGTGCATCGTCGGCGACAACGTCACGATCGGCCACCGCGCGGTCGTGCACGCCTGTACGATCATGGCCAACGCGCGCATCGGCATCGGCGCCGTCGTCCTGAACGGCGCCGTCGTGGAAGAGGGCGCCCAGGTCGGCGCGGGCGCGCTCGTGCCGCCGGGCAAGGTGGTCCCCGCGGGCTGGCTCGTCATGGGCGTGCCCGCCAAGCCCGTGCGGCAGATGAGCGCCGAGGAGCTCGAGGATATCCGACGCAACGCCCGCGAATACGTCGACCTCTGGCGCCGCGACTACGGGGCCCGGTAGCGCGGTCATGGCGTTCGACGGGTGTGAGGGAAACGGCTAAGATGGCGCCGCAGAAGGGGCCGAGCGCGACCCTGACCCCGTCTCGCGACCCAGAGCCTCCCCGGTGGGCCGGGATCGGCCTCGGGGGATCCGTCGGCACCGGGTGCCGTGTCCGAGCGGGCGCGGAGCCGGCCGCGCGGCGGCCGTGCACCAACCCCGCCGCGGGTGACCGAATCCTGAC
>QHRX01000145.1 GCA_003221455.1 Candidatus Rokuibacteriota bacterium
CCACCGCCCGCGGCGGCGTCGGAATGTAGCTGTCCACCGCCTCCATCAGCTGCCAAATGCACCCCGCCGCCTGCGCGTCCCCCGGCTTCTCCATCGCCGCCAACGCGCTCCCCCGCACCACCGGCGTCGTGTCCCCCGGAAACTGGTACTTCTTCAACAGCTCCCGCACCTCCAGCTCCACCAAATCCAAAATCTCCGGGTCGTCCACCATGTCCACCTTGTTCATGAACACCACCAGATGCGGCACGTTCACCTGCCGCGCCAGCAGCACGTGCTCCCGCGTCTGCGGCATCGGCCCGTCGTTCGCGGCCACCACCAAAATGGCCCCGTCCATCTGCGCCGCCCCCGTGATCATGTTCTTGATGTAGTCCGCGTGCCCCGGACAGTCGATGTGCGCGTAGTGCCGCTTCCCCGTCTCGTACTCCACGTGGCTCACCGCGATCGTGATCCCCCGCTCCCGCTCCTCCGGCGCGTTGTCGATCGTCCCAAACTCCCGCACCGCCACCGTCGAGTACTTCGTGTGCAGCACCTTCGTGATCGCCGACGTCAGCGTCGTCTTGCCGTGGTCAATGTGCCCAATCGTCCCAATGTTCACGTGCGGCTTCGTCCGCTCGTACTTCGCCTTCGCCATGTCTCAACCCCCCCGAGTGGCCGCTTCGCTTGGTCTCGAAATCAGAGGCCGGCCCCGAGCGACCCGGGCCCCGCCTCGCGGCGGGCGCGCACCGACCGCGCCCACACGGCGGAGCTCGAACCTCGGGCGGCGGCTGGCCCTGGCATTAGCGGGAACCGACGCGCGTCGCTGGTTTGCCGGCCGCCTTCGCCATGATCTCCTCGGCGACGGACGCCGGCACTTCCTCGTACCGGGAGAACTGCATCGTGTAGGTGGCGCGACCCTGCGTCATGGACCGCAGATCGGTGGCGTAGCCGAACATGTGGCCGAGCGGCACGTGGGCGCGGATCACCTGGGCACCAGAGCGCGCCTCCATCGAGACGATCCGCCCGCGACGGCTATTGAGGTCGCCGACGACGGCCCCCATGTACTCCTCGGGCGCGACCGCCTCGACCTCCATGATCGGCTCGAGCAGCACGGGCTTGGCCTTCCGGCACGCCTCCTTGAAGCCGATCGACCCGGCGATCTTGAAGGCCATTTCGGAGGAGTCGACCTCGTGGTAGGAGCCGTCGGTCAGGCTCACTTTCACGTCGACCATCGGGTAGCCGGCGAGCACGCCCGTCGTCATCGCCTCCCGGACGCCCTTTTCGACCGCCGGGATGAACTCCTTCGGAATCTTGCCGCCGACGATCTTGTTCTCGAAGACGAAGCCGGCGCCGGGCGGGGCGGGCGCCACGGTGAGCCACACGTCGCCGTACTGGCCGCGCCCGCCGGTCTGCCGCACGAACCGGCCTTCCGCCTCGGCGGATTTCCGGATCGTCTCCCGGTACGCGACCTCCGGCTTGCCGACGTTGGCCTCGACCTTGAATTCCCGCAGCAGGCGGTCGACGATGATCTCGAGGTGCAGCTCGCCCATTCCCGAGATCAGCGTCTGCGAAGTCTCCTCGTCGACCTTCACCTTGAAGGTGGGATCCTCCAACGCGAGCCGCTGGAGAGAGAGCCCGAGTTTCTCCTCGTCGGCCTTGGTCTTCGGCTCGATCGCCACGGCGATCACCGGCTCGGGGAAGTCCATCGACTCGAGCACGATCGGCCGGTTGGGATCGCACAGCGTGTCGCCCGTGCGCGTGTCCTTGAGCCCGACGACGGCCGCGATGTCCCCGGCGGCGACCTCGGTGATCTCTTCACGCTTGTTGGCGTGCATCCGGAGGAGGCGGCCAATCCGCTCCTTCCGACTCCGCACGGAGTTGTAGACACCAGACCCTGACTTGAGCGTCCCGGAGTAGACGCGGACGAAGACGAGCTGTCCCACGTAGGCGTCGTTCATGATCTTGAATGCGAGCGCGGAGAACGGCGCCGTCTCCGACGCCTCCCGCGCTTCGACCTCGTGCGTGTCCGGATTCAGCCCGCGGATCGGCGGGACGTCGAGCGGCGAGGGCAGGTAGTCGACGACCGCATCGAGCATCGGCTGCACGCCCTTGTTCTTGAACGACGCCCCGCAGATGACGGGAAAGATCTTGCGGCTGATCGTGCCCGCCCGCACCGCCGCCCGGACCTCCGCTGGGCTGATCTTGTGGTCGCCGAGGTACTTCTCGAGCAGGTGGTCGTCCACCTCGGCCAGGCTCTCGATCAGCTTGTCCCGGTACTCCCGGACGAGCGGCGCGAGGTCGGCCGGGACCGCGGTCCGCTCGAAGTTCTGCCCGAGGCTATCGTCGTCCTTCCAGATCAGGGCGACTTCCTCGATGAGGTCGACGACGCCGACGAAGCCATCCTCGCGGCCGACCGGGATCTGGATGGCGACCCCGTTGGCGCCGAGGCGACTCTTGATCATCGCGAGGCAGCGGAAGAAGTCGGCGCCGACCCGGTCCATCTTGTTCACGTAGACGACGCGCGGGACCCGATACTTATCGGCCTGTCGCCACACGGTCTCGGTCTGGGGCTCGACGCCGGCCACCGCGTCGAGCAGCGCGATGGCGCCGTCCAGGACCCGGAGCGATCGCTCGACCTCCATCGTGAAGTCCACGTGGCCCGGCGTGTCGATGATGTTGATCCGGGAGTCCCGCCAGAAGCAGGTGGTCGCCGCCGACGTGATCGTGATCCCACGCTCCTGCTCCTGGACCATCCAGTCCATGGTCGCCGTCCCCTCGTGCACCTCGCCGATCTTGTACGAGCGGCCGGTGTAGTAGAGGACGCGCTCGGTCGTCGTCGTCTTCCCGGCATCAATGTGCGCCATGATGCCGATGTTGCGCGTTCGTTCCAACGGGTACGGCCGGTCCACCCTGATGTCCCCTCTGCTCGAGAAAGCGAAAGAGGGGGGTCGCCCGCCCCCCCCTCCGCCTGGCCTGTGGTCGCTACCAGCGATAGTGCGCGAAGGCCTTGTTCGCCTCCGCCATCTTGTGCGTGTCCTCTCGCTTCTTGACCGCGGTCCCCCGGTTGTTGCCGGCGTCGAGCAGCTCGCCCGCGAGCTTCTCCGCCATGCTCCGCTCCACCCGCCGCCGCGCGGCACCGATCACCCACCGCATCGCGAGCGAGGTCCGGCGGTCGGGGCGCACCTCCACCGGCACCTGGTAGGTGGACCCGCCGACCCGCCGCGACTTGACTTCGACCGTCGGCTTGACGTTGTCGATGGCGGTCTTGAAGAGCTTGAGCGGATCCTGCTTGCTGCGGTCCTCGATGGCCGAGAGCGCGTCGTACATGATCCGTTCGGCGGTCGACTTCTTGCCTCGGATCATCATGATGTTGACGAACTTCGCCACCAGCCGGCTGCCGTACTTCGGGTCCGGAATCACCTCGCGCTTGGCCGCGCCCGCCCTGCGCACCCTAGGCTCCGGCGGCGCCCTTCGACGCCTTCGCGCCGTACTTCGAGCGCGACTGCTTGCGGTTGGCCACGCCGGCGGTGTCGAGGCTGCCGCGGATGATGTGGTACCGGATGCCGGGGAGATCCTTCACGCGGCCCCCCCGGATCATCACGATCGAATGCTCCTGGAGGTTGTGCCCCACGCCCGGGATATACGACGTGACCTCGAGCCCGTTCGTCAGCCGGACGCGCGCGACCTTCCGCAGCGCCGAGTTCGGTTTCTTGGGGGTCGTCGTGTAGACGCGGATGCAGACCCCGCGCTTCTGCGGGCAGCCCTGCATGGCCGGCGTCTTCGACTTCTTCCGGACCGCCTCTCGGCCCTGTCGCACCAGCTGATTGATGGTCGGCATGGTTCCTCGTGTCGTTAATGGGCCAAAAACTCTAACGTTATAACCGAAGCACCCAGGCTTGTCAATCGACGGCGGCGGCGCATCAGCCCGCGGCCTCCATCGGCGCCTCGCCCCCTCCCTCTTCCTCGGCCGGCAGAGCGGCCGGCTCCGTCTCCGCCGGCACGGGCTCCTCGGCGCCTTGGCTCAGGACCTCGGCGCGCGTGTAGTGCTTGAGCCCGGTGCCGGCCGGGATCAGCCGGCCCACGATGACGTTTTCCTTCAGACCGCGGAGATCGTCCGTCTTGCCGGAGATCGCGGCCTCGGTCAGGACGCGCGTCGTCTCCTGGAAGGAGGCGGCCGAGATGAAGCTGTCCGTCGAGAGCGACGCCTTGGTGATGCCGAGCAGAATCGGCTTCGCCGTCGCCGGCCGCTTGCCCTGCGCCACGACCCGATCGTTCTCCTCCTGGAACACAAACTTGTCGACGAGCTCGCCCACGACGAATTCCGTGTCCCCGACCTCCTCGATCCGCACCCGGCGGAGCATCTGTCGCACGATGATCTCGATGTGCTTGTCGTTGATCGTGACGCCCTGCAGGCGATACACCTCCTGGACCTCGTTCACCAGGTAGCGCTGCAGCTCGCGATCGCCGAGCACCGCGAGGTAGTCATGCGGGTTCGGTGAGCCGTCCATCAGCGGCTCGCCCGCGCGCACGCGGTCTCCTTCGTGAACGCTGATGTGCTTGCCGCGCGGGATCAGGTACTCCTTGGTGTCGCCATTGTCGGCGCGAATGATCAGCCGCCGCATGCCCTTGACGAAGCCGCCCATCTCGACGCGACCGTCGATCTCGGTGATGACCGCCTGCTCCTTCGGCTTGCGGGCCTCGAACAGCTCGGCCACTCGCGGCAGTCCGCCGGTGATGTCCTTCGTCTTCGTCGTCTCCCGCGGGATCTTCGCGATGATGTCGGCGGCGAACACGTTGGCGCCCTCCGGCACCAGCAAGTGCGCCCCCACCGGGAGCGGGTAGCGGTGGCCGCGATCCCCCCCGCTGGCCTCTGCCGCCGGCGCGGCGCCGTCGCCGCGGATGATGACGCCCGGCTGCAGCCGGCCCTCGACGTCCTCGATGACGACCTTCCGCGCGAGGCCGGTCACCTCGTCGAACTCCTCCCGGACCGTGACGTTCTCGATGATGTCGTGGTACTCGACGCGCCCGGTGAACTCGGTGAGGATCGGGTTCGTGAACGGATCCCACTCGACCAGGACCCGGCCCGGCTTCACCCGCTCGTCCGCCTTCACCTTGATCCGCGCGCCGTAGACGACAGGGTAGCGCTCGCGCTCCCGGCCGCGCTCGTCGGCGATGCCGATCTCCCCGTTGCGGTTGGTCGCGACGAGGTCGCCGTCGCGGTTCACGACGGTGCGCAGGTTGTGGTACTTCACGACGCCGGGGTTCTTCGCCTCGTGCTTCGAGGCCTCGACCACCCGGCTCGCGGTGCCGCCGATGTGGAAGGTCCGCATCGTGAGCTGCGTGCCCGGCTCGCCGATCGACTGGGCCGCGATGATGCCGACGGCCTCGCCGAGCTCGGCCAGCCGCCCGGTCCCGAGATTGCGCCCGTAGCACATGACGCAGATGCCCCGCTTCGACTCGCAGGTGAGCGTCGACCGGATGCGCACGCGCTCGAGCCCCGACTCCTCGATCTTCTGGGCCAGCTCCTCGGTGATCTCGGTATTGGCCTGGACGATGATCTCGCTCGACAGCGGATCCCGAACGTCCTCCGCCGCCACGCGGCCGAGCACACGATCGCGCAAGGCTTGGATGATGTCGCCACCTTCGACGAGCGGCGTCGCGTCGATGCTCTTCACGGTCCCGCAGTCGTACTCGGAGACGATCACGTCCTGCGACACGTCGACCAGCCGGCGCGTGAGGTAGCCAGAGTCCGCCGTCTTGAGCGCGGTGTCGGCCAGCCCCTTTCGCGCGCCGTGGGTCGAGGTGAAGTACTCGAGCACGGTGAGGCCCTCGCGGAAGTTGGAGGTGATCGGGGTCTCGATGATCTCGCCCGAGGGCTTGGCCATGAGGCCGCGCATGCCGGCGAGCTGCCGGATCTGTTGCTTGCTGCCCCGGGCGCCCGAGTCGGCCATCATGTAGATCGGATTGAACTCCCCGCCCTGCTCACCCCCCTCGAGCTCTTTGAACATCTGGTCGGCGATGACCTCGGTGACGTGCGCCCAGATGTCGACGACCTTGTTGTAGCGCTCGCCGTTCGTGATCACGCCGTCCTGGTACTGCTGCTCGACCTCGTTGACGTCCTCGCGCGCCTTGGCGATGAGCTGTTCCTTGGACGACGGGATGTGCATGTCGTCGATGCCGATCGAGAGCCCGGACAGGGTCGCATACCGGAACCCGATGTCCTTCAGCTCGTCGAGGAAGGCGACGGTCGCCTCGTTCCCGAGCTGGTTGTAGCAGCGGCCGACCAGCGTGGTGATCTCCTTCTTCTTCAGCTCTTGGTTCACGAACCGGAGCGGCTCCGGCACCACTTCGTTCAAGAGCGTGCGGCCGACGGTGGTCTCGATGATCTCGCCACGGTAGCGCAACCGGATCCGCGCCTGCAGATCCACGTCCTCGTTGTCGTAGGCGATCCGGACCTCCTCGGGGTCGGCAAACAGCCGCTCCTCCCCGCGCACCGGCCGCTCCGGCGTCGAGAGCCGCTCCTTGGTGAGGTAGTAGAGGCCGAGGACCATGTCCTGCGTCGGCACGGCCAGCGGCGCGCCGTTCGACGGCGAGAGGATGTTGTTGGACGACAGCATCAGCACCTGCGCCTCGAGCTGCGCCTCCATCGACAGGGGGACGTGCACCGCCATCTGGTCGCCGTCGAAGTCCGCGTTGAAGGCGGTGCAGACGAGCGGATGGATCTCGATCGCCTTGCCCTCGACCAGGATCGGCTCGAAGGCCTGGATGCCCAGCCGGTGGAGCGTGGGGGCCCGGTTGAGCAGCACCGGGTGCTCCTTGATGACCTCTTCGAGGATGTCCCAGACCTCGGGCCGCTCCTTCTCCACGAACTTCTTGGCGGCCTTGATCGAGGACGCGATCCCGCGCTCCTCCAGCTTGCGCAGGATGAAGGGCTTGAACAGCTCGAGGGCCATCTTCTTCGGCAGCCCGCACTGGTGCAGTTTCAGGTAGGGGCCGACCACGATGACCGACCGCCCCGAGTAGTCCACGCGCTTGCCGAGCAGGTTCTGGCGGAACCGCCCCTGCTTGCCCTTCAGCGTGTCCGAGAGCGATTTCAGCGGCCGGTTGTTCGGGCCCGTGATCACGCGGCCGCGGCGCCCGTTGTCGAAGAGGGCGTCCACCGCCTCCTGGAGCATCCGCTTCTCGTTGCGGATGATGATCTCCGGCGCCTTCAGCTCCATCAGGCGCTTGAGGCGGTTGTTTCGATTGATGACACGGCGATACAGGTCATTGAGATCCGAGGTCGCGAAGCGGCCACCATCCAGCGGGACGAGCGGGCGCAGCTCGGGCGGGATCACCGGGATGACCTCGAGGATCATCCACTCCGGCTGGTTCCCGGACTTGAGGAAGGCCTCGATGACCTTGAGGCGCTTGACGATCTTCTTGCGCTTCTGCACCGAGGTCTCCACGAGCATCTGCGCGCGGAGCTCCCGGGCGAGCCCGTCCAGCTCCATGCCCCGGAGCAACTCGCGGATCGCCTCGGCGCCCATGCCCACCTTGAAGGCGTCGGCCCCGTGCTCGTCGCCAAGCTTGCGCGCCTTGTCGACCGTGAGCAGGTCCTTCTTCTTGAGGCCGGGCACCCGGCCGGGCTCGATGATCACGTACTCCTCGAAGTAGAGGATCTTCTCGAGCTCCCGGAGTGACATGTCGAGGAGCTGCCCGATCCGACTCGGCAGGCCCTTGAAGAACCACACGTGCGAGACCGGTGACGCCAGCTCGATGTGCCCCATGCGCTCGCGCCGCACGCGCGCCCTCGTCACCTCGACCCCGCACTTGTCGCAGACGATGCCCGCGAACTTCATGCGCTTGTACTTGCCGCACGCACACTCGTAATCCTTGGTCGGGCCGAAGATCCGGGCGCAGAACAGCCCGTCGCGCTCCGGCTTGAACGTCCGGTAGTTGATCGTCTCCGGCTTCTTCACCTCGCCGTGCGACCAGTCACGGATCTTCTGCGGCGCGGCCAGCTTGATCCGAATGGCGTCGAACGTAATGGGCTTCGGATGCCGATCGAGAATCCCCCACAGATCCTTCGTGGGCTTTTCCTCTCTGATCAGGCTGCCGAATTGCCGGTCCGTCAGCATTCGTCCTCTCCTTTGGGAACGCGCGTTCCCACTAGGAACTCTTCTTCCCGTCCTTCATCACGAGTTCCACGTCGAGCGCGAGGCTCTGGAGCTCCTTGACGAGCACGTTGAAGGACTCCGGAGTGCCGGGCTCGAGGAAGTTCTCACCCTTGACGATCGCCTCGTAGATGCGGTTGCGGCCCTCCACGTCGTCGGACTTGACCGTCAGCATCTCCTGGAGCGTGTGGGCGGCGCCGTACGCCTCGAGGGCCCACACCTCCATCTCGCCGAACCGCTGGCCGCCGAACTGGGCCTTGCCGCCCAGCGGCTGCTGGGTCACGAGCGAGTAGGGGCCGATCGAGCGCGCGTGCATCTTGTCGTCCACCAGGTGCGCGAGCTTCAGAATGTAGATCTGACCGACCGTCACCTCCTGGTGGAAGCGCTTGCCGGTGCGTCCGTCGTACAGCACGGTCTTCCCGGACGTCGGCAGGCGCGCCTGCCTCAGGTGGTCCTTGATCTCCTCCTCGGTCGCGCCGTCGAAGACCGGGCTCGCCACCCACAGGCCGAGGGCGCGCGCGGCCCAGCCCAGGTGCGTCTCGAGGATCTGCCCCACGTTCATCCGGGACGGCACCCCCAGGGGGTTGAGCACGATCTCGACCGGCGTCCCGTCGGGCAGGTATGGCATGTCCTCTTCGGGCAGGATCTTCGAGACCACGCCCTTGTTGCCGTGCCGGCCGGCCATCTTGTCGCCCACCGAGAGCTTCCGCTTCACGGCGACGTAGACCTTGACCATCTTGATCACGCCCGGGGGCAAGTCGTCGCCGCGGCGCAGCCGCCCGATCCGCTCCTCGAGCATCGTGTCATAGATCGAGATCTGCTCCTCGGCGAGCTCCTCGATCTTCTTGATCGTGTTCGCGAGCCCGTCATCTTCCTTGACCTTGATCTTCTTCAGCTCGTTCCAGGAGAAGTTGTCGAGGTCCACCCGCTCGATCCGGTCGCCCTTCTTCGTCAGCTTCTTCTTCGCCACCGGGTCGACCAGTTCTATGGTCGCGGTCTTGCCGACCAGGAGGTTCTTGAGCTTTTGGTCGCGCTCCATCTCGACCATGGCGATCTCGTCCTGGTAGTCCTTCTCGAGCCGCGCGACCTCCTCCTCCTCGATCGACTTCGCGCGCTCGTCCTTATCCACGCCCCGCCGCGAGAACACCTTCACGTCCACCACCGTGCCCTCGATCCCCGGTGGCACCGTGAGCGACGTATCACGCACGTCGCCCGCCTTCTCGCCGAAGATCGCGCGCAGGAGCTTCTCCTCCGGCGTCAGCTGGGTCTCGCCCTTGGGGGTGATCTTGCCGACGAGGATGTCGCTGGCCTTGACCTTCGCCCCGATCCTCACGATGCCGGACTCGTCGAGGTCTTTCAGCGCCTCCTCCGAGACGTTCGGGATGTCGCGGGTCACCTCCTCCTTGCCGAGCTTCGTGTCGCGGGCCTGGACCTCGAACTCCTCGATGTGGATCGAGGTGAACCGGTCCTCCTTCACCAGCCTCTCGGAGACGAGGATCGCGTCCTCGAAGTTGTAGCCGCCCCACGGCATGAACGCGACGAGCACGTTGCGACCGAGCGCGAGCTCGCCCTGGTCCGTCGCCGGTCCGTCGGCGATGACGTCGCCGGCCTGGACCCGCTGGCCCTTGTGCATGACAGGCTTCTGGCTGATGCACGTGTTCTGGTTCGAGCGTCGATACTTGGTCAGGTTGTAGATGTCGAGCGGCAGGTCCTGCACCGGATCCGTCTTCTTCGACCGGCTCTCGGCCCGCACTACGATGCGGTCGGCCGAGACGTACTCGACAACGCCGGGCCGCTTGGCCACGATGACCGCGCCCGAATCGCGCGCGACGATGTGCTCCATGCCGGTGCCGACGAGCGGGGCCTCCGGCTGCAGGAGCGGAACCGCCTGCCGCTGCATGTTCGAGCCCATGAGGGCACGATTGGCGTCGTCGTTCTCGAGGAACGGCACCATCGACGCCGCGACCGAGACGAGCTGCTTCGGCGACACGTCCATGAAGTGGACCTC
>QHRX01000016.1 GCA_003221455.1 Candidatus Rokuibacteriota bacterium
ATCCTGTTCCGGTACCAGGGCGACGACTTCACGACGGTCACGATCCGCCCCGCCACCATCTGTGGATACTCGCCGCGGCAGCGGCTCGATCTGACCGTGAACATCCTGACGAACCTCGCCGTGAACAATCGCAAGATCACGATCTTCGGCGGCGCCCAGAAGCGGCCCAACCTGCACATCGAGGACATGACGGACCTCTACCTCGACCTGCTGTCGATGCCGGCGGCCGCCCTCGCGGGCAAGACGTTCAACGCCGGCTATCAGAACCACACGGTGGCCGACCTCGGCCGCATGGTCCACTCGGTCGTCCTGCGCGAGTTGCCACACCTGGCCCCGATCGCGATGACGACCTCGCCGAGCAACGACCTGCGGTCCTACCACATCTCGTCGGAGAAGATCGCGCGAGAGCTCGGGTGGCGGCCCAAGCGGACGGTCGAGGATGCGATCGTGGACCTCTGCCGCGCCTTCCAAGCGGGCAAGCTCCCGAACTCGTTGAGCGACACGCGCTACTACAACGTCAAGACGATCCAGACGGCGATGCTGCGGTGAGAGCCGAGGAGGACGGCGCCCTCGGGCTCGAGCCCATCGAGCACCGGCGCGCCGCGCCGCCGGCGCCGCCCACCCGGCCGCCGCGCGGCGCGGACCGCCTCGGCTAACCCGGGGACCGCGATGGGGCCGAGGTACCAGCACAAGATCAAGACCGTCGCCGAGCTCCGGGAGATCATCGGGCCGCGGCCGCGGGCACGCTCCGTGATCATGTGCCACGGCGCCTTCGACATCGTCCACCCCGGTCACCTCCGGCATCTCATGTACGCGAAGGGCAAGGCGGATCTCCTGATCGCCAGCCTGACCGCGGACGAGCACATCCTCAAGGCCGATCACCGCCCGTACGTCCCCCAGGAGCTGCGGGCGCAAAACTTGGCTGCCCTCGAGATGGTCGACTACGTGATCATCGACGCCAACCCGACGCCGATCGAGAACGTCCGCGCCCTCCAGCCCGACTACTTCGCCAAGGGCTACGAGTACTTCGCCGAGGGCATCCCGCCGCACACACAGGAGGAGATCGACACGCTCGACGAGTACGGCGGCGAGATGGTCTTCACGCCCGGCGACATCGTGTACTCCTCCTCGCGACTCATCGAGGCGCACGCCCCGAGGATCTCACTCGAGAAGCTCCTCGCGCTCATGGAGTCCGAGGGCGTCGACTTCGCGGACCTCCGCAAGGTTCTGCGTGGGCTGGCGGGGCTGCGGGTGCACGTCCTCGGCGACACGATCATCGACGTCTACAGCCACTGCGCCCTCCTCGGCGGCGCGCCGAAGTCTCCGACCTTCAGCGTCCGACTCGAGCGCTCGGACCTCTTCACGGGCGGCGCCGGCGGCGTGGCGCGGCACGTCAAGGCGGCCGGCGCGACCGTCTCCTTCTCCACGGTCCTCGGCGAGGACGAGCTCAAGACCTTCGCCTTGCGGGAACTCGATACGTCGGGCGTCGACTGCCGGCCCATCGTCGACCGGACGCGCCCCACCACCCGGAAGGAGCGGTTCATCACCGACGGCTACAAGATGCTCCAGGTCGACCGGGTCGACAACCGGCCGATCTCGGAGCGCATCACCCGGATCCTGTGCGACGCGCTCCGCGACACCCCCGCCGACATCGTGGTCTGCAGCGACTTCCGGCACGGCATCTTCAACCGCCAGACGATCTCGCGGTTCACACGGGACATCCCGGCGACCGCCCTGAAGGTGGCCGACAGCCAGGTCTCGAATCGCTGGGGCAACATCCTCGACTTCACCGACTTCGACCTCCTCACCCCCAACGAGCGCGAGGCGCGCTTCGCGCTCGCCGACCAAGACTCGGTCGTGCGGCCGCTGGCGTCCGAGCTGTTCCGTCAGGCCCGATGCCGGAACCTGATCCTGAAGCTGGGCGAGCGGGGCATCATCGGCTACCGAAGCCCGGGGCCGAACCCACGAGAGTTCTTCACGATCGAGAGCTTCGTCACAAAGCTCGTGGACCCGATCGGCGCCGGCGACGCGCTCCTCGCCTACGCCTCGCTCGCGCTGGCGACGACCCGCAGCATCGTCATCGCGTCGATCCTCGGCTCGTTCGCCGCGGCGATCGCGTGCGAGCGCCAGGGCAACGTCCCGGTGACGCCCGCCGAAACCGAAGAGCGGATCGACAGCCTCGAGCGGCTGGCGCGGTACGGGTGAGCTCCCTCGCCGTCGGCCACGGCGTCATCAGCGCGGAGCGGTCGGCCGGGGAGCGCGAGCGCGGCACCTTTCGGCCGCGCCGCCACGGACATCGAGGCCGCCGCGCCGAGCGTGGCCGAGACGGATCAGCCAGCGGGGCCCGGGCCGAGCACCGTGACGGCGGTCAAGGGACCGTTCTGCGGTTCGTCGACTCTGCGAACCTGGTCGAGATCGAGGAGGCGCTGGCGCGCGGATTCCCGGCCGGCATCACCACCAACCCGTCCATCCTCGCCAAGGAGGAGAAGGGCGACTTCCGGGAGCACATCAAGAAGATCACCCGCCTGCTCGAGAAGTACGGCTACGACATCCCGTTGAGTGTGGAGGTCTTCTCGACCCGACCCGACGAGATGGTCGTCCAGGCCCAGGACTTCCTTCGGCACTTCGGCGCGTACCCCAACCTGAACGTCAAGGTGCCGATCGGGCGGGACGAGCTCGCCGTCATCCGCGAGCTGCGGCGGCGCGACATCCGCGTGAACTGCACGTGCTGCATGTCCTTCAACCAGGCGGTGATGGCCGCACGAGCCGGGGCCAACTCCGTGAGCCTCTTCTACGGCCGCATTCGCGACATCGGCTACGACGCGGCGTCCGTCGTCCGGCAGGTCCGCGCCGTGTTCCGCGAGTGGCGCGTCCCGAGCGAGATCATCCTCGACGTCAACGAGGCGCTCCAGGCGGGGGCCGACATCGTCACGGTCCCGCCGACGTTCTTCCGCCAGCTGGTCTCGCACCCGAAGACGGACGAGGCGGTCACCCAGTTCGTCACCGACTTCCAGAGATGGCTGAAGTGAGCGCGGGCGGGCCGTCTCCCGCGCCCTGTCGGGGTGAGGCCTCTGCCCGGACCTCCCGCACACCGGCCGCCGCTCACGGCCGAGCACCTCGGCGGGAGCTCGTGAGGGCGCGGCCGCGCGAGGCCCGCCGATGAGGCCGACCGGCGGCCCCCCGGCGCCCCCCAGGGCGCGGTGGCGGGGGGACGCCCTGGCCCTCGTCCTCCCGACCGCCCTCGCGCTCGGGCTCTTCTCCTTCCACCTCGCCGGCTACGCCACCTTCCTCGGCGACTCCGACCGGCTCAACGGGTTTCTCAACGTGCGGAAGTTCGAAGTCGAGAGCCTGCGGGCCGGCGGACTCAAGGCCTGGAGCGACTTCCAGTTCATGGGGCAGAGCATGTACGGCCTGCACTACATGGTGCCGGACGTCTTCAGCCGTCTCGAAGCGCTCTTCCCTCTCGCCGACCTCTACCGCGTCGCGGGGTTCGTGACCTGCGGCCTCTTGATCGCCGCGGCCTTCGCCGCGTACGCGTTCCTCAAGGCGACGTGCGGCGATCCCTTCTCCGCCTCGGTCGGCGCGTCGCTGTACGTCTTTTCTACGCACTCGATCCTGCGGCTCGCGGAGGCCGACTCCAGCTTCGCCATCCTGATCTTCATCCCGCTCGGCCTCTTGATCCTCAGGCGATCGACGCGGTCCAACGGCGCCGCGAGCTTCGTGGCCCTCGGTGCCGTGCTGACCTACCTGCTCTTTTTCACCTTTCTGCAGGAAGCGGTCTACATCGTCGGGCTCTTCGGCGCTTACGCGATGTACCGCAGCGTCCGCCTCCGCAGCGCGTCACCGCCGCTTGTCTTCGCGGGCGCGCTGTTCGGGGCGCTCATCACCGCCTCTCCGCGCCTCTACACGGTATTCGAGGATCTCCGCCTTCTCGACCGCCCCCACTTCCAGTGGTATCCGAGCCCAGGCGAGTTCCTCAGGCTGTTCAACGACGGGATCTTCGGACTGGGCTTCGAAGAGGTACGAGCATCCGGCAACGGCGCGCTCAACTTGCACGAGGGCATCCTGCTCTACACCTCGACGTTCGCGGCTCTCTTGGTTCTCGCCGGACTCGTCCGCTTCCGCGGCCAGTGGCTCCGGCTGCTCCGCCTCGAGGACGAGGACCTCCCGTTTCACGCGTGGACGATCGTGCTCGTCCTCCTCGGGATCCTGACCGCTCCCGGCCAATGGCTCATCGACGTCATCTTCCTGCACCTCAGCTTTCTGCACGCCCGCATGTGCGTCATGGCTCTCCTGCCGCTCTGCACGCTCGCCGCGGTCCTCCTCCGGGAACTCGCCGGCCCGCGCGCCGACGCCCCGATCACTCGCCGCCTCGCCCTTCTGATCGTCGCGGCTCCGGTCGCAGCGGGACTCGTGTGGTCGGTCAACCATGTCGTGCCGGGCGCCCTCGTCGAGGCGCTCGGCCCCCCTCGACCGCTTCCTGTCGACGACCGTCTGGCGGCGCTCCCGAAGGAGGTGATCCGGACGGTCTGGGCGGCCCTGGTCTTCCTCCTCCTGCTCGCGCTGAGCTTCGCGCTTTCGGGGAGGAGTCGCCCGCGGCTCTTCGTCGCCTATTGTCTCGGCCTCGTCCTCGCCCTCCACGCTTTCTCGTACGCGTTCTTCACGGTCAACGGAGCCCAGGCCTGGTCATTCCCCGTTCCGTTCAGGCAGAACAATCTGTTCATGGTTAAGTCGGACCAGCTCCGCATCCCCGAGCCCGACGCGGTGCGCGCGTTCCACGATCGCCTCGAGGTGGATAGGTATCGGTCGGCGATGATCTGCGACCCATCGATGTTCTGGATATACTGCGAGCCCCACGTCGCGTTCCTCTGGCGACTGCGGCTCGCGGACGGCTACAGCCCCGGCGTCCCCGCGCGCCTGGCCGCTTTGCCGTGGCCCGCCAGCGTTCGGGGGCCGCGCGCGATCGTGTTCCAATCGGGCATGCCGGGTCCCCTCCTGGCCCTCCTCAGCGTCAAGTACGCCATCGTCGTGAATCCCCCGCTCTACTACGACCTCGCGGGCCCCACCGCCCGCGGGCGGCTCGACGCGCGTCCCGAGGACGTCACGATCATCCTCAACCCGTTCGCGGTCGTCCCCCGCCACTTTTTCGCGCGAGCGGTCCAGCCCGTCGCGGACTTGGCCGAGGCGGCCGACCGGGTGAAAAAGGTCGTGGCCGCGGGGCCACCCACGCGGATCATGGATGAAAGCGTGGTCGAAGGCTTCCCGGTGGCGACTCGCTTCGCGGCAGACGGCGCCATCCGGGCGAGCTACCGGCAGGACACGATCCAGATCCAGGTGGACACGGCCTCAGAACAACGCTTTCTCGTGCTCAACGAGATGTACCACCCGCGGTGGCACGCCTTCGCCGGAGAGAGGGAGATCCCGGTCTTCGCGACCAACGCCGTCATGCGCGGGGTGGTGGTGCCGGCGGGAGTCTCGACGGTGACGCTCAGGTTCGTGCCGTTCATCAGCACCCGAGCCGGCCGCCTCTTGTCCACCGGCGGTCTCCTTCTCCTTCCCACCGGATGGTGGATACTGCGGCGGCGGGCGCGTCCGCCCGGCGACTCCACCGCTCCTGCAACGGCCCTCCGTCGGCAGAGCGCCCGTTCCCGACCGGCGACTAGTCTAGACCTAGACTAAATTAGCGCCGGCCGGACTTCGTACGGGTCGCGGCCGGGGCCGCTCGTCGGCCGCGGAGACCATGGCCGATGGGTGGTCCCGTCGAGTCCGCTCCACCGGCGACGAGACTGCCGCGCACCGCCTGGCCATGCCGGCACGAGGTCGGGCCGGGCGCGGTCCGCCGAGCACCCACGCGTCCTCCACTCCCGCCCAGTGCTTCCGGGGGGCCCATCGGCGGCCTACGTGCTCGTTACGTGCTGAGAAGGGGCTAACGTTTCTCGGTTCGCGACACAAACTAACTGTGATCGCTGTCTTCGCCCAGGGCGCGGCCGATCCGGATGTAGGTGTCGTACAAGATGTAGGAGGAGACGATGCGCTCGAAGTCCGGGCCCAGGAGGCCCACGTCGTCCGACTCCCAGGCTAGGTACGCGTCGGCGTCGCGGATCTCGGTCCGGCCGATTATGACGCCGTTCGCGGAGAGTTGCAGCGACCGCCCGGACCGGGATAGCGCGACCCGGACCGGCAGCCGCACCTCCGACGGAAGCGCGTAGGTCCAGTGCACCGGCGATCGATCGGAGGCGCGCCGCCCGACCAGCAACAACTGCCGGCTATCGAGAACGACGCGGGGTTCGCTCGGCGATGAACCGAACAGCTCGAACCGACCCGGCGGCAGATCGAGCAGCAGGAACCGGAAGAGGAAGTCCTCCCCCCCGTCCTGGCGGTAGGTGGGGTTCGGGCGGACCACCCGGTCCGCCCGCACGAAGAGCGGCGCCCGGTTCACGTACCGTGTCATCGGATCGTTGTGGTAGTGCAATAGGTCGAACACCACGTCCTGCGCTGGCTGATCTCGCCAGTCGAGCCCCCGCACGAAGCTCGTCGGAAACGCGACGAACAGCGACCGCGGACCAGCTCGCTCCATGACCGTCGTCAGGGCGTCGTCGAACGACCAGACCATCTTATTGTCCCGCTTCACGCCCCGAAGGATGTCGGCGGTGGCCCAGGCATTGAGACCGAGGCAGGCCGTCAGCGACAGGGCCAGCACCCTGCGCTGCCACGCCGGGCGCTCGCGCCAGCCTGCCCCCACCAGTGAGGCCACCACCAGCAGCACGAAGAAGCCGCTCACGTAGTGATGACGGAACGCGACCACGTTGTAGCCGTCCGCACGCCCGAGCGCGATGTTGAACGAGGTGAGGAGACCGGCGGTGACGGTCAGGAGCAGTCCCGGTGCCAGGGCGGGGCGGGGGGAGCCCGACCACGCGACCAGGACGATGATCACCGCCAGCGGCAGGCAGTATGGATCGAGCGACGCGCCCGCCGCCACGAGCGCAAAACCCGCCGCCCGCCACCAGCGGGGCAGCCCGAGGGCGCCCGCCGCGCCGGCCAGCGTCAGCGTGAGCCCGGCCAACGCGTGGAGCCACGCGAACGCGAGCGCCCACATGTCCCAATACGGCATGTTGCCGCGGTGGAAGATCACCAGGAGGTGGCCCGGGAAGAACAGGACGAGGTCGACGAGGACCGCCCAGAGACCGAACCACGCCGCGGGCCCGATCCGGTCGCCCCGGACCAGCTCTCCGACCGTCACGTCGAGTGATCGGGTGACGCCACCCGGTTTCGACTGCACGGTCGGCGAGAACGTGAGCGACACGATCACGAGGCAGAATACGAGGAGGACGGCCGCGAGCAACGCGGCCGCCGCCCGCAGCTCCCGTCCGGTCGCCTTGCCCTCGCGCCAGCGCAGGGCCACCGCGAGGACCGGAAGCGCGATCGCCAGCAGAAGGAACGCGTCGTAGATCAGCGTGGCGAGGACCATGCATGACGCGCCGGCCACCAGGCTTCTCCCGCGGCCGTCGCTCAGGTACTGGAGCACCGCGAGCACCCCCCCGCCTGCGATCAGCACGGCAAGGAAGATCGTCGTATAGAAGGGGATGTTCGCGGTGTTCCCGGCGCCTGCGTACACGGCGAACGTGAGGGCCATGAAGAGAGATACGGTGCCGCCGGCGCCGAGCGCGAGCGCCACGCGGTAGAACAGGACCGAGGCGCCGAGGTGCGCGAGGAGATGCGCCGCGTAGTAGAGCACGCGGTGGTCCTGGAAGAGCTTCGCCAGCCCGAACACAATCGGCATCGACAGCACGCGGAAGTAGACAACGTCTTCCTGGAATCCGATCCGGTAGTGGACCAGGTGCCAGAAGAGCCCGTGGGCAAACTGCGGCGCCTTGGCCAGGAGCAGGATGATGTGGTGATCCCAGAGCCAGAGCGGGTTCGTGATCGACGGCGCGTACATCAGGCCGATCGCCGCCGCGATCGCCGCCAGGGGAAGGACGCCTGCCCGCCACGAGGCCCTGTCGACCGCCGCCGTCATTCCCCGGGGACCGCGACCGGCTTAGCGTCGTCTGCGGTCAGGCCCATCAATCTGACTATAGCACCGCGGGAGCGCGCCACCGTAGCTCTGCCAACGCGTCCAACTTGTCGCGGGCGCGGCGGCCGAACGGCCCTATGATACGCATGATGCCTGAGGCCGGCACGTCACCCGCGCCTTCGGCGCTCGCCCCGGCGGCGCCGGGGCAGCCGAACGTGCTGATCGTCGGGGCTCGCGGCGGGCTCGGACGGGCGCTCGCCGACGTGTATCGGGAGCGGGGATGGACGGTGCAGGCGGTGACCCGCGACCGCTGTGATCTGGCCGATCCCGCGGCCGTGGCCAGGCTCGCGAGCGAACTGGCCGGCTCGGAACCACCACTGGAGCTCTGCGTGTTCCCCGCGGGAATGTCGGAGGCCGGCTACGCGGACGAGGTCCCACCGGCGGCGTTCCGCCGCTGCCTGGAGGTCAACTTCCTCGCACCGGTCACGCTCTTGAGCGCCCTAGCGACAACCACGTCCTGCCGCCGCTTCGTGTTCGTGCTCTCGGGAGCGGCGGACTTCCTCATCCCCGGCCTCACGCCCTACGCCCTGAGCAAGCGCGCCCTGCGCGATTACATCGAGATCGTGAGGCTCGAGGGATCGTTCCCGGAGTGTCGCATTCTCGTGGTGCGGCCCGGTGCCATCGAGACCGACTTCAACCGCCGCACCCGCGTGCACGGCGCGTACCGGTTGCCTCAGGGCTCGCGGCCGAGGTCCCCGCGGTACGTGGCCGAGCGGATCTATCGGGCGGAGCGGGCGGGGCGCACCTCGCTCGTCCTCTCGCCGCTGCCGATCCTGCTCGGGCGGCTGCAGGCGCTCGCCCCGGCCCTCATCGGCCGGCTCATCCGGTGGCGTCTAGGTCCGGGGCGGCGGCGATGAGACTCGGCGTCGCGCCCGGGGCTCACGCGCGTCCGGTCCGCCGGGAGTCAGCGGCCGCGTGCTCCGCCGGCCACCGCGACAGCCTCTTTTTGCTGCTTCAGGCCGCCGTCGCTCCAGCATAATAGTTCTGGTGCACGTCCACACCCCCCCCGCACGACCCTCCCGGCCGACCGAACCGGAGACCGGCTCCGCATGGCGCGCACTGACCGGCCTCCGCGCATCGTCATCCTCGGCGCCGGCGCCACCGGGCTCGGGCTCGCGCTATACGGTAAGAGGGGCAGGTCCTGCTGATCGAACGGAAGACCACCCCGGGCGGGCTCGCGGGCAGCTTCCGCTGGAAGATCCACACCGTGGACCACGGCCCACACCGGTTGTCGCCGAACATCACGCGCGGCCGTGTGATCGCGTGCCCGGGCTGACCCAGGGTCCTGTGATCTCGCTCCGCCTGGCCACAGATGCGGTGGTACCGCTCGAGGGCGCGATCCAGTCGGCTCGTCCAGGATCGCGTGCGACTTCGCCGTCGTCATCGCCGGCAGCGACTTCATCCCGCCCATCTCGGCCAGCGTTTGCATCAAGCGCACGCGAGCGCCGCGATCGGCACCGGGGGCGCCCAATTCACCGCCACCGCCGCGCCGGCCGTTAACCGAGTCCGCGGCGGGGAGGAACGCGCCACGCCCGAGCCCAGGCACCATCCAGGCGGCGAACCCACCAGGTTCCGGGATCTGGCAAATCTGCCCGCTTGATCGGCTGACCGGCCAGCTTCCACCCTGGGCCACGCGCGCCCCGGGAGCCGCGGTCCTTTATGGGGCGGTCCTTGCCGTCTGCTACGCGCCAGTCCTCTTCAACGGAAAGACCCTGCAAGCACCCCTCTACACAAGCGCGGTCGTCCCCGCGACGCCGCCAGGCGGCGCGGATCGGCGCCCCGTCAACACGTTCGACGTCGACCTCGCGACGCCGGCTTTCTACGAATGGCCGCTCGACCGCTACATCGGTCGGATGCTCCGGCGCGGCGAACTTCCCCTCTGGAACCCTCACCAGGCCGCGGGCACACCGCTCGTCGCCAACTACTCGACCCGAATCTTCTTCCCCTACCAGATGCTGATAGACATGAGCCCGCCGGGCCTCTGGGATTTCTGGTTCATCGTGCGGCTCTGGATCGCCGGCTGGCTGACCTACTGCTTCCTCGCGCGGGCGCGCCTCGGCTTCACGGCGGCAGTGCTCGGTGGCCTCTCCTACATGCTCTCGGGCGTCTTCACCTGGTTCGTCAACCTCGAGCAGCTCGTCAACCCGGCCATGGTGGTTCCCCTGCTCTTCCTAGCGGTGGAGACGTTCGTCGCGATGCCGGATTCCCGGCGGGCCGCCTGGCTCGGGGGCGCGACGGGCCTGAACCTCCTGGCGGGCCAGCCTGAGGTCACGCTCTACGTATTCCTTGCCGCAGGCCTTTACGGAATCGTCCGCTGGCTCGGCGCCACCGGCCGCTCGCTCCGGGATGGGCGACGTTTCATCGGATGGGCCGCTGTCGCGATCCTCGTGGGGTTCGGGCTGGCAGCGCCGCTGTTGGTGCCGTTCGCGGCCCACCTGCCGATCGCCTTCCACCTGCACGAGATCGGCAACGATATGGGGACCCGGGCCCCGGCTCGGCCGGTGCTTGCGATCGCCCTCTTCGTACCGAGCTTCTTCGAGCTGCCGACCGCAGTGCGGATCAAGCCCGACAACGGCCACTGGGACTTCCTCGGCGGCTACGGCGGCGTGCTCGCCGTCTTCCTGGCGGTCGCCGGCCTTCTTGTTCCGAACTGGACGGTGGCGCCCCGCTGGCGGACCGCCCTCGTCTTCTTCATCGGCGTATGGGGCTGGGTCGTGCTCAAGAACTTCGGCGTGCCCCCATTCGATTGGATCGGCCGGCTCCCCCTCCTGAACCAGGTGTGGACGCCCCGCTGGGCCGGCCCCACCTGGTGCTTCGCCCTCTCCAGTGGCGCCGCCTTCGGCCTGGCGCGGCTCCAGGAGGCGGGCCGCAGCAGCACCGCGCGGGCGCGGCTCCTGCTCTCCCTCATGGGAGTCCTGCTCGGTGTTGGGATACTCGGCGCGAGCGCGACCGCCTACGTCGAGCACGCGGCGACGGTGCTCTGGGACTTCTACTGGCCAGGAGCACTGGGCGGCCAGGCGGTGGCCGCCTGCGTCCTGGCGCTGGCCACGCTAGCGCTGCTCCGTCTCGAAGGCCTGCCGCTGGCAACGGCGTTGCTCGGGATCGCCGTGGTCGAGCGATGGTTTCCGATTCCGAGGGGCTATGCTGCCGTTTCCCTGGCCCTCCGTCTCGTTCCCGCCGGCCTCGGGCTCTCGGCCGTCGGGCTGTTCGTGTTCCGCCAGCGCTTCGTGGCCGGGATCTGTGCGGCCATGGCGCTCGCCGCCGCCGTCGCGCTGGACTCCCACGCAACCTTCGGGCTTCCCGAGCGGCGCGATCCCGCGGCCGAACCTCCCGTCGTCCGCTTTCTGAAGGCGCGCGCCGGCTACGACCGGATCATGGGCGATCACCGCGTGATCGCGCCAAACTACGCGAGCGTTTTTGGTCTGTACGACGTCCGGTTCGTGGAGGCGCTGGCCGTGGACTGGTTCCAACGATTCGCCGCCGAAGGGCTCGAGACTTCACCGCCCCTCTGGTGGCATGCGCTCTGGTTCACCGGTGACCCGCCTCCCGTCAATCGGGACGGTCGGCGCGTTCCCGGCTCGCTCGCGCGCGATCTTCGCGAGCGGCGGCGCGGCTACTCACTCCTGAGTGTCAGGTACATCCTTGTACCACCCGGCATGGACCTGAACGCCGGCGTCAAGACCGAGAGCGATCGATTCCCGATCGTGTATCAGAACGACGCGGTCGTCTACGAGAACCGGGCGGCGCTGCCCCGCGCCTTCGTCGTCGGACAGTGGGAAACGGCAGCGGGCCCGGCCGAAGCGCGCGCGCGCGCGCTCTCCGGCCCCTTCGACCTTCGCGATCACGCGGTCGTCGAGGGCATCCCCCCGGGGGCGGGCGGCGGGCGTGGCCGCGCCGAGGTCGTGACCTATGGCGCCCGCCACGTGACGATCGACACCGAGGCCAATGGCCGGGCGCTCGTCGTCCTGACCGACACCTTCTACCCGGGCTGGCGCGCGACGGTCGACGACAAACCCGCGCCGATCTATCGGGTCGACGGCGTCGTCCGCGGCGTCTTGGTCGGCGCCGGGCGCCACCGTGTGGTCATGCGCTTTCGTCCGCCGAGCCAGACGGCCGGGTTCCTCATAGGCGCTGTCGCCATCCTGGGCGCCGCGACGCTGGCCGCGCGCACCTGGGGCCAGATCCGTTCCTGATCCGGAGTTGAGATCGGGTCGCACTCGGCGCGGCCTCATGCCGGAAACGAAACTCGCGATGACAAAACTGGTCAAAGCGTCAAGTCTTCGTGGGCTCGCCCTTGAGTTCCGCGAGGGTTTTCTCCTGCGCCTCTCGGCCGGAGATGAAGGCATAGAGGGCGGGGAGAGCGGCTCACGCCGCGCGCAGTCGGCTGGGCAGCTCCCACTGCCGCAGGTAGCGGCGGACCACTTCGAGCCCGCTGTACGATGTCAGTTCTTGGCGCACGAACTCGACGTGCAGCTTTCCTTTGATCATCCGTCGCAGGGCGATTACGCTCAGACGCATCAGAGCAGCCTCCTGTGGTTGGGGAGTGACGTGGGGACGTCCGCTCCCCTTAAGAACACACAAGAGGCCGTTCTGTTTCATCAAGTTCGTAGCCCGTTCACCGCTCAGTTATTTTCGAATCGGGGGTTAACCTGCGTCGACAGGAGGCCCCAATGCTGAAGTTCGACCGGCTCCTCGACGTCTCTAGCCTGTGCCGGCACGAGAAGACGACAGCCGCCCTCGCGTACCTTGCCCTCATCTGTCTGGTTTTCGCGCAGGTCGTCTTCTTCTCGAAGTCACTGATGCCGTTACTGTTCTACCCCCACGGCGTCCTCGCGGGCGGCGGTTCGGCGGAGTCCCGAGTACCCGAGAACACGTACAACGTCGACCTCGCCACGGCCGCGTACTACGAGACTCCGATCGATCGCTTCGTCGGACTGACGTACCGGCGCGGCGAGCTGCCGTTGTGGACCCCCTACCTGGCCGCCGGGAAGCCCGTCGTGGCCGAGTACAGTCCGCGGGCGCTCTTCCCGTACCAGATCCTGCAGGATGTGGCGCCGGCCATCACCTGGGACTTCTTCATCTTGGGCCGGTTGTGGATTTCCGCCTTCTTTACGTTTCTCTTTCTGCGACGGATTGGCGCCTCCGCCGTCAGCGCCTTCCTCGGCGGCGTTTTCTTCATGCTCGGCGGTTCCAGCATGTGGTTTGTGAGTCTCCAGATGCTCTCGAATCCATCCATGACCATTCCGGTCGTGCTCTACGCCGCGGAGCTGGCCGTCAGCAGGCGAACGCTCGCGGCATCGGTCCCGCTGGCGGCGGGCGTCGCCCTCGTCCTCCTCGCCGGGCAACCCGAATCCGCGCTCTACGTGCTTGCCCTGGCGGCACTCTTCCTCGTCGTGCGGGCATCCCGCACAGCCGATCGGCGGCATCTGCCTGGCCTCCTGGTGCGACCCACGATCGCCGCGTTCGCCGGCGTGCTCCTCTCGGCTCCCCAGGTACTCCCGTTCCTGGAACTAGTACCGCTGTCATTCAACCAGCACGGGGCGGGCACCTTCAAGAACGGGATGGCCCTCGTCCGCTTCCCGGAAGCGATCGGCGTCCTCGTGCCGAGTTACTTCACATTTCCAACGTTCGCCCGGGAGATGCCTGTCAACGGCTACTGGGACGAGCTCGGCGGTTACACGGGAGTCACGATGATGGTATTGGCCATCGGCGGGTTCCTCGCCGCCGGCCGCCTCCTGGTTCATCAGGCGCTCTTTCTGGGAGTCGGGCTCGGCATTCTCGGCAAGTCGTTCGGCTACCCGCTGACCTACTGGATAGGGTTCCTCCCGCTCTTTGAGCAGGTGTGGTCCCAGCGCTGGGCGGGGCCAGTATGGGTATTCTCGATCGCCTGCGCCGCCGCCCTCGGGCTCGATGCGATACTCGACCGCCGCCCCGCCACGGTCGGGGCCCACGACGCGATCGTCGCGTGGATGACTGCGCGGCGCGGAACCATCGTGGCCTGGACGGCCGGATTGTTCGTGGTGTCCACGCTCGGCGCGGTGGCGGTGAACGCGGTGGGAATCGGCGACGGACCCACGACGGTCACGTGCCTCTGGGCGTCGCCGGGCGCCTGCCACACTCGGATGTGGTGGCACGCCGCGATTCTCGGCATCGCGGTCCCGGCCCTCTTCGCCTGGGGCGTGTCTCGCGGCACCTCCGCCGAGATCGCCGCGCCTTGGTGGAAACTCCGCCTCTTTGTTGGCGGCCTGGCACTGTCCGGGCTCTTCCAGCTCGCCGCCACTTGGATCAGCGACTCCCGCGCCGCGCTGGCGTCTCCGGCCGCGGAGTTCCGGGTGCTCGGACAGCTCGGGGGCGGGGTCGTCGCGATCCTCCTCGGCGCCGCGGTCCTATGGCTGTGCGTTCGGGCCCTCCGCGGACACCGGGTCATCCCGGGGATCGTCGGGTTGGCGATCTTCGAGTTGTGGTTCTGGGTTCCACGGGGAACAGACATCGGCACGAGCTGGATCCTCGGCGTGCTCTTCGCGATCGGAATGTCGAGCGCGCTGGCTCTGGTCACGAGACGCCGGGACATTGCGGGACTGTTGATGGGGCTCGCCGCGGTCTCCATCGTCGCCGTAGAGGTCAACGCGGCTCGCGGGCTCCCGGCTCGCCGCGACCCGTTTGTCGAAGACGGCTACGTCCGGTACCTTCGCGCTCACGCCGGCTCCTACCGCGTGTTCGGGATGCAGGGCGCCCTCTACCCGAACCTGGCCGCTGCGTTCGGGATCAATGATGTTCGGTATCTGAATTCCCTGTCCGTCGGCAGTTACGTCGAGTACGTGAGCAATTATTTGCGACCCCCCGGCACCGCCACCTGGACCCCGCTGTGGTTTCCTGGGGTTCAGGAGTTCCGCTACTTGGGGGCGCCGATCGGAGAGCACCCCGCCTTGTGGCTGGCGCGGTGTCCGGCCGCTTACGGCCGGCTGGGCGTGAAGTACGTCGTCACGCCGGTCGGACTGCCCCTGCGTGAGGCATTTGCCGTATACGGAACCCCCGAGACCGGGCCGCTGCGTCTCGTCTATCGGCGAGAGGTGGCGATCTGGGAGAACTCGGCTGTCGCCCCGCGTGTTTTCGTCTCGAGCCTGGTGCGCGTGGTGGATTCGAGGACCGCAGCCCTCGCGGCGTTCGGTCCGATCACGCGTAACCGGTGCCTCGATCGCCCTGACCAGGACGCGATCAGCGTGGAGGAGCAGATCAACGTTCCCGGCGGCGCCGCGCTCGACACGCGCCCACCTCGCTCAAAGGCCGATATTGTGGAGGAGACTGCCAACGAAGTGAAGATCGACGCGGTTCTCGATCGGCCAGGCGTGGTGGTGCTGGCCGACGTCTACTACCCAGGGTGGCAGGCCATTGCGGACGACCGGGCGGTCGGCATCGTGCGCGTAAACGGTCTCTTCCGGGGGGTCGTACTTCCGCCGGGTACCCATCATGTCGTCTTCCGCTACCGCCCGCGTTCCTTTACATTGGGTCTGCAACTGGCCGTACTGGCGGGCAGCGCGCTGGCCGCGGCCTCGGCCTTGGAAGCGCGAGCGAGGCCTAGGCGTTAGACAGGGCATGCTGCGCGAGCTGCGGATCCGGAACCTTGCCGTCATCGAGTCGACGGAGGTGACGTTCCGTTCCGGCCTCAACGTGCGCAGCGCGAAGGAAAGGTAAAGGGGGTTCTCGGACGCGGCGAGCGTGGCCGCGGCCTGCGATCCTGCCGGAAATGGGTCGGAGTGGGTTCCCATCCAGGTCACTCCCGGATCCCTCTCTGATACAGTGCGGATGAAGGCGGCCCCCTCATCGGCCGGCTCATCCGATGGCGTCTCGGTCCGGGCGGCGATGAGGCTGGGCGTCGCGCCCGGGGCTCCCGCGCGCGGTCCCGCCGGAAGTCAGCGGCAGCGTGCTCCGCCGGGCCACCGCGACAGCCTCTTTTTGCTGCTTCAGGCCGCTGTCGCTCCAGCATAATGGTTCTGGTGCACGTCCACACCCCCCTGCACGACCCTCCCGGCCGACCGAACCGGAGACCGGCCCCGCGTGGCACGCACTGACCGGCCTCCACGCATCGTCATCCTCGGCGCCGGCGCCACCGGGCTCGGCACCGGGCTCGGGCTCGCGCTGCACGGGTACGAGGGGCAGGTCCTGCTGGTCGAGCGGAAGACCACGCCGGGCGGGCTCGCGGGCAGCTTCCGCTGGAAAAGCCACACCGTGGACCACGGCCCGCACCGGTTGTCGCCGAACATCACGCGCGTCCGAGTGATGGCCGAGGAGCTGCTCGGCCCAGACTGCCTGATCAAGAAGAGCCAGCACGGTGTCCAGTTCAGGGGCAAGCTCTACCAGTTCCCGCCCCGGGTGATCGACTGGATCACCCCGCTCTCGCTGTGGCACGCCGTGGCGTTCGCCTGGAGCTTCCTGGCCGCCCAACTCGGCTGGATCACCTGGAGGTTCTCGTCCGACACCTTCGAGACGACCGTCGTGCGCAAATTCGGCCGGCGCTTCTACGAACACATCGCGGCGCCGATGGCCGAGAAGGTCTGGACCGATCCCGGAGAGATCGACCCCGCGTTTGTGAACCAGCGGTTCGCGCAGGTGCATCCGCGGGAAGTGCTGAAGCGGCTGCTCTTCCCCAAGCAGGAGCTGAACCCCTCGATCTTCTACTACCCCCGCGGCGGCTACCAGCAGCTCTGGGACAGCATCGCGGCCTACCTCGTGCGCGAGGGGCAGACCGTTCTCTACGAGTCAGAGCCGACGCGGCTCGAGGTGGAGCGCGACCGGATCGTCCGAATCACGGTGGCGGGCCCCGACGGCGAGCGCACGGTCGAGGGGCCCGACCTCACCGTCGTCTCGACGCTGCCGATCGCGAGTCTGGTGGGCCTGCTCGCCGGCTTCGACACGGCCGCGCTCCGCGAGCACGTGCAGGGTATCAAGATCCGGTCGATGATCCTCGTGCTCTTCGAATTCGACCTGCCGCGAGCGCTGCCGTATCGCACGCTGATCTTCCCCGAGCGGACGACCTGCTTCAACCGCCTGTTCGAGCAGAACGAGTACAGCCGCGAGACGGTCGCGGCGGGCCGGTCGGTCGTGGTCGCCGACGTCACCGTGCCCCGAGGCGACCCCCGCCTGGAGAAGTCGGACGACGACCTGATCGCGATGGTCCGCGCGGACCTTGCGAAGCTCCCCTACGTCCGGCTGGATCGCGTCACCGACGCGGCCGTGAAGCGAGTCGAGTTCGCCTACGTCGTGCCGGACCTCGGCACGCGGCGGCACATCTACTACGCCCACCACGAGCTGAAGCGCATCGCGAATCTGGTCCTCGTCGGCCGGTTCGCGGTCGGTGAGTACGACAATAGCGACTACGCGATTGACAACAGCATCACGCTCGGCGCCATGCTCTCCGGGCGGATTCCGAAGCTCGAGTACCTCTGCACGACCTACGACAACCGCCAGCGCTACATCGTCGGATAGCCGGGAACACCCGCGTGGGTACGAGCGCCCGCCGCGTCCTCCGATGGCTCAGCCGGAACGTCTACGGCGGCTGCGTGCCGCCCGCGGCCGGGACCGCCGGGGTCGAGCGCTACCTCGAGGATCTGTGGCGCGACGCGCCGTGGCCGGTCGCCCTCGGCCACACCCTCACCGCGGTCGCGATGTGCGCGATCCCGCTCGCCCTTGGGCGCACGCTCCGGCCGTTTTCCTCGCTCTCGAGCGATGAGCAGGGCGCGCTCGTGTCGCGGATGCTGCGACACCCCTGGTATGCGGTACGGCTCCTCGGCTTCACGGTTCGAGGCAACGCGCTCGTCGCGGCACTTCGCGATCCCGCGGCCCGCGCGGCCATCCTCGGCGACGGCGACCGGCAACCGGCGTCGGAGCGCCCGGCCGCGCGGTCTCCCGGCAGCGGAAGCTCGAGGACCCCGGTTGGCCCGCCATCGGCCCTCGAGGCCGACTACGTCGTCATCGGCTCCGGCGCGGCGGGCGCGACCGTTGCCGTCTCCCTCGGCGAGCACGGGCGGAGCACGATCGTCCTCGAGGAAGGCGGCTTCCACCGCAAAGACGACTTCACCGCGGACCTCTACGGGGCGCTGGCGACGCTCTTCCGCGACTTTGGCGCGCAGGTCGCCCGCGGGCGCGCCATCGTCCCTGTTCTCGAAGGCCGCTGCGTCGGCGGCAGCACCGTCATGAACGGCGCGATCACCCACCGGCTCCCGAAGGAGATTCATGACGGGTGGTGCGAGGACGCGGCGATCGCCGCGAGCCTCCCCTTCTCCGACCTCGAGAAACACGCGGCGCGGATCGAGGAGGATCTCGGCATCCGGGCCAACCTGTCTCCGGTGCTCGAGGGGCTCCCCGCGGCCGCGGCCCTTCGACGGCTCGGGTGGGCGCACCAGCCCATGCGCCGGAGCGCGCCCGGCTGTCAGGCGAGCGGGCGGTGCCTGCAGGGGTGCCCGTCGGGAGGCAAGCTCTCGATGGAGGCCTCGTACATCCCGCGCGCGATCCGGGCGGGGGCCATCCTGCTCGACCGCCATCGCGCCACCCGAATCGTCGCGGCAGGCGGCCGAGCGACGGGGCTCGTGGTCCGGGACCCGCGGGGCGGCCGTCGGCTGGTGAGCGCGCGGAAGGCCGTCATCCTCGCGGCCGGCGCCCTGCAGTCACCGCTCCTGCTCCGCACGAGCGGCCTCGGCGGAGCCCATGTCGGACGCCACTTCCAGTGCCACCTCGGCGCGGGGACCACCGCGTTACTGGATCGGCCCGTACGGTCGGTCGAAGGACCGCCGCAAGGGATCGAGGTGTTCGAGTTCGACGCGGACGGGATCAAGCTGGCAACCCAGCTCCTGCCTCCCGAGCTTCTCCTGGCCCGCACGCCCGTCGCGGGTCGAGCCCTGTCCGACCTGCTCCGCCAGTGGCGGAGCATCTCGTCTTGGACCGGCAGCGTGCGCTCCGAAGCGGAGGGGCGCGTGTCGGGGACGGCGCTCGGCCGGGTCTCCATCCGCTTCGACCCGAGCCCGCGAGACATGGAGCGCCTCCGCGACGCGATCTGGAGAATGGCGCGGCTCCTGTTCGAGCTCGGCGCCGTCCGCGTGTTCCCCGGGGTCTTCGGCGCGCCGGTGGAGCTCCGGGCGCCAGGCGAAGCGGACGCGATCCGCTCGGCGCCGCTCGACCCGCGTGCCTACCTCCTCGGGGTCGGCCACATCTTCGGTACCTGCCGGATGGGCGGCGACCCGGCCGCGAGCGTCGTCGCCCCTGATTTCCGGGTGCATGGCACCGAGAACCTTTACGTCGTCGACGCGAGCGTGTTCCCGTCGAACATCGGCGTCAACCCGCAATTGGCGATCATGACGCTGGCGCGGCACGCCGCCCACGGCATCCTGGACCGGGGCGACTGAGGAGCGAGCTCGGGCCATGGGCCAGCCCGACGGCGAGCCACCAGCAATGGGCTCGGCGACACGTCCGGCGTCGTCCCGCCGCCGATCGACCGAGCCGTGCGATCACATGGGCGCCCGGCCGACGGTCGACCGCCGCGTCGCGAGGGTCGTCCTCAGTCGTTCCGTGGAGTCTTCGCGGCGGCTCTGCGCCCGGGAGACGCGGCTCGGGTGCCGCGAGGGCGAGACCTTCCGCACCCGTCGCCACGAGCAGCGAACCCGGGCATCAGCCTGCCTTCACCGATCCTCGACACACCGCCATGGAGAAGCCGGACGGCCGCCCTCGGGGCGATGGCCGGCGCGGCCGCCGGCGCGCGGCGGCGCGCCTGACGGCGCGAGGTCAGCGACGGACGTCGACAAGGAGCCGGCAGAGTGCCCGCCCGACGTCGATCGCGTTCCGGAGCCGAAAGGCCTTCGTCCGGCCGCCCGCGCGCGGCGCGATCGGCGTGCCGACCTCGACGTAGGAGTGCCCGCCCCGGAGGAGTTTCACGAGGGCCTCGGCTTGATACGCAAAGGAGTCGGTTCGGATCGTGACGCTCCGGATCAGGGCCGTCCGGTGCAGCGCGGTGCCGTTGTAGTAGCGCAGGGAGAGCCCGAAGAGCGTGTTCACCACGACCACGAACGACCGTGAGACCAGCCGCCGGCGCCAGCCTCGCACCTCCGTGTTCGAGATGTAGTTGATGACGATGTCCGCGGTGCCGGCGCGCGACATCAGCGCGTCGAGCTGCTCGTCCGTGCCCTCGTTGTCGCCCGGGAACATGAGCACGTGCTCGAATCGTGCGAGCCCGACCCCCTCTTTGTACGCGTAGCCCAGGTTCCGCGGGCGGTCGTGGTGCACGACTCGCACTCGCGGGTCGGCCTTGGCGAGGCGGTCGGCAATCTGTCCGGTCGCGTCGGTGCTGCCGTCGTCGACGACGATGACTTCGTGGTCGGGGAAGTGGCGGCGCGCAGCGGCCTGGCAGCGAGCGACCGCGGCCGCGAGATTAGCGGCCTCGTTCAGGGCAGGAACGACTACGGAGATGCCGGGCCTGAGCGGAGCTCCGGCCGCCATCGGAACACGATCGCGGTAAGCGGTCCGGGGCGGGACGGGAGCGTCCATCAAACTGAATATAGCACTGAGGTCCCGCCGGGCACGGCGACCGCGCCACAGCCGCCGGCGACAGAACCGGCGATATAATGCAAGGTGCGCCAGAGAAGGCCAGACGGTCGCCGGTCGCGACAACGCGGCGGGAGGAAAGTCCGGGCTCCGGAGGGCAGGGTGCTGGCTAACGGCCAGGGCGGGTAACCGCACGGACCAGTGCCACAGAAAGCAGACCGCCGTTCAGCGAACGGTAAGGGTGAAACGGTGAGGTAAGAGCTCACCAGCGGCGCGGGTGACCGCGCCGGCTCGGCAAACCCCACCCGGAGCAAGGCCGAATAGGAGAGCAATCGGGTGGCCCGCCCGCGCTCTCGGGTTAGGCCGCTGGAGGCGCCGGGCAACCGGCGTCCTAGAGAAATGATCGTCGTCTCGAGCTCGGGAAACCGGCTCGGGGAACAGAACCCGGCTTACCGGCCTTCTCTGGCGCTTTTCTCTCTTGGTCGGGCTCGCTCCGGCCCAGCAGGCGCCGGATGCTGGCGCCGTGCCCGCCAAGCTGTTTCGCGATCTGGCGGTAGGACCACCCGCGGTCCCGGCGGCGGCGGGCTTCCGCGAGGTCAACGCGGTAGAGGCGAGGACGGCCGAGGCGTCGGCCTTGCGCCCGGGCGCGGCGGATCCCCCCCCACGACCAGCTCCCGGATCAGGTCCGACTCGAACTCGGCGATCGCCGCGAGCACGTGGAACAGGAGCCGGCCGGAGGGCGTCGTGCAGCATCCAGACCGTCACCCGCGATACGGTGGCGGATCGACTCAGTGAACCCTGAGCAGTCTAGGAGGCCCTGGCAGGCTGGGCGTCCAGCCGAGCTGGACGACCTCGAAATCGCTGGCGGTGAGCGCGGCGAAGGCTGGGTTTAGGACGTCGTTGTTCCAGCGCGCGTCGAAGGTGCCGCCGATGTACATATCTGAGCCGTTGTCTGCAACGATTAGGCCGTAGCGCTTCATGGCGCCGAAGATCTTTTGTACTTCCGGCGTGAAACCCGAGATATCCTTGCCGGCTCTGAGCCGAAGGCGCGCGCCCATCGGAAGCGCGCCCGACGTCGAGCCAGCGCTATGTGACGCCGGGTAGACGTGCCCATTGGTCGCGCGCACGGTGACACGGAAGGCGTGCCGAATCTCAGTCACGCCAGGGTCGAAGACCTCGTCGTAGCGCACGAGCCCGGGCAGGATGGCGAGGCCGGCCGCATCGGCCGACGTCCAGCCCTCGGGCCGGCGATTGTCGGTATTCATGTCCCAGAAGGCGCCGCTGTCCGCGACCCACTGACGCGTCGTCGTGTCGTAGTACACGTGATAGAGCTCGTAGAGCAGTTTGTTGTCGCGGTCGACGATGAGCAGGTGTCGGTCTTGGCCGCCGCGAAGGTCGACGTTCCCGGGGTCGCCGCCCTCGATCCAGTGCGGCCGGGTGATGGCCTCGTCGGGCACGGGATAGAACGGCACGCCGACGCCGTCGCTTTCCCCACCATACGCGATGAATCGCACAGTGAGCTTCGGCTGTGTGGCGTCTACGACAACGTACGGCATGCCGTAGACCTGTGCGCTCCCCGGTACGACCTCGCCGCCAAAATCGGGATGGAGCCGACGCGTGCCGCCGTTGTTGATGAGGCTGATAAAGGCCGCGGAGCCAGGATCCACCGGTGCGCCGCTGACGTCGACGTTCCACCAGTTGTCCGAAGGAAAGAGCGGCAGCGGCCCGGGAAGGACTCCGCCCTCGACGGGCTCGATGCCGGCCGCGTTGGCTGGTGACGAAACGAGAAGGAGTCCGCTCAGGACGGCGGCGAGTCGCCCCCAGCCTGCTCGAGTTCTCATTACCCCTCCTTGATGGCCGACCGCTGACATGACCGGCCGCGGTGCTGAGGGGCAGAGAGCGTGCCAGGGCTGGCTACCGGCCAACCGCCTGATTCTAGTGACTTCGGCCCTGAGCCCCGGCCGTCGGGACGCGGTCGTGTCAGCTCCAGGCGAGGCATACTGTCGTGGGAAGGACACCTTCGGGATGCCTCCCGCCCTGAACACCGCCGTGCCGAGAACGCGTTTGAGCACGCGACCGGGCGGAACCCTGATCTCCTGGAGACGGACGCCGAGGCGTCGTGCGTGGCCGCCACGGCGAGTGCCTTGAGGATCTGCGCGCGCTTGCCCTCGAGCACCGTTCATGATGTCGCGGACGGCCGGCATCACGTTCTTGCTGCCCTTGGGCCGGCCGCGGGGGTTGCCCGACCGCCCGGCCTTAAAGCTGGTCTCGGTGGAACGTTGGGGCATCGCGTTATCCCTGTTGACTGCCTGTTTTGGCGGGGTGCTCTACGCCCGCGGGAGCCGTGTGTGGCGGCCGCCCCGCCGGATTGACGGAGGGCAGGGGTCGAGGGGGCCGGAGTCAGCAGCGCGCGGGCGCAGGTGACCGGATGTCGGCGCCGCCGCCGCGCGCGCCTCGAGGACGAGGCGATCAAGGACGGCCAAACGCGTGCAAGACCTGCGCCCAGCGGTACGATTGTACCGCTCGGTACGCGCCCTTGTTGTCGCGAGCGACGCGGCCGGCCGAGTACGGGCCAGACTGCATGCCCTACCTTGGGACCATCGCTGAAGCGTTCGGGCCTCCCGGTAAACGACCGTACTGTGTGTTCGTGACGCAAGAAGAAGACCTTCACACGGTACAGACGAGGCTGGAGGCGTTCGACTCCATCCCCGACCAGCGCGATTCTCCACTTCGCTGGGGCAGACGGACCGAGCATTGCTCCGGTACTTCAGGCTATGGGATCCGTCGCGTCTATGAAAGATCACTACGAGTATGTGGGTTCATAGGGATCTTGCCGGCTCCTGAAGGAAAGCGATCCGCTCGCATTGGTCAAATGCTCCAGTTGTCCCCGCTGGCAAAGGAGGGCTGCCGGGTTGGCGACCTGATCCTCGACGCTGATTGCTCAGGTCAGAAAGGCCATGACGTGACGCTCATCGTCCTAAAGGGTCAAGAAAAGCGCCGGATTCAACACACGGTGATGAGCTTTGCCGATGTTCTGGGTGTGACAAAGGCTGTCGCCGTGGAGAGCGGCAGGCTAAGGGTCATTTCGCCGCCCCCTGCAGCAGGGTCCGTAGGGGAACAGCGACCCCCAGGGTCCGCAGGGGAACGGCAAGCCCGAGATCCACCTTCTTGCCGACCACCTGGTTTGCCCAGAAGTAGAGGCTCTCGAAGTGAACGTCTCCGATCGACTGCTGCGTCATCTTTAGCGCCACCACGTCCTGCCCGTGACCGTGAAGTTCGTAATGTCCATCGGGCCCGGTGATCGTTTCATCGACCTTGGCCCATTCGATGAGTTTCATCGCCCACGCCTCAAACTCGGTCGCTTGCTGGTCGAGTCTCTCCGCCATCTGCGCCCTGGTCGCCTTCCACTCGTCGAAGGTCGTCGGTTCTGGCTTGTTGTCCAGCGCCTTGTATTCCGCCTCGAGCGGAGCGCGCCGTGCGGCGAACTCCAGGATCCCCCGGTCGAACGCTGCCCTGAAGTCAGCCCGCACCAGGACCACCTTTGCGCCGACTTGTCGGATAGCCTGCCCGCGGCCGTTCTCCAGGTAGACCGTGCCCTCCACGCGCCCGCACCCCGCCACAGCGATAGACGCAAGCGCCACCACGGGCATCTTCATCCCCAGGCCCTGGAACCCGATCACACGCAGGTGCATCATCTCGTCGTCGTCCTCCTTCTCTTACCAACATAACGCGGAAGGCGCCGCGGGCACCTACGGCCGGAAACGCGCGCTCCGGCGCGAGGATCAGGAGCGGGCAGTAGCCCTCGAGCCGTTCCTGCACCTCAAGCCAGGCCGCTTGTTCCGGGCTGCGCGCGGGCACTCACGGCACCACCGATGCTTCCCGGCTCGGGGCGCGGCCGTGAGGCCGTATGGCTCGGCGACTCTCTGGACCAAGTCATCCGCGGACGTTCCGGCGACCGCTGAGGCCGGGGGGCTATACGTCCCTTGGCGCCGGGAGATCACCGGAGATCTCCCAGTCTGGACTGGGGCGCGGCGACCGTAGAATCGATCTGGGGGGTCGCCCGGCGGCGCAATCTGGCGGCGGCGCCGGACGCGGTGATCTGCGCTGGCGTCCTCGACCCGAGGCGCCGCCAGGACAGCTCCGCCAAGGGGAAGCGGTAGAACTTCCCGCTCGGTTCCCCCTCAAGGGTCGTCTCCTTGACCGGCTTGAGCCCGAGCCGGGCAGCCTTCCGCTACACACCGGGGCTGCCGGGTACAGGGAGACCGTCCGGTCCCCGTCGTCCCACCTCAAGATCGTTTCCCGCTCCGCTCTCGTGAGGCCCATGACCAAGCCTTTCTAGGATCGGAGGACTCCCGATCCGTGTGGGTGAAAGAGAAAGGGCGGCTCGTCGTGAGCCGCCCTCGATGACTAGGCCGGGCAGGGCCTGATTTACAACAATGGTGCTATGTGCAGAACTCGGTGCGGATTATGATCCAATCTTTCGCGTGGTTCTGTGGTGAGGACAGCTTCTCTGGCGCTTTCTTTGTATTCACGAGCTTACGGCTACGGTTCAGCCCCCGAAAAAGATGGTACAGAACCCAGGGAAATAATTCGGAGCTTATTTCGCCCGCGATTCCTTCCCTTGGTCCCACGTTGACGGCAGCCGCAGCACCGCCGCGCCAAGCTGGGAGCCCACGACCTTTGTGTACACCTGAGTCGTGCCGAGGTCGGCGTGATGCAAGAGCGCTTGATTCACCCGGATATCGGTCCCCTGCCGGAGGAGATCCGTCGCGAACGTGTGCCGGAAGCGGTGCGGAACGCAGTTCGCGACCTGCGCCGCTTCACTCCACCCCAGCCCCCGTAGCCGCTCCGTGGGCTCACGCGCGGATCAAGGCTCACCCTCGTGATCTACGGAACGCCCGACGTGCGAAGCGGGCAGCGGAGCGAGGTGCGCTACCGCTGTGAGGATCTCTGCTTTTTGCCGGCGAGCTTCACCATGACCGACAGACAGTGGCCGGTGAGGTCGATGCGCGTGTAGGGCTCGAAGAGCCCGGCGAGGAAGGCGCCGGAGAAGTCGCGGACCCTCGGCAAGGACCGGTACGCGCCATCGGGAAGCTGAAGGCGGGTCTGATCCGGCTGGATTTGCAGGGCACGATTCTTCGTCATCTCTGCGTCGATCCGCTCATGGATCCGCCTCCGCAGCGCGATCTCGGCGTCGTCCCGCCCGCGAAGGACCGCGGCTGCCGTGGCTAGCCCCTCCAGCGGAGCGCACGTGTTCTCGAAGCGAGCACGCGTCCACTCGGGTTGATCAAGGGCGACCTGCGCCTGCTCTCGGATGAACTGTACGAACCTCCCGTCGGAGGTGCGCTTCCACCGGAGGGCCGCCGCCATCGTTCCCCAGTGGTAGAACTGGAACGAGAATTCTCGCCCGTAACGCGTCATCAGATTGCCGTCCAGTTCCGTGAGCAATGCCGCGAGGCTTTCATCCAGCGAGAACGCACTCGCGTAAAACGCCAGGGCGAGCCATCCTTGCCCATCGACATAGGGTGAACCCTCGATCGAGTACGGGAAGGCCCGGAAGCCGCGGTTGGGGACATGCAGCGCGCGCAGGCCTTTCAGCCAGGCCGCGCGCTGGCCGGCGAAGCGTCCGTCGGAGGAAGCCCGGTAGTACTGGAGCTCTGCCAGCAACGCGATCGGCGTCGCTCCCGCCCAGGCGTTGGCGTAACGACGATCTGCCGAGACGACCTTGCCGTCCGTGCCCGGCCGATAGAGGAAGTCGAGTCGTTCGAGAGCGACTCTGAGCTTGGAGCGGCCTACCGGCAGCGAGAGCAGACCGATGCTGTCCAGCAACGACCGGAGCGGGCTCTTGCCAATCGGAAGGGACTGAGCGTCGAGCGTCGTCAGCGCCGCCTCGATGGCACCGCGTACGCGTTCGTCGCGAGCGTGCACGTAGTACTCGGCGAGGACGTAGGCGCCCGCGGCCTGTCGAACGATGTTCTCGGACTCTTTGGGCTTGCCCTCGAGGAAATCGAAGTCGTAGGCGAAAAGACCGGACGGCCGTTGCGCCCCGAGCAGGTAGTCTACGGCCAGCCGCATCCCTTTCTGGTCCGCCGTGTCCGATGCGGAGGCCGGGGTAACGGCGAGGAGCGCGATCCCGATGGTGACGACGAGGGCGGGACGTGCCGCTGCCAACACTGGCGCAGCCGCCACAGGCAACCAAGGGCGCAAATAGGTATCGAGCAACTTTACGGTTTGGCGCGCCGCTGCGCCCCAGTCAAGGCTAACCACCGATCAGGACTAACCTGGCATCGCCTATGCCGTTGCACGACTCGCCATGACCTGTACGGAGGAGCGTACTGGTAACTGTCGTTGCCATGGCTCCCGCGGCTGCCACCACGTTTCCCGACCTCGCCAACGACGTCGTCACCGTGCCTGAGCCGGGGGGACACTCGTCCCCCTCACGACCGGTACCTGGACGAGGTCGGGGCCCTGCCGCGCGCCCTTGTGCCAAAGACTCCATACGCTGCAGACAGGGGAGGTCTCGCGCACCGGCGGCTGCGAGATCATCCGGGTCGACGTGCGCGTCATAGCGTCGACCGTGCATGGCGGGGAGAGCAGCGACCACCTCTCCCAGGAACTGAAGCGTCTCAACGCGGTAGAGATCTGTATCCCTCCGCTCAGGCAGCGAACAGAAGTGATTCCCGTCGAGGCGTCATTCTTTCTCGAGCGGTGCGACCGCAGATATCGACGGGACGTCCTGCTCTGCCCGGACGTGATCGCCAGGTTCAAGACCCACGCATGGCAATGCGTGATCAGCTCGCCGATCTCCTCTCCGGGGGGTCGGAGGGAGGAACTTCCGAGAGCAGCCGTTATGTTCTGTCGCGAACAGGGCCTTTGTGCTGCCCACGCGCATCTACCTGCTGCCGCCCTTGCTGCGGCGCGTGCGCGCGGGTGGCCACATCGGCCGCCCCACGTTCGTTCCCACGATGCTCCTGACCTCCGAAACTCCCAGGGACCCTTAACTCGGTTGCCGCTAATCGTCGGCGGCAGCTTCCCGGGTCGTCGGCCGTGGTGTCGAAAACCTGCCTCTTGAGCCCGGCGCCGGAAAATCGGCGCCGCGATGTTGGGACGGCCCGGACAGGCGGAACCCTCCTGTCGGAGACTGCGGGCGGACAGGAAACCCGGCTACTTACGGCGCCGAAGCCAGCCGAACCCGGCCAGAGCGGCGGCACCGGTCGTGAGGAGGACGAGTGTCCCCGGCTCAGGCACGGTGACGGCGACATCGTCAAACGTCTGGGCAGCCGCGGGAGCCGCGGCAAAGACAGTCGCCAATATGCTGAGGAGAGCTAACTGCAGCCGCTCCGTTAGGCGATTTCTCATATCTCAGTCCTCCTCTGTCCATCTCGTGCCCGCAGCAACTTCCTGCTTACGCCGCCGAAGCCAGCTTAAGCCGACGACCGCAAGTCCGGTGCCAACCAATGATCTGATGAAGTGACTATCTTCCCAAGTATTTAGCAGCACGGAGCGCCTCGGACCTCTGCAGTGCGGCGGGAGCTCCTGTGAACAGCGATGGGCCATATCTGCAAAGTCCTTCATACCGGTCACGGCTCCAAGGAGCGTCGTGCGGTCGGTTCCGGAAGGTTAGGCCCTGCTGGCGCTGGAGTTCCTCGTGGTAGCCCTCCAGAGCCTTGCGGATCCCTAGGGCGGCGTGGAGCGGCCGCTGGACGTGATCCTCGTGAGCGATGCGTGCACCGAACAGGGCCATGATCTCGTCCCCCAGGAAACTGGTTCACCGTGCCCTCGTAACGGTGCACCGAGGGCTATGTCGAGGTGCTGGAGGAAGACGCGCAGTGAACCCGCCGTCTTTGGACCTTCCACAGTGGCCCCTACTGGCCCCAGGAGAACCTACTCAAGCACGTAAGCCGGCAGGTTTAAACGACGCAGCGGACGACGCGGCTACCACTCCTTGTCCGCCACCCGGCAGATGGGTGAAACGCCGTACCAGTCGAAGTCGAAGTCCTTCGACTGCCCCACGTCGCGGTCGATCGCGGAGAGACACGCGGTTTCTGTGTCGAAGTACGCTACCGGCGTAGCGACGATCCCGTGAGCGGTGAATGCGAGCGCGAGCAGGACCCACATAGGCTACTCCGCCTCGACAACGAGGCCCTCCGATCCACGAACCCGGCGTCCGTGTACGCCGCTTGTCCAGGCAGTGGGACGGCAGTCTACGGCGTCCTGGTGGACGAAGTCAACCGAATAAACGAACCACTGAGCATCAACCCCTTGGCCGCCGCGCGCACACACCAGACGAAGTTGGTCCCTATGGGAGGAGATATGGCCGGGACCTGCGATGAAGCTAGTCGGCCCGCTTGCTGCTCACTCGCCGGGGCTTCGGCTTGCTCTTGCTCTCGAGATTGAGCGCCACTGCAGCGCGGATGAGATCCTTCAAGGCCGCCTCATCGACCTTGTCGCCTTCGTGGATGTCGATGGCGCGCCTGGCATTCCCGTCGAGGCTGGAGTTGAACAGACCTGAAGGGTCCTTCAACGCAGCTCCCTTGGGAAATGTCATCTTGACGACGTTCTTGTACGTCTCTCCCGTGCAGACGATGCCGCCGTGGGACCAGATGGGAGTCCCCATCCACTTCCACTCTTCGACGATCTCAGGGTCTGCCTCGTGTATGATTTCGCGCACTTTCGCGAGCGTCTTCCCGC
>QHRX01000298.1 GCA_003221455.1 Candidatus Rokuibacteriota bacterium
TTCTGCCGCGCCAGCTCGTCCGCCGAATTGGCGTATACAAGCACATCGCCTGGCCTGACGGTTCCGTCGGTAACCTTCGTGAACGCCAGCGGGTAGACGTCGTCGCGGAAGGCCAGACGCTTGCTGCTGAGTGGGTGCTCGCCCATGTCGAGCCCGGCGACGGAGAACAGGTACCAGACGAACTCCGAGCAGGACAGTCGGCGGGGCGGCACCGAGAGGTCACTCCTCGAGAGCCGCCTCAGGGCCTTGAGCCGTCGGTACTTCACGCCCTGCGCGACGAACTGATCTGCGAGCTGCAGGACGCGGACCACGGTGGGGTCGGCGTCCTTCAGCTCGGTCTCGCTGAGCTGCTGGAGCGACACCTCCGACGGCGCGACGGCCTCCACAGTCGCGCTCGGTATGTCCGCGCTCGAGAAGGCGAGCGCGGACGCGATCGCGGCCAGACCGGCCAGCACGACGAAGGCGGACTGCACGCTACGCCACCGCGACCAGCCGCGCCTCCGACTCGTGCGAGGGCGCGACCTCGTGCGCGCGCACCGAGCGCGCGATGTAGTCCGCGAAGCCGGGCGTCAGGATCTCCTCGAGGGTGGCGGTGGGAAGGTCGCACTGCGCCTTGACCTCCTCGACGAGGAGGGGGCTCATCGTGTACTTCCCGCAGATCGCCGCCGGCGTCGCGCCGAGCGAGCTCAGGAATTGAGCTCCGCTGATCGCGCCGACGCTGTCACTACACGAGAACAGGACGCAGGACACCGTGGAGAGGAAGCGCCGGTTCCGGAGCAGCATGTTCGTCTCGCGCTGATAAAGACCGTCCGCGACTTCCACGATGATGCAGTCGGGGTCGACCGCACCCGCCTCGTCGAGGAGGGTCTGGTACAGGTCCAGGAGCTCGTCTTCGTCACAGAGGTACGTCGACGGGAACCCCATCTGGGAGAAGTCGCTCACGAAGTCGGCGCCGCAGTCCTTGTTGAAGTCCATGTCCTTCGTGAACACGGTGCCCGTCAGCTTGAGGTAGGCGACGGTCTTCCCGATCTGCTTGAGGCTCCTCGCCACGTACCCGGCCGTCGTCGTCTTCCCGCTATCCATCGACGACCCGAGGGAGAGGATGACGCGGGCGCCGGTGGGCACGTCTCCGGAGAACCGCACCGGTGCCCGGCTGTAGTACTTGGTGTTGATGACCTGGCCCTGCGCGTCGACCGCGTAGCCGAGGAGCTTGACGATCGTGGGCTTGGGCATCGTACTGTGGGCCGACTTCACGAGCCCGATCGCGCCCCCCTGCCCGAGGATGTGGAGCTGCTCCGTTGGGGCAGTGGGCACGTGGCCTTCGTACTGGCCAGTCGCATACCGATTGCCGAAGGCGGCGAGGATTCGGTCGGCGGGGAAGATTTGAGCCTGGCGCCGCGTGACTACCTCGATGTGCGAGTGCTTGCCCACGCTCACGACCTCGAAGAGGGCGACGTCGCCCGCCCTTGGCACGTGGCTTGTCACCGCTCGCGGGTCAAGCGAGTAACTGCACACCTCGGCGCAGATGACTGATTGCTTGATGGCCGTAATCATGAGTCGTGCTCCCCTCCTCTACGGGAGTTCCTCCTGTTCCGTATCGCTCGGACTCCTCGGTGGAAGCAACCCGCGTGCCGAGTCATGGCAGCCGGGACCACCGGACTAAGTGCCCGTGACGACTGACCATTCGAGGAGGGATGACCGGCGCCGCGTCGCCGGCGTTAACCCCCGTCCGCTAACGGGTTAACCGGAGCAGTTAACCGAGCTGGGAGGCGGGCCCGGCCACCTGGAGGCGGCGCATCTTCTTCCAGAGGGCGACCCGGCTGATCCCGAGCCGCTTCGCCGCCGCCGTCTTGTTCCCCCGTTCCTGCTCGAGTGCGAGCTGGATGCGTTGACGCTCGGCTTCCTGCGCCGGGGTGAGGCGCGACTGAAGCGGGTGCGGGACGGCACTCCGTCGGAGCTCCGGCGGCAGGTCGAGTAAGGTGATCTGGTCGCCGCTCACGGCGACGAACGCGCACTCGATGGCGTTCCGCAACTCGCGCACGTTGCCGGGCCACGGGTAGTCGAGCAGGCACTGCAACGCCTCGTCCGTGATCCCGGCAACGTTCTTCTTGTGGGTCGGCCCGAACTCCGCGATGAAGTGCTCGACGAGGAGCGGGACATCCTCGCGTCGGTCGCGCAGCGGGGGCAGCGCGATTTCGTAGACGCGGATCCGATAGTAGAAGTCCTCGCGAAGCGTTCCCGCCGCACGCAGGCTCTCGAGGCCCCGGTTGGTCGCGGTGACGAGACGGACGTCCACCTTGGTCGCCTGCGTGTCCCCGACCCGCCGCACCTCGCGCTCCTGCAGCACCCGGAGCAGCTTGACCTGAAGAAGCGGGCTCACGTCGCCGATCTCGTCCAGGAAGAGCGTGCCGCCGTGCGCGGCCTGGAAGACCCCCGTCTTGTCGCGATCGGCCCCCGTGAAGGCTCCCTTGACGTGGCCGAACAGCTCGCTCTCGAGCAGCGTCTCGGGCACGGCCGAGCAGTTGACGGCGACGAACGGTCGGTCGCGGCGCCCGTTCAGGTCGTGGATCGCTCGCGCGACCAGCTCCTTGCCGGTCCCGGACTCTCCCTGCATCGGCGAGCTGCGGCCCACCAGGCCGCCGAAGGCGTGCTGGCCCTGCGGCTGTTCCGTGCGCAGCGCGATCCGCTCGTTGCCGAGCATAGACGAGGTCTGGTGGGTGAAGGTGCCGACGGCACCCCGCACGCGTCCCGCCTCGTCGGTCAGCACCCGCACCTTTCCGAGCAGGTCGAGCTCCCGGCCGTCCTTCGTCCGGAACTTGCATTCCTGGAGACAAACGCCCTCTGGCGGCTCACTCTGGGCGAGGAGGTCGTGCACGGTGCTGAAGCCCTTGCCGTTCGGCCCCTCGAGGACGCGGCACGGGTTGCCGACGACTTCGTCGGCGGCGTAGCCGGTGATCCGCGCCGCTCCGTCGCTCCAGCTCACGAGGTTGCCGTCGGCGTCGCACGTGAACAGGCCGTCAACCATCGCGTCGACGATGGAGGACAGGATCTGCGGGTTCTTCCGGAA
>QHRX01000299.1 GCA_003221455.1 Candidatus Rokuibacteriota bacterium
ACTCTAGTAGTTGCGGAACAGGGCTGGGGCCGCATCTGCTTCCTCTTCGAGTATGAGTCGACTCTAGAGTTCAGGTCAAGACATTTCTGAACCTCGGACTCATGGCGTCGCCCGAAATACACGACTATCCCTGCGTAACGTGGTGGTTGTTCGTCGATGCGACTCAATCCGCGGCGGAGGAAAGACGAGTTCCGCCCGAGTCCCGTGTGCTTCCTCTCGGTCCTCCACGGTGAGCGCAGCGCCGTGTGTCTGCGCGATCTGTTGGCAGATCGAGAGCCCCAATCCCAACCCTCCTGGCTTCGTCGTCGCGAATTCGTCGAAGAGGCGGCCCCTGATGGCAGCATCGATTCCCGTCCCCTCATCGATTATCTGCACGCGAACGCGAGAGCCATCGAGAACCGCACGTACCCAGATATGTCCTTCTGGCGGGGTCGCATCTATAGCATTCTGCAAAAGATTTTTGAAGAGCTGGGCGAGGTTGTCTGGATTGCCTTGTAGCGGAGGAAGGTTGTCGGGGACCTCGAGGATGATCTTCACCCTTAGAGCCTCGACCACATGGACCTGGATGGCGACGACATCCTTAAGGAGTTGGGCCAACTCTACGTCTTGAAACGAGACAGTTTCGTTCAGCCGGGTTACGCGAAGACGCTCAGAAAGCGCGACAATGCGGTCAACCTCACGCGGTACGAGGTCAATCATAAGCTTCCGGTATTCCGGATCATCGTAACGGTCTGACAGCAGCGAGACCAAGTTCGAGATGGTGGTAAGGGGCGTCCGGATCTCGTGGGCGAGTCCGGCATAGACTCTTCCCATACTGGCCAATTGCGCCTCTCGCTGGCGCTCACGTTCAAGTCTGAGGTGTTGGTCGTGGAGATACGCCACCTCCAGTGCGATGGAGGCCAGTTCTGCCAGCGCCTCAAGAAAGTCCAACTCCGACGTGAAATAGGCATCTCCACTCCGACGTGGGCCGAGCATCATTACACCGACTCTACGATCCGGCCTCCCGAGACCGATCCATAGCTCCACGCGCGACGCCATCAGAGTTTGAACATCGCGGGGAGAAAGCTCTTTCTCAACGTCAGTGGCGAGTCGAATTCCAGGGGTGGGAACCGTCACTCGCCAACCGGCCTCCACAAGCTCGGCCATCTCAGCATTGATGTCCTCGGCGTTATCTACAAAAAGCAACTCGCGAGCGGTGCCGTCCGGCGGCTGAACCAGAAGTGCCCCAAACTCTGGCATTATCGTATCGCTTAGAGTCTTGCGGAGTTGAGTTGCCACTTCTCTCGGCTCCCTCGTCATCGTGAGCCGGCGTGCTGCCTCCCTCAGAGCGTAGTCGTAGCGAACGCGCCCTCTAAGGAAGTACCTGTCCATCAGTCGCGCTAGACGAGGTGCGAACCCGGTTGAGACCACGACCGCCGCTACTGCAGCTACCACGAGAGCAGCGAAGGGAATTCGAACTGGTTCGACACGCCAAACCGGAACAAAAGCATAGCCTAGAAGAATGATCGCCCATGAAAGCGCCATGGTGGTGACGCCATAGCCAACAGTTCGGTGAATCACAAGCCGAACATCGAAGAGGCGGTGGCGGATAATCGTATGACCAACGAGAACCACCATGGGCAGGAGGAAGTATGGGCCGAGCCAGCTATATAAGGATCGGCCTGTGACCAGCGGGATCACGAGGTTCGTGCTTATTCCACCGACCCCGCTCAGGATGAGGCCAGTCGCGAGGTATTGGAGTTGCGCTCTCTCAACGCCGCGGGCCGCACGCCATTTCCGAAGTAAAAGGCTCAAAGCCGCAAGCGTTTCTGACAAAAAGAACATCGCGAACGGGAGATAGAGCGGCCCAGGTTTCCGGGTCAGTCCTCCTGGGGTGCGGGCCACATCGTAAGCGACGAGCGGAGTGCCGATACAGGCCGCCGCGAAAGCGATTCCGATGAAGAAGGCAGCCAGAACAAGGCGGCGTGGGTGGCCTGGACGTGGTGTCGGATAGACATCGCAGAAGACTAAAAAGGTAGCCGGCATTAAACTCGCAGCGGCGAAGACCACCCGGCTCGAGAGTTCCAGATTAGTCTCGGTTTCAAGCCATACGATCCCCAACACCCAGCTCGCCATCGAGATCGTAAAACCGGCAAACCAGCGGTTCGTGACTTTGTCGGGCCGTGTCAGCAAGATACGTGTTGCCAGGACGACGAGTAGCGTCGCAAGGACGACGAGTGGAAACGTCGACCTCTCAGGACTCAGGTTGGCCTCCCGAGCACGAGAGCACTGTGAGACCCGCCCATACTGTGAGCGTGTACGAGAGCGGTCCGGACTCGGACATGGC
>QHRX01000146.1 GCA_003221455.1 Candidatus Rokuibacteriota bacterium
GGAGTCCGCTCAGGAACGCATCCCGCCACGAGTCCGTGGCGGAGGAGACCGGCGGACTCACGTCCCGTGAGGGGGGGATGCCCCTCGCGACGTCGACCGCCCCGACGCGGATCGGAGTTCGAGGGCTCCGCGACCCGGGTGTCGGGTTCTTGCTGAAAACGCCGGCGTCGGGGGACCGGCCCATCCGCGACGCCCTCTCAAGAGAGAGGTGCGCCCGCATCGGCTCCTGGCGCGCGGGGTGCTCGGCCGAGAGCACCGAGGAGGCGTCGACGTCGCCGGCGGAGCGATGGGCCTCGGACTCACGAAACGCGGGCGTGGCGTTCACAGATCATCCGAGTGGTTCTTTAGGGAGACGAGAGTGACCAGGCCGACGTCACGCCCACCTGCCGAGCCATCGCGCCGCAGCCTCCTCATCGGCGGTGCCGCTATGGTCGCCGCCGCCGCGCTACCGGCCCCGATGGGAGCCGCTTATGTCCAGGCGGCGCCTTCGACATCCTCCACCCAGACCCAAGGAGAGCATCCCATGACGATGATCACGACCCGAGACGGCACGCAGATCTACTACAAGGACTGGGGAACGGGACAGCCCGTCGTCTTCAGCCACGGCTGGCCGCTCAGCGCGGATGCCTTCGAGGACCAGATGTTTTACCTGGCCTCACGCGGCTACCGCTGCATCGCCCATGACCGCCGCGGCCATGGCCGCTCGAGCCAGCCCTGGAATGGCAACGATCTGGACACCTACGCCGACGACCTCGCGGCACTGGTCGAAGCGCTCGACGTGGAGAACGCGATCCATATCGGTCATTCCACGGGAGGTGGCGAAGTCGCCCGCTATATCGGTCGGTATGGCACCAAGCGTGTGGCCAAGGCCGTGCTGATCGGCGCCATCCCACCGCTCATGCTCAAGACGGCTGCCAACCCCGGCGGTTTGCCCCTCGAGATATTCGACAAGCTGCGCGCTGGTGTCCAAGCTGACCGTTCGCAGTTCTGGAAGGATCTCAGCCTGCCGTTCTACGGCTACAACCGGCCGGGTGCCAAGATCTCGGACGGCGTGCGCGAGTCGTTCTGGCTCCAGGGGATGATGGCCGGCTTCCCGGCGTCCTACTTTTGCATCAAGGCGTTCTCCGAGACGGATCTCACCGCGGATCTCAAGCAATTCGACGTGCCGACACTGGTCCTTCATGGTGACGACGACCAGATCGTCCCGATCGGAGATTCAGCGCTGCTGTCTGCGAAGCTGATCAAGAACGCGACGCTCAAGGTCTACAAGGGCGCCCCGCACGGCATGTGCACGACCCTCAAGGGCAGGGTGAACGAGGAGCTCATCACCTTCATCAAAGGATGAGCCGACAGTCCCAATCCGCGACGGAAAAGATCCTCGACTGAGAGCGACGCCGGAGATCGAGCCCGGCGCCGTCGATACAATTGGAGGCAAGGAGCAGTCTATGAGTGAACCCCAGACGGACGGACCGCATAAGGTCTTAATCGAATTCGTCAACGCGAACCATCGGACCCTCGACCAAGGGTCGTGAACTTCGAGATCCCGGGCAAACCATGAGCACGATTACGACCAAAGGTGGGACGCCAATGTAAAGTCCATTCCCAGTCACGGCTGGGCTCGCCCCTGGCCTTAGCCCAGTGTTCTCCTCAACGGGGTGAGTGCTGCACGCCTGTTGTTTGCCCTGCCTTGCTTCGCAATTGCGTTCAGGGATCAACTCCACGGTATCGCCCACCCGAATCTCGCCGTGGTGAGAATCGGGCTGGAATCGGAGCTTGCCACTGGGCGGGCTCAAAACGTTGTATACATAGATATCTCAATATATCATGGTCTATGATGCCGGCATCGCCCCCCGGCCCGCTGCAGGTCTTTAAGGCCGAGTTCTTCAAAGCCCTGGCTCATCCCCTGCGGATCCGTATGCTGGAAATCCTTGCCGCTGGCGGACGGACTGTTCAGGAGCTCCAGGACGCGCTGGGAATCGAGCAACCGGTGGTCTCCCAACAGCTCGCCGTGCTCCGGTCGAAGAATGTCGTGGCGGCGCGCAAGGAAGGGACGGCCGTCCGGTACGCCTTGCGCGACCCGGCTGTGAAGGAGCTGCTCGCCGTCGCGCGGCAGATCTTCAACAATCAGTTCATCGGCACCCAATCCATGCTCCGCGAGCTGCGTCGCGAGACTCGGCGGCGCTAACGTGCTCCTATTCCTCAAGATTCTCAAGGCCGGGATAGTCACGGAACCGCTCGCGCCGGGCGAGCCGGACGTCATCGAGGTCGCGCGCGAGGTGGAGACCAAGGCGCGGCGACTCCTGGGGCGAGCGGTCGCGATCCGGGAGGTCGACGCGGGCTCCTGCAACGGGTGCGAGATCGAGATCACGGGTCTGACCGGCCCGGTCTACGATAGCGAACGCTTCGGCATCCACTTCGTGGCGTCACCTCGGCACGCCGATCTGCTCCTGGTCACCGGCCCGGTGACCCGTAACATGGAGATCCCCCTCCTCAAGACGTACGAGGCCACGCCGGATCCGAAGATCGTGGTGGCCGTGGGCGACTGCGCGCGCACATGCGGCGTGTTCCGGGGCAGTTACGCGGTCGTTGGAAGCGTCGACGCGGTCATCCCCGTGGACGTGTTTGTGAGTGGTTGTCCTCCTGAGCCGACCGACATCCTGCGTGGAATCCTGACCGCTCTCGATCGGCTCCCGAAGCGCAAACGACGACGCGATGGCACCTGAACTGCTCCTGCTCAGCGTTGCGGGCTACACTGCCGGTGCGCTGGCCGCGCTCGCGTTCCGGGGGATGGTGGGGCGCGCGCTCGTGGCGGCCGGGGCGCTCGGAGGCTCGCTCGCGACCCTGGCATTAGGGGCATGGTGCCTCGCGACGGGGGCAACCCTGGTCTTCGCCGCGCCGTGGCTGCCCCTCACCGGCTTCGCACTGCGGGCCGATAGCCTGAGCGCCTTCTTCCTTATTGTTGTGGGGCTGGCGGCAGCCGCCGCAAGCCTCTACGGATTCGGCTACTCGGCCCATTACGACGGGCGGTACTCGTTACGCCTGCTCGGCGCGATGTTCAACGTCCTATTGCTCTCACTCACCGTCCAGGTACTGGCGGACAACGCACTCACCTTCCTCGTGACCTGGGAGGTGATGTCGCTCTCGGCCTACTTCCTGGTCCTCACCGAGCATGACCAGGCCGGCACCGTTCGCGCCGCCAACTGGTACCTCGGCGTCACCCACGCAGGGTTCGCGGCCTTGATCGCCGCGTTCCTGGTACTCGCGGCCGGGGACATGACGGGTTCGTTTGCGGCGATGCGCTCGGTCGGACTCACACCCGGCACTCGCAACCTGGTCTTTCTCCTGGCGCTGGTCGGCTTCGGCACCAAGGCGGGCGTGATTCCGCTCCATGTCTGGCTGCCGATGGCGCATCCGGTCGCCCCGAGCCATGTCTCCGCGGTGCTCTCTGGCGTGGTCATCAAAATGGGAGTCTACGGGCTCATGCGCGTCACCCTCGATCTGCTCGGTGGTGGCCCGGCGTGGTGGGGCGGTATCGTGCTGGGCCTGGGAGCCGTTTCGGCACTACTCGGCGTGCTCTACGCGCTGATGGAGCACGACCTCAAGCGGCTGCTGGCCTATCATTCGGTCGAGAACATGGGGATCATTCTCCTCGGCGTGGGCGCCGGGCTCATGTTTCAGAGCTACGGTCTGCCGGCCCTGGCGACTCTGGGGTTCATTGCCGGCCTGTACCACACGCTCAACCACGCGTGTTTCAAGGGCCTCCTGTTCCTGGGCGCGGGCTCCGTGCAGTACGCCACCAAGACGCGGAACATGGAAGACCTGGGTGGCCTCATCAAGCGGATGCCGCGCACGGCGGCCTGCTTTTTGGTCGGCGCGGCCGCGATCTCGGCGCTGCCGCCGCTCAACGGCTTCGCGTCCGAATGGCTCGTCTTCCAGACGCTCATGGGTGGCGCCCTCGTTCCGCGCCCGGAGGTCGCGATCGGGATGCCGATCGCCGTCGCGATGCTGGCGCTCAGCAGTGGCCTCGCCGTGGCCTGCTTCGTGAAGGCGTTCGGCATCACCTTCCTCGCGCTGCCGCGCTCGACCGACGCGGCGCGCGCCCGGGAGGTTCCAGCCTCGATGCAGGTGGGCATGCTCCTGCTCGTGGGGATGTGTGTCGCCCTCGGGGTGACTCCGTTCCTGGTCGTCCCCGCCCTGAGCCGCGCGCTGGCGGGCCTCGGCCGCATCCCGGTGACGCCGATCGGCTTCAGTCTCCATCTTCCGTTTTCGGTGGCGGGGGTGACCGGGGAGATGTCGCCGCTCCTGCTCGCCGTGGGTCTGGCCCTCCTGGGCGTGCTGACGGCCATCGTGCTCCGACTGCTCGCGGACCGTCGTCTGCGTGTGGGTGACACCTGGGGCTGCGGTCGCATCGGGCAGACACCGCGCATGGAATATACGGCGACTGCCTTCGCGGAGCCGCTGCGTCGGGTGTTTGCCGAGCTCTACCGCCCGACCGAGGACCTGTCAATCGACTTCCATCCGAAGTCGAAATACTTCGTGCGGTCAATCGCCTACCGCAGCGAGGTGCAGCCCTGGTTCGAGCGCCTCCTCTACACGCCGGTGCTCTCCGCCCTGCGCGGTGCGGCGGCGCGGGTGCGTCAGGTTCAGGCGGGATCGCTCCACCTGTATCTGGCGTACCTGACGATCGCGCTCCTGGTCTTGTTAGTCGTGGCGAGGTGGTCTCGATGACGGCGGACCTCATGATGGCGGCGGCTCAGGGACTCCTCGCGCTCTTCCTGGCGCCGGGCGTGGTTGGGCTGGTTCGCTGGCTCAAGGCCCGGCTGCAGAACCGCCGCGGCGCTCCCCCCTGGCAGCCGTACCGGGAGCTGCGCAAGCTCTTCCAGAAAGAGGTCGTGGTCTCCCGCCACGCATCGTGGCTCTTCCACCTCGCCCCATTTGTGGTGTTCGCCAGCACGCTGGCGGTTGCCGTCATCGTTCCGGTGCTGGCGGTGCCGTTGCTCGTGGACCGCATCGGCGACCTCCTGGTGGTCGTCTATCTCCTCCTGCTCGGCACGTTCTTCCTGGCGCTGGCGGGCCTCGACCCCGGCTCGGCGTTTGGTGGGATGGGGGCGAGCCGCGAGGTCACGGTGGCCGCGCTGGCCGAGCCCACGCTGGCGGTGGCGATTTTTGCGCTCGCCCGCAGCGCGGGCTCCACCAATCTTGGTGAGATCGCCGCGCGCACCACGGCCGATCCGCTGTCGGCGGTGAGCCCCGGGCACCTGCTCGCCTTCGCGGCGCTCTTCATCGTGATGCTGGCCGAGACCGGCCGTCTACCGGTCGACAACCCCGCCACCCACCTCGAGCTGACGATGATCCACGAGGCCATGGTCCTTGAATACTCGGGTCGCTACCTCGCCCTTATCGAGTGGGCAGCCGCCCTCAAGTTCCTGGTGTTCTTCATCCTGCTCGGCAATCTCTTTGTGCCTTGGGGCTTGGCGCGGGCGCTCACGCTCGAGGCGGTTATGACGGCAGTTGGCGTCTTCGCGGTGAAGGTGGTGGTCTTGGCAGTGGCCGTAGCCGTCCTAGAGACGCGGGTGGCCAAGCTCCGGCTCTTCCGGGTGCCCGAGCTGCTGAGCGCCTCCTTCGTGCTCGCTCTGCTGGCGGTGACGTCATCCTTCCTGCTCAGGTAGGGGCCGTGGACGCGACCTTTTCCCAGCTCGCCATGCTCGGCTCTAGCCTCATGCTGATCTTCGGCCTCATCCTGCTCTGGCGTCGCCGCGTGCCCGCCTACATCAACGCCTTCACGGGCCAGTCGGTCGCGCTGGCCGGTGTGGCGGGGGCGACGGGGTACTTCGGCACCGAGTCCGAGCTCTACTGGGTGGCCGCCTTTGTCCTCCTGCTCAAAGGCCTCGTGATCCCGTCGCTCCTGCGCCGAATGGGGCGGCGCTTCGGGAGCGAACGCGAGCTGGATCCCTACGTGAACACGGCGACCTCGCTCCTCCTGGCCGGGTTGCTGGTGCTCTTCGGCTACGCGGTCATGCGGCCTCTCGTCGTCACAAGCCGGTTGCCGACTCGCGCCAGCATGGCTCTGGCGATGGGATTGATTCTGGTGAGTCTGTTCGTGATCGTCACCCGCAAAAAGGCGCTCACGCAGGTCGTGGGCTTCCTCATGCTCGAGAACGGCATCGCCCTGCTCGCCATCCTTGGCACTTACGGAATCCCGCTCATCGTCGAGTTGGGCGTGTTCCTCGATGCGCTGCTGGGGTTCCTCGTGATGCAAATCTTCGTCTATCGCATCCACGAAACGTTCGAGACCATCGATGTCGAGCAGCTCAGCCGGCTCCGGCACTGAGGCGTCGTGGCGACCTTGCTCTTGCTCCTGACCCCGCCGGTGCTGAGCGCCGCGCTCGCGGCCGTGGTCCGCCCCTATCGGCGGGCCGTCGGCTGGGCGAACGCGCTTCTGTCCCTCGTCTCCATCGGCGGTGCGCTCACTCTCTGGGCGCATGTGCTGGCTGGGCACGTGGTCACGTCGGGCCCGGGGGAGTTTCTTCGCGTCGACGCGCTGTCCGCACTGCTGGGGTTCGGCGTGAGCGTGGTCGGCGCCCTGGCCGCCTGGCTCGGCCCCGGGCTCAGCCGCGGAGAGGACTACGACGCCATCCAGACCCGCCGCTTCCGAATCTTCGCGAACCTGTTTACCTTCACCATGCTGTTCGCGGTCAGCGCGAGCAGCGTAGGCTTTATGTGGATCGCCATCGAGGCGACCACGATTACGTCAGCCGTGCTGATCCCGCTCCACCTGAGCAAGGCCTCAGTGGAAGCGTCCTGGAAGTACATCCTGCTCAGCTCCGTGGGCATCGCGCTGGCCTTTGCCGGGACCGTTCTCGCCTACGTGGACTTCGTGGCGATCGTCGGCCGGCAGGATGCGGCCCTCAACTGGCCGGTGCTCGTGGCGGCGGCGCCTTCGCTCCACCCGGAGGTGATGCGCCTGGCGTTCGTCTTCGTCCTCGTCGGCTACGGAACCAAGGCGGGGCTGGCACCGATGCACACGTGGTTGCCCGACGCCCACGCCGAAGCGCCGGCGGCGCTTTCGGCGATGATGTCGGGAGTGCTGCTGGCAGTGGCGCTCTACGCGGTCATCCGCTGGGCGGCCGTGGCGAACGCGACTCTCGGGGCCGCGTTCACCGACCAGTTCTTCCTCGGCCTTGGGCTCTTGTCCCTGGGGATGGCAGCCTTTAGCCTCGTTCGCCAGCACAACTACAAGCGGTTGCTCGCATACTCGAGCATCGAGCATACGGGGCTAGTGTGCGTGGGGCTCGGTCTGGGCCCACTCGGCACGTTCGCCGCGATGCTGCACCTCCTGAACCATACGCTCGCCAAGTCGATGTTGTTCTTCCTCTCCGCACGGGTACAGCAACGGTATCAGACCACGCGGATCGGCGAAGTGACGGGACTGCTGCAGACGATGCCGGCGACGGGAGGCTTGTTCGCGGCCGGCCTCCTGGCTCTGGCCGGGCTGCCGCCGTTCGGGATCTTCGTCTCGGAGTTCGCACTCTTGCGGGCGGGCTTCGCCGCGGGGCGCTTCTGGGCGATGGGGCTGGTCCTGCTGCTCCTCACGGTGGCCTTCGTCGGGGTGATTGCGCACCTCAACCGCATGCTGTACGGCGCCCCTTCGCCAAGGGTGCCGCGCGGAGAGCCCAGCCGCTGGCCGCTGATACCGCTCGCGCTCTGCCTTGCGGCCCTCGTGGTGCTCGGGCTGACGATTCCATCCCCACTCGAACGTCTGATCGCGGGAATCGCCGGGACATTCGTGCCATGAGTCCCCTCGCCGACGTTCAGACCGCGCTCATGACCGCCGTCGGCGGTCGTCTCCGCGACGGGCGGATCATCCGCCGGAAGGAGTTCCACTGCGCCGCCAGTGTGGCGGATCTGCCCGGGTTGGCCGAATGCTTGCGCGCGCGGTTCCGGGCCGAACTCGTGCTGATGGTCGCCGCCGACCGTCGGTCGAGCGGAGATGGCTTTCACGTCCACTATCTATTCGCGCCCCACAACGAGAACTGGCTGGTCCACGCCACCGTGGCACTGCCCGCCCGCGATCCCGCGCTGGTGTCGCTGGCCACCTTTCACTATCCGGCCTCTCGGTTCGAGCGCGAAATTGCGGACCTCTTCGGCATCCCGGCCGCGGGCCACCCCGACCCGCGGCCCCTGGTGCGTCACGGCTTCTGGCCGGAAGATTACTTTCCGCTCCGCAAGGACGCTGGAGTGCGTCCGTTTCGGGACGACGGGCACCCGTTCCCATTCCAGCAGGTTGGCGGCGAAGGGGTGTATGAGATCCCGGTGGGCCCGGTGCACGCTGGAGTCATCGAGCCGGGCCACTTCCGCTTCAGCGTGGTGGGCGAGACGATCATCGACATGAAGTCGCGCCTCTACTTCACCCACAAAGGCACGGAGAAGCTATTCGAGGGACGGACACCGCCGGAGGGGGTGGAGCTGGCCGAGCGCATCTCGGGCGACACGACGGTCGGGCACGCACTCGCGTATTGCCAGGCCCTCGAGGCCTTGGCCGGCGTCGAGATCCCGGCTCGCGCCCGTTACCTTCGCGTCGTGCTTCTGGAGATGGAGCGGTTGTACAACCACATAGCGGATTTTGGCATGATCGCGAATGATACAGGGTTCGCGGCCGCCCACTCGCACTGCTTCCGCATCCGCGAACGGCTGTTGCGACTGAATAAACGGCTCACCGGCAACCGGCTGCTTCGAGGGGCGCTCGTCCCAGGGGGGCTCGTGCGCGACGTTCCGACAGACCTGGACCTGGTGAGCGAACTGGAGGCGACCCTGGCCGACTTCAACGAGATCGTCGAGATCACTCTGAGCAACACTCTGGTGGCTGACCGACTCGAAGGGACAGGGCACCTCACCACGCAAACGGCCCGGGATCACGGGGTGCTGGGCTTCGTCGCGCGTGCCTCCGGGCTCGACATCGACGCCCGGCGGGACCACCCATTCGCTGCCTATGAGGAGTTGGTGTTTCGGGTTCCCGTGCTCGAGTCCGGCGATGTCAAGGCCCGCACTCTCGTGCGGGTCGAGGAGGTTCACGAGGCCGTCGGGCTCATTCGCCAGGCGCTCGAGCGCATGGGGGGTGGTCCTCTCGCCATGCCCCTCGGACCGCTCCCTGCGTTCGAGCCGGCGTTCACACTGGTCGAGGGCTGGCGCGGAACAATCATTCACTGGGTCATGGCGGACGCCGCGGGACGGCTCGAGCGAGTCAAGGTACTCGACCCGTCGTTTCTGAACTGGCGCGCGTTGTCGTATGCTCTGCTCAAGAACATCGTTCCTGACTTCCCGCTCTGCAACAAGTCGTTCAACCAGTCCTACTCAGGGAACGACCTCTGAGACGGCTTTCCGCGGCACATCTTTCTGTTCCGCGGCACATCTTAAGGTCGCGTGACACGATGGTGAGAGGCGGCCTGCCGGAACCCCATGCGATCCGTGTGCAGGCCGAGGGTCGTCCTACCGAAAGACTTGGTGAGCCGTCCGGGGATCGAACCCGGGACCCCCTGAAACGACGCCGAACGGCTGGCCGAGGACCCGACGTTTCGGATGCTGGCCTCGCGCGAGCGGCGGGAGACGAGCGTGGCGCCTGTGCTCGGGGTGATCGCCTATAAGCTACTTGACGGGAAGTCTCTTCCGGCAAATTCTCCAGCGCATCGAGCGACTCGCGCGGCACCCCACGTGATTGCCCACGTCCGGTGCAGGAGCGATGAGCAGCCGGGGGCCGAGACAACGGAGGGGTCTCTGAAGAGGACCCTCGCAGTGACCACGCGCACGAGCACGGGGCTGCGGACGGTACGGGCGCCGTCCGTCAACGTGCCGAAGGATGCACGAGCTGAGCGACGGGATGATCCGCCCGTTCAGCGCCACGATGGCAGGTAGGAAGAGATCCATATTGGATTTCCGGCTTACACATTCTTGCGGAAAGAAGGCCGTTTAGGCATCCGAGAAAGTAGCCGGCCCGTCCCAATGGCGAATCGCAGGGCCTTCCCCGGATGTCAGGCTCGCGCCGTCCGACCTGATCCGACAAGGTCGGGGGACGACCACATCCATGAAGTGGAAACGTTGGTGCATGCGGGGCGAGCGTGAGCTACGCGGCGATCGCCGAGGCCGCGGGCATCTACGGGGTCAGGGGCGAGCAGCCCAAGGACGTCCGGGCTGCGCTCCAGAGCGCGCTCGACCATCCGGGGCCGGCCCTCGTCGACCTCGTCACCGATCCCAACGCGCTCTCGATACCGCCGCACGTCAGCGGGGCCCAGGTCAAGGGCTTCGCGCTCGCGGCTATGAAGGTGGTGCTGAGCGGAGGTGTCGGACGGATGCTGAAGATGGCGCGGTCCAACTTGCGCAACATCCCGGGTGCGGTATTGGTCCGCTGAGATCAGCGCTGCCCGGTCCAGCGTGATTTTACTCGGCGGATTCAGTGGAGGAGCCTGGTCCAGCTCAGTTTGACGACCGCGGCGGAGCGCACAACAACATGGGCTACGGAGATGTCGTCCGAGTCCACCGGTGCCGAGGCCAGGGTCGGCTTGATGTGGGAGAGGCCGTTGCCGGGTTGGTCGCGGCGTTGAGCGTCCAAAGAGCCTTGAGCGAGGCTACATCAGATTTCCGCAACAAGACGCAAGAAACCAATACCTGAGCTCGCCCGGCCACGTCTCCAGCGAGCGTGTGACCCGCTTGACCTGCTGACTCCTGCGAAAATCGCTGAGGACCGTAACCGTCCACGCGCGCGGCGCTTCTTAGCGTCGGGCCCGGCGGAGGGAAATGAGTGGGCCGATGGACCGACCCCTGATATTGAAGAGACGCCCCTACCCCAAAAGGGGTTGACGAGTCTCAGCGCACCCCAGAGCGCCCGCCTGATCGGGAGCGGCGTGCCGGTGGGACCTGCCGTGTGGGGCGAGGACGCCGTGCTCCTGCCGGCCGGAGACGGGGGCCGGCTATACCGAAACCTGTTCACCGGCGAGATCGTGGAAACCACCGAGCGCGAAGGGCGCCGCACACTGCCGCTGGCCGCCGTGTTCTCCCGTTTCCCGGTGACGATGCTCGAACGCGTGGGCGGTGCATAGGGACGAGCTCACTCAGATGGACGGGCTACCAGATCACCACCACAGCCCCCACGTGCCCCAGTCGGCGATCTGACGCTGCGCGCGCAGACGCTGATATTCCGAGTACTCCTTGGACCCGCCCACGTAGAGGCACTTACAAGCACCGGGATCGGCGTAGGTGTAGACGACTTTGCCGTCCTTGGTGCGACTCTCGAGCCGGTAGGGCGGCATCGCCGCGAGACCCGGCTGCGGTTCGGCCGCGTCAGCGGGTCGCATCACGAATCCCGCCGCCGCCAGCAGCTGCTCGGTGGAGCGCGCTTCCGAGCGGCGAAGCGTCGCGCACCCCGTCAACATCACGGCAACGGCAAGCCAGACTGACAGGACCATTGTCATGTTGCACACGCGGTCGTTCATGGCGGATCCTCCACGATCTCCAGTTCCTAGCGATTCATCCCGACCGCGCCGGACGGGACGGAGCGGTCCGTCCGCCGCGCGGCCATTCACCTCTTTCGACGCTGTCGCCGTGGGCGCCGTCGGCGGCGCGGGAGATTGCCGCAAGAACACGAAAGCCGGACGTCGGTGTCCGGCACCTCGCGTGCGAAGGCCTCGACACCGCTCGCCGTTCCGAGGTTAGCCGCCATCCAACGGACCCGACCGTCCTTTCACGACGCGCCGGATCTGCTCGACCGCTGGCGGTGACGCGCGCCGGCGTCCGCCCGTTCACCACCACCGACGCGCCGTCGGTCGCGAGTGCGGTCGCGGCCACCAAGCCAATCCCCGCCGTGGAGCCCGTCACCTGGCGCCTTGCCCGCCATTCCCAGATTCACCGCGTCGCTCCCTCCAGGCCACCGCGGCGGCCGTTACCGTTCGGACGTCGAAGTCGGCGGGCGCGTTGCGCCCACGCTGTCCTCGACTGCGTCATGTTTCCAGGTCGGTCCTCACAGGACCTTCTCCACGGTGATCGGCAGGTCCCGCACTCGCTTGCCGGTCGCGTGATACACGGCATTGGCGATCGCGGGCGCGACCGATACCGCAGTGAGCTCGCCGAGGCCCTTGGCCCCGAGCGGACTCGCTTCCTCGTCGAACTCCCCTACGAAGAGGACGTCGAGCTCCGGGATATCCGCATTCGTCGGTACGAGGTAGCCGGAATAGTTGCGGTTGAGGAAGCGGCCCATCAGCGGATCGGTCTCCGATTGCTCGAGCAGGGCCTGGCCCACGCCCCAGATGACGCCCCCGATGGCCTGGCTGCGCGCCGTCTTGGGATTGATGATCCGGCCGGCGT
>QHRX01000147.1 GCA_003221455.1 Candidatus Rokuibacteriota bacterium
TGTACGCCTGGTGATTGTCGGGCCGGATGTACATGTAGCCGGCCGGGCCCGTGAAGCCGAGGCCCTCGAGCTGGCCGATGATCGCCTCGTCCTCGGGCCAGCCTCCCATCAGCCGGTTCGCGCGCTCCACGGCGTCCTTCAGCATGTAGAGCGTCACGTACGCGCCTTCGGACTGGAAGTTCGGATACTCCTTCCACCGCGCGTGGTACCGTTCGACGAACGTCTTGTTGATCGGCCAGCGGTCGCCGCCCGGGTAGCTGAAGTGGTAGTTCGAGTGCACGCCCGCGATCACGCCCTCGGGGTGATCCTTGCCGATCGCGTGGGGCGCCACGCCGAACGCGATCGTGCTGGCGAACCGCATCTTGTCGAAGAGCCCGTACAGCTTCGCCTGCTTGTAGAAGGCGACGTAGTCCCCGCCCCAGACCGAGGCGACGAGGAGGTCCGGCTTGGCGGCGACGGCCTTCGTGATGTGGGAGGTGAAGTCGGTGGTGCCGAGCTTCGGCCAGCCCTCGGACACCGCCTGGGCGTGGGGCATGAGCTTCTTCATGATCACGTTGAAGTGGTCGAAGGCGTTGCGGCCGTAGGAGTAGTCGGGATGGATGTGCGCGACCTTCTTCACGTCGGGCCAGGTCATCGCCACCGCGAGCGCGCAGGTCGCGCCGTCGGCCGACTGGATGTTGGTGATCCGGAAGATGTAGTGGGGGTTCGGCACGGCCTTGTCGAACAGGAAGTCGGTGCAGCCGTCGGTGAAGATCGTCAGGACCTTCAGCTCCTCGGCGACGGGCCCGAGGGCGGGCGTGTTGCCGCTCGAGATCACGCCGGTGAACATGTCGATCTTCTCGGACAGCTTCATGCGCTTGAGCTCTTTGACGTTCGCGTCCGTTCCCGCCGCCTCGTCCGCCTTGATGATCTCGATCTTCCGCTTGCCTAGTAGGCCCCCGTGGGCGTTGATCTCCTCGGCGGCAAGGAGGTGGCCTTTGTACGACGGCTCGCCGAGCACCGCCGCGGGGCCGGTGAAGAACGTCATGTGACCGATCTTGAAGGCTCTGTCCGGAATACTCCCCTTGGGCTGCGCGACGGCCTGCGCGACCGGAAAGCCGGCCAGGCCCCCCGCCGCAGCGCCTGCCGCCGCCCCGACGCCGACGCCAAGTCGACCCAGAAAATCCCGGCGAGTGACAGGCTCAGCCATGTACTCCTCCTTAGTGTGGCCTTCGTGGGTACTCCGTCCGGCGCGGAGAGTCTCCCCCCGGCGCTACAGCAGGCTACTCCAGCCAGCGCCCCTTCGCAAATCCCGCTACTTAGCCCGAGGACCCTCGCCCTGGTCGGCCGCTGTTGCCTCCCCGATACGGACAAAAGGTGGGCACACGGAGGCGCGCGAACAAGCACGTCTCGGTCGGCAGCGTGGAGGGCCCGGGGGGAGCCGGCGGCCTCACGCGGTTCGGAGGATATGCGGGGTCACGGGCGAAGATCGGCTGCGGGAAGGGGCGTACGCAACCCCGGGCGCCAGTCTGCCCGAGGAAGGCGGCCGTGGCCGTATCCTGCGCGGCACGGCGTGAGCTTGAACCGGAGCGGCCATCTTGCGCATCCTCCATGCCCCGCGCCCTGGCGCGTCGCACAGAGCGGGGCACCGCCTGCGGTCCTGCGGCTCAGGGGGCATGTCGTCGGACGGCATCACGGGGCCCGCCACCGGGCGCGGAGCGCGCGCCCTAGCGGGGGCCGCTGGTGAGATCGACGATTATTCCGACGCCTCGGGATGCGCGCGAAGCCACGCCAGACGCTTCGCCTTGTAGGCGAGGATCGAACCCTCGCACTGAGCCGCGTCGAAGTGGGCGCATCCGAAGACGTGAAGAAGCTCGTGGCGGACGAACGTCTCCCGGTCAAACGCCCACGCGTGGCGTTTCCCGACGGGCTCTCCGTCATTCGTCTCGCCCATCACTTGAGGGACCGGGATGACCAGGAAAGCCGCGAGCCGGAAAGCCGCCATGTCGGCGGACATATGCTTCACCCGGATGACTCCAGAACATTTCTCCCCGACCGAGACTTCGACCAGATCGAAGTTATACCGTGCCGCGATGGGTGCCCACGAGGTCTCCACGATCCCGTCCGGGACTCCGTCCTCGGCCTCCACACAGATATGGGCCATCGCGCGTGGCCCCGGATCAATCCGGGCCGACGGGAGAGCGACCATCGTGCATCCGCCGAACACGAGGGGAAGAACGAACGCGGAGAGGCATGCCCCGACCCCGCGCATCGCGGCGACCGGCGCGGCCGCCTCGGCGGGCGCGCGCAGAGCCCGTCGGCGGTGAGGATCTTGCGCGAGGTGGCCAAGCCACCGCACGTCGTCTACGACGAGGACCCGTTCTCCCTGACTGCGTTCTTGCCTCATCGGCTCAGACCTCCAGCCGCGTGAGATAGCAAGCGCGACGCCATGGGGGAGATCGACAATGACACCGGCCAGTTGGGCGAGCGCGCGAAGGCTCCGTCGGGCTCACTGGCACGAGCGTGCCACTCCGTTTGCATATCTGGCAGGAGAGAGTGGGGTGATGTGAGTCGCACTCTACGTCCGAAGCAGAGTGGAGGGTGTTGCCCAGCTCGTCCTCACAGACCGAGGGCACCGTTCAGAAGATTCGATGCTCCCCCTGGGTGACGTGACCTCGGAGGCATGGGGACACGAAACCGCCACCGGAGAGAACCGGAGGGCTCTCGCCCAGGCCGGGAGGTGGGTATCGAGCGTGCCGGACACTGCCCTAGCTGGTGAAGTAGCGTGGGTCGTCGCTGTAGATCTGCAGGACCCACGCGATTACCAGATGCCAGTTATCGACGAGCGGAAGTCGCATCGCGGATCAGGGAGCGCGAGAGAACCGGCAAACAACGGTCCGACCCTCAGCGAACCCTACAGTGCTTGGTGCAATCTCGTTGCCACGCTGATATTCCTGAAGAGAAAGGGCTTTACCGTACCGGCGTTGCCAAAGTAGGCAAACCGATTCCTTTTCTCTGTAGATTGCACCTCCCGAACCTGCGCGGCCTTGCACTACGACCGAGCGCCCAAGCACGTAGGGGGTAGAACGCGCGGTTCTTCCCGGTCGGGCGGTCCTCGTGAACGTCCATGTGGGCGGGATGTGGCGTCCGACGGACGGCGGGGCCGCCTGGCGGTCGCCGCGCGGCAGTGAGCACGACGTCCACCAAGTGCTCGCGCTGCCGATAGGTCCCGGCCTCGTCCTCGTGGCCACCGCCGATGGCTTCGGCCTTCACTGAGAACACCGGTGAACCCTGGAGATGGGAGGCCTCCCCCCGCCATACTGCCGTGCCGCGGGAACAACACCGTGCTCCTCGGTGCCTCAACCGGTCACCGGGGTCGTCGGCCGGCCGTCTACCGACCCGTGCTCGCCGGCGCTCAGTGCTTCGAGCGGCGCTGTGCCGGGCTCTCGAAATGGTTCGCTGGCAACGGGACACTGGCTGTCTTGCGGCCCGGCGCGGAACGGTCGTCATCGGCACCGAGGATGGTGCGTCTTTCTATAGACCGACGCCGGCGAGCATCGGGACGCCGTCGCGACGGGGTTGGCGCCGGCGCGAGCGGTGGCGCTGGGCTGACGGTCAAGAGTGATCGGGCGCCATTCGACGGGCGTGGCGATCCGGTCGTGTCTGTCTGAGCCGGTTACGCCGAGTGGGCAGGCTCGTCTTTCGCATGAGGCTCGCGTGGCCGTTGGCGGGAGTGCGCCCTCTTGGCGGCTCGCAGATCGACCGGGAGGATGTGCGCTGCACGACGGACCCGCCGTGCGGCGCAGGCCGCACCGGCCAGTGGCTGTCACAACGCGTCACTCCCAGAGCCGCCAACCCGGGTCGGCCGAGGTGCGGCAACATCGGCGACGCCGCGGTTGCTCGCTCAGGGCACGGTGGCGTGGACCACGGAGGTGGCGCAGACAGCCACCTTCAAATGCCTCTGCGCGGCGCGCGCGTGGTGGCCACCGGGCCCACCTCTGCAAGCGCGGCAGCGCGCTCGGCGGAGCCGTCGGCGCGAGTCACGCCGCCCGCGACGGCCACGCCGTGGCGATTCTCCATGAGCGCATGCCCGTGGGAGACGAGCGTGGCCTCTCGTGGCCCTTGCTTGTGCGAACACGCCGCTCCTCCGGATCGGTCGTCGAGGCGTGAGTGCCGCTCCGGCGAAATGTAGTTCCACATCCCGGCTTGCTGCCGATCGTGGCTCCGTATGCGCCTCCTTGATGTGAGGTGCATCGTCGCCGACACCTTCAACTGACCCGACCATCACACGTCGGGGTTCTTCAGCTCAACCGTTGGGCTCCAACCTATGGGGGACCACCTATGGGGGACCACCTTTGAGGACTTACCCATGAGGGGCTTGACCTAGAGCCGGGGCAGGTCTTTACCCGATTGTCTCCCCCCTGATTTAGAGGCGAAATAAGCGAGGAGATGGTCGAACACTGTCGCTCTCCTCGCTATCCCTCCCCATGGCCGGCTCGCGGATGGCTGACTGACGAGCACGTCCTCGTCGGGCGCGCCGTAGATGTCAGCTCTCACGAACTGGCTCCCGAGGCGTCGGGCGGCGACGACGGCGCGGCAACATCGGAGAGGTGAAGAATGCCCCGCGTCCTTCTGGCCGATGACCATCTGATCGTCCGGCAGGGCCTCAAGGTCCTGCTCCAGCGGGAGGGGTTGGAAATCGTCGGCGAGGCCGCCGACGGCCAGCAAGCCGTCCGCTTGGCTCGCGACCGCTGCCCGGACGTGGCCATCCTGGATTTCGCGATGCCGGTCCTGAACGGCCTCGACGCGGCCCGCGAGATCCTCCGAATCTGTCCACGGGCGCGGGTGATCCTCCTCACCATGCACACCGAGGACCGCTATGTCCACGAAGCCCTCCGGGTGGGAGTGAGCGGCTACGTCGTCAAGAGTCAGGCGTCCGCGGACCTGGTCCGCGCGATCCGCGAGGTCTCGCGCGACATGACCTACTTGAGCCCGCGGGTGTCGCGGACCGTCGTGCAGGCGTACCTCGCGAAGACGGAGGGGCCCGGTCCGCTGACGCCGCGGGAGCGAGAGGTGCTGCGGCTCGTCGCCGAGGGCAAGACGACGAAGGAGGTCGCCGCGATCCTCGGGATCAGCGCCAAGACGGCCGAGGCTCACCGGATGCGAATCATGAAGAAGCTCGAGACACACAACACCGCCAGCACCGTACGGTACGCGATCCGTCAGGGCCTGGTTCAGGTGTGAAGCGCGCCAGAACCTGTCGGATCCGACCAGGTTCCATGGCGAGTGTCGAGCGCTTCCGTGCGAGGGCCCGCGAGGACGTTTCGGGCAGAGCACCTGCGCGGAGGCTCGGAAAGCCGTCGATGGTCTCTCTCGGAGCGGCGGTGCAATAACGCGTTCGCTGGGGACTCGGGCACGCCCTCGCGGTCAGATACCGCCTCACCTATCAGCGCATCGTTTCAGCGGTCCCGGCCGACCGGGCGCTCTTCGATGAGGTCGTCGAGTATCTGAGGCGGTCACCCGTTGCTCGGGCGGATCCACGATTGGTTCACGTCCTCGACGTTGTGTCCGAGCGTCTGCCCGTTTCCTCCGGGCCTTGTATACTCCCCGGTAGAAGCGGGGGGTCGACGGGCACGGATGACGCGGACGCTACTTGGCGGGGCAGGACGTGGACTGGCGCGCGCGGTGCGGGGGATCGGCGCCGCCGTGCGGGGCCGCCCCGCGGTGTTCGGGACCGCGGTGGCGGGTGCCCTCGCCGTCAGCGTACTCCTGCCGCCGCTCGTGCTCTCCATGGCGCGCAAGCCCTGCGACTACTTCACTCTCAACCCCTGGCTCGCGGCGCTGCCCCATTACCTCGTGTCGGCGGACGTGCCGCTCGGCCAACGGCTCGCGTTCCTCCCGAACCTCGCCCTGTTCTGGTTCTCCTCGGACAACCCGTGGGGTGTGGAGTGGGGCGTCGCCGTCACGGTCGCTGACCTGCTCCGCTTCCTCGCCGTGGCCCTTCTCTTCGGCGCCTACCTCGCGCTCTGGGTCGAGGTCCGCGACCGGATCGGGCGCGCCGGCTGGCCGGCGGGAACGAGCCGCCAGGGCGGGCTGGCCGCCGCGCTGGCGGGCGTCTTGGGCTTCTCCACGGGGTCGTGCAGCGTGATGGGCTGCGGGGCGCCAGTCATGCCGGTCCTGGGCCTCGCCTTCACCGGCCTGGCGAGCGGGACGATCAAGCTGCTCTCCACGGTCTCGGCCATCGCCACCGCGGCGGTGGTGGTCGTCCTCTCGCTCGGCGTCGGGTACTTCGGCTGGCTCGTCGATGCGGCCGCGCGCAGTCAGGCGCGGGGAGCCGGAGGAGCGGGGCGTCCGGCCACGTCCTAGGTAAACATCGCCCCGACTGAAGTCCGGGGCTTTCACGAGGAAAGCGCGGTGCATTCAATCCGAGAGCCTGGCCTTGCGGTTCCAGGTTGCCGCTTCATCGGACCCCGTTACCGCAGGGTAGCCTCAGCGGCCAGCACCACCGTCGTTTCGACGGCTGTCTGAGCGCACCCACGGCTTGGTTATCGCCAGGGCCGCTCGCGGAGCGCGTGCTCAGCTCCAACCGGGGACAGTGTACCACGGAGGTCGGCGCTCCTCCCCGCCCTGAAGGGACAGGGTTTCCGCGCCGGGGAGTTCTATGAGCCGCTTCGAGATCGCCTGCTCCCACTTCTCCTCGTCGTCGTCGCCGAACACCAGCTCCTCGTCGGCAGGCACCGCGATCCAGGCCCCCGCCGTGATCTCGGCCTCGAGCTGACCCGGCCCCCAGCCGGCGTAGCCGAGCGCAAACAGGCTCCGCCGCGGGCCGGAGCCGCCGGCGATCGCGCGCAGGATCTCGGGCTCCCACGTCACCGACACCAGGCTGGTGACGCGGAGGGTCTCCTTGGTGGCATATTCCGCGGTGTGCAGCACCGCGCCCCGGCTGACCTCGACGGGGCCACCGAGGCGAACCCGGATCGTCCCGCTGACTCCCGCCGTGTCCGCACCCACGTCGGCCAGCAGCCGGGCCAGGGGCACGGTCGCAACCGGGCGGTTCACGAGGAGCCCCATGGCGCCGCTCGCGTCATGCTCAATCATGTAGATGACGGCGTGGAAGAAGCGCGGGTCGCCCATCTCTGACGTCGCCACCAGGAGCTGGCCCGCGAGGCGCGCGCTTCCCGCCGCGCGCTCCGGGAGTCGGCTCGGCCCCGCCGCCCGCGCCGCCCCCGCGGCGGCGACGGCCAGGAAGAGGGCGGCGGCGACCGTCGCGCGCGCACCGACGCGTGCCCGGCGCGGCTCCGGCGGATCGCGTCTCATAGAGACACCGTAAACTGCCAGCCGCGACGGCGCAAGGCGCGGGCGGGGCGGCGGTCAGGGCCGGCTCGGCCCCGGCAGGGTGAGCGCGAGCTGGTCCTCCGGTCCCCGGCGGACCACCAGGCGGAGCGGCTGATCGAGCGGCACGCGCGAGAGGATGAGGGTCGCGTCGCGGAACGACGCGAGCGGCTCGCCGTCAATCAGGCGGAGGATGTCGCCCGGCATCAGGCCGCCGCGTTCCGCCGGCCCCCCCGGCAGCACGTCGGTGACGAGCGCCTCGCTGTCGGCCGTCCCCGCCCGCGGGCCGCCCCGCGCCTCGGCGAGGCTCTCGCGCAGGAAGAAGCCGAATTCGGCGGCGACCCGCTCGCCGGCGATCTCCCGCGGCATCGGCTGAAGCCGGACCAGGAGCTGACGGCGCCCGTCGCGTCGCAGGACGGTCAACGGGAGCTCGCGGTCGAGCGGCGCGGCAGCCACGACCCGCTGAAACATCCGGCTGTCGACGATCGGTCGGCCCTCGAAACCGACGACGACGTCGCCGCCCCGGAGGTTCGAGCTCGCCGCCGGCGAGCCGTCGAGCACGGCGACCACCATCACGCCGTAACCCTCCCGGATGCCGTGGCGTGCCGAGATCTCGTCCATCTCGGTCTCGGACAGATCGCGAATACGGACTCCGAGCCACGCGCCCGCCGCTGCGGCGCCGGCCGCGCAGAGCCAGAGCGAGAAGAAGATCGCGACGCTCACCCCGGCGCCCCCGCCCCGGCCCCCTCGCCTCATGGGTCGAACAGCACCCGCTCGACCGCGCCCTCGGGCGAGACGATGACGCGCAGGCGCGCGAATGAGCGGCGGCCGAAGAGCGGGGGGAAGCGGAGGTCCGTGTAGTCGAGGATGCGCCGGCCGCCCTCGACCCGCTCGATCAGCGTGGGGAAGCGGGCGAACCAGAGATAGAGCTGGACCTCGGGCGAGCGCGCGGCCAGCGCCGCCGCGTCCGCGCTCGACGCCTTCAGCACGGGGCGGAGGACCACGGGAGCCCCGAGCGGCGACACGCGCCCGCGCCAGTAGTAGCGGCCGTCGTCGACGAAGCCGGCCCAGGTCAGCGGATTGAGCGGCTCCGGCAGCGCCGAGACGTCGAGCGCCCGCACGCCCTGCGCCTCGGCCGCCCGGCGGAGCTCCGCGACCGCGGCGCCGTGACTCAGCGCGAGCGCCACCAGGTACACGGCGAGCCACGCGAACGCCGCTTGGCCGAGCCGGGCGGCCCGGGCGGGCCAGACGGCGCCGCCGACGAGCGCCGCGAGCATCGGAAGCGTGATCAGCGGGTCGAGGATGAAGACGAGGTCGAGGGCCGGCCGCGCCCGCGAGAACGGAAGGAAGAGCTGGATCCCGTAATTGTTGACGAGGTCCATGAAGAGATGCCCGCCCAGGATCGCGAGCAGCGAGAGCCCGGCCAGGAGCGGCCAGCGCTTCTCGCGGCCGAACGGCAGGAGGGCGGCGCCGAGGACCGCCGCGATGCCGAGGGCCCCCACGAGCGAGTGGGTGATGCCGCGATGGGTCTCGAGCGCCCACACCCCGTGGCTCCAGAAGATGTCGACGTCGGGCAGCATCGCGCCGCCCACCATCGCGAGAGTGGCCTGCCGGCCCCAGCGCTGGCGGAAGCCGGCCTGCGCCATCGCGCCGCCGATCAACCCGTGCGTGAGCGGGTCCACCCTACAGTCTTGACCCCGTCCGTCCGGGCCGCCGGCGGCCGAGCTCAGCGCGGGCGATCGTCGGGGTCACGCGCGCCTCGGATGTGGCGGACGAGCTCCTCGAGGGCGGCCGCCACCCGCTCGAGCCGGCGGTCGACGGCGAGGGTCTCGAGCAGCTCCTGACGGAGCGCGGGGGCGGGGATCACCGCCGAGGCGACCTGGTCCGCGACGGCGCCGGGCGCCTGCCCGTCGCGCAGCATCTCGTCCAGGAGCTCGCGAGGCCGACCGAGCGCGACCAGCAGCCGGCGGCAGAGGACCCGGATCCGGTCGACGTGCGGGCGGGCGGCCGCCGTCGGCGGCACCTCGTCGAGCCGCCGGAGCTCGACGAGCCGGTAGAGCGTATCCGCCGGGAGCTCGCGCTCGATGCGCGCCCGGGCGGCACCGCGGAGGAGAATGTTGTAGCGCCCGGTCGGGAGGCGCTCCCACTTCACGATCTCGCCCACCCCAGCCACCGAGTACACGGGGGGGCGCCCCGCGTAGGTCGCCTCGTAGCCGGGCTTGA